>CAZAQG010000001.1:0-57047 GCA_964487445.1 uncultured Chromatiales bacterium
CCGAAATGATGCGTAAACTCGGCTTCTGCACCCGTCGCGTCTTCGACTACCTGCGGATGACCCAAAACTCAAACCCTGCCTTCCATATGGGATCTTGAGCGAGAACAAATTTACCGTGCCCCTTGAAACTCCCTTGAACCTCACGGCCGCCGTGCCAGTTCATATAACAGGTTCGCCGCCGTGCCGGCGACGCGGTGCGGGGGGTAGTGGGTGGCTTGGCGGCAGCGACGCCGCGCGGCCAGCCGGGCGCTCGCCCGTCCGTCGTCGATGCCGGTGGTCTGTAGTGCGGCCCGGTATTCATCCTCGGCCTTTCGCCGTGCCCGGAACAACGCCATCTGTACCCGGCTGTGCACGTTCACCGCGCCGTCGCCGGTGGTTTCGACGGCGAGGAAGTTGGCCTCCGGGTAGCGGGCGATCACCAGCGACTGCACGCCGTCGGAGACGCCGGAAGACGGCATGCAGCCGAACGGCTTGACGCTCAGGGTCAGGTGCACCTTCTGTTGGGTCACCCCCTGAATCAGCTTGGCCACCTCCATGTGGCCCTCGCCGCCGCGCAGCTCGTTGGCGTAGTAATCGTGGCCGATACGCGCCAGTTCGTCCATGTCGGGCAGGTGGTAGCCGGCCAAGCCGATGTGACGCGCGTAGTGGTAGAAATAACGGTGCAGTACAACACGCCCCAGTCGTAGCAACAGCAGCTTTCGCAGCGGCGCGAACTCCCAGCGCCGGCGCCCGGTGGGCCGCTCGTTGCGCAGCAGCATGCGCTCGCGCGTGTCGTAGGCGGCTTCCCAAAGGCTGTACAGCACCCAGCTCACCACCGCCTGCACCTCGCACTCGGCGCCTTCGGCCTCGAGAAAGCGCTGCAACTGGTAGTTGCCCTCGCCTTCGGTGGTCATGGCCCAGAACTCTCCGACAATGGAGACCTTCGGCTTGGGTTGCAGGCGGTCGACCGGTACGCCCGCCAACCGCCGGCGGCACTGTCGCAGGGCGCGCCGTACACTGCGGCGTTCGCGCAAGGCGGCACAGAGCAGCGTCCGGCATTCCGTGAGCGCCGCGTCGGTGCTGCCCGCCACGACCTCATAGGGACGGATGCGATAACCCATGGCGTTGACCACGTCGCCGAGCATGGCGGCCTTGAGCAGCGCGATGAAAAAGCCGGGCGTCAACCCCAGGCCGGTATCGGCCTCGCCCTGTTGCAGGCGGCCGGCGTTCTCGAACAGCAATACACGAAAACCCTCGAAGCCGGCGTCGCGCAGCGCCTTGCGGTATTCGGTCACATACATGCCGAAACGGCAGGGTCCGCAGGCGCCGGCGGTAACGAACAGGTAGTCGTCGACGATCTGCTCGCGGCTCAGTCCCTCGACGTCGCGCAGGTGGATGAGGTGTTTGATCAGGTTGCCGACGGTGAAATAGGTCGGGTTGCACTGGCCGCGATTGCCGAACTCCTTGCCGCACTGCAGTGCGCTCCGGTCCGGGCACGGCAGGGCCTGCGGGCGGTAGCCGAGCGCCGAGAGCGCGGCTTCGATCAAGGCGTCGTGCATGGCGGTCAGACCACCGAACAGCAGGGTGGTGCACCCGCGCCGGGCCTTGCTGAAGGTACGGGGATTGGGGTCGTGCCACTGAGCTACCGCTTGCATAGCACCTCCTTACTCTCAGCCGCCGGCGGTATGGCGCGGAACGGCAACCTCCTCGCCGCCGCCCGACGCCAACTGCCGCCAGTAGCGCTCCAGGGCATAGGCGAAGGTCCGGACGCGGATCTTGATGCTGCCGCCGGGCTTGTTGGCGTCCAGGTCGTGCAGGGTCAGAAACGGCGTCCGGCTGGTGGCGAGGATCTTGTCGATCAGCCCGTAGGTGGGGGCATCCTGGCCGCACTTGAAACTCGACAGGTCGAGCACCGCGACGTGGGAGTGACGCGCGGCGAACTTCGCCGCCCACACCTTCTGCGCGCTGTTGACCGAGTAGTTCTCCGGCCACACGTCGCGGATATCGAACACGTCGGCAATCCGGCCGCTACGCAGATCGTCCCGGAACAGCGGTTCCAGCCAGGCCGGGTCCTTGGGAATGGCGCGCAGCGACAGTACCGGATACCCCAGCGCCTGAAACTCCTCGAGCACCTCGTGATTGATGCCCGGATCGTCGTGGTAGGGACGTCCCAGCATCAACAGCACCAAGCGGTTATCACGAAGTGCTTGATCCAGAAGCGCGCGCCCGCGCGCCTGCAGATCGTGATTGCAGGCGGCCATGGCCGCCCGGCCCTGTTCGCAGGCCCAGTCATTCTCGTCCGCGGTGATACCCAGACGCTCGCCCCAGGTCTCGAACAGTTGCCGGCGCAACAACGACGGCAACTCGAAGTTGAGCGCCCGGTCGATGAAGTCCACGCCGGCGACGGCGAACCGGTCGCGCTCCTTGGTGAAGGCCGCACGCGCCACCTTGGGTGTGCCGGCCAGCACCGGGCAGGTACTGGAGCCCAGGATATGGGACAGGAAGCTCGCCGTATGGGTGATGCAGGGGAGCCAGATCGCGTCCAACGGCCGGCGCGCCTGCTTGGCGTGCAGCAACTGGTGGATGTGGGCCAGCGTGACCTTGGCGGGAAAACAGGGGTCGACCGAGCCGTACTTGCCGCTCTCGCGCCACAGGTCTTCCGAGCTTGCGTCGGAGAACACGATGTTGCGCGAGCCGACACCCAGGCTCTCCAGGTAGGTGCGCAGGAAAGGCGCCACCATATAGTGGTTGAGGACGCGCGGGATGCCGATGCGCAGTTCGGCGCGGCGGGCGCGGGCCGCGTCGGTGCTGCGCACGAAGGCCCGGTGCACCGGACGCCGGTGCACCGGGCCGCATCCGAACCAAATTCGGCTCACCACCTCGTCGTCGACCGGGCGTCCGGCGTCCGGCAACGGCGCCGGGCGATAGCGGTGCCGGAATACCGCATGGGTCTCGTAATCGACCAGGTTCGGATAGCGCGACTTGAGGCGCTTGCGCGCCTGGTTGAGCGTCACCACCGCCTGCTTGGACTCGACCGTGCCCTTCTCGCAGGAAAACCCGGCGATGTAGCGGCTGGTGGCGCCTTGCGGCGTGCGGGTGTCGATGAAGGTCCGCGTGCAGTGATTGTCGCAGAAACCGCAGCGGGTGCTCGCGTCGGTACGGGCGGTGTATTCGAGATGAATCGCCGCCTCCAGGCCGATGAAGCGGGACCGGCCGCGCTGCACGACCCGCTGTCGCGCCTCCAGGGCGGCGCCGATGGCGCCGGCCTCGCCGCAATGCGGATGCACCCGCACCTCGGCCCCCGGAACGCGCGCCCGGATGTAGTCCACCTGGGCCTTGACCGCCGCCAGGTTGTACTGGGTGCCGCCTTGCAGAACGAACTTGCGGCCGAGTTCGGCCAGCCGCGGGATCTGCACCACGTACTGCCAGATATTTTTCGGCAGCACCTGCGCCAGGCCGGCGAACAACTCCTCGCGCGAAAAACCCTCCTTTTGAAAATTGACCCGGTCGGCGTCCAGGAACACCGCACAGCCGTAGGAAAAACGCGGCGCCAGGCGCGCCTGGAAGGCGACGTCGGCGAAGTCGCGCAGGGCCACGCCGAACTGGTCGGCCATCGCCTGCAGCAGCATCCCGTTGCCGGCGGAACACTGGTTGGAAAGGCGAAAGCTCTTGATGACCCCGTTCTGCAGGAACAGCACCTTGATGTCCTGGCCGCCGATGTCGCAGATCACGTCCACGTCCTCGCCGCAGTAGCGCTGCGCGCTCATCATGTGGGCCACGGTCTCGACGATGTTGGCATCGGCCTGCAGCGCCTGGTCCAGCACATCGGCGGCATAACCGGTGGCGCCGAAGCCGAGCACCTCGAGAGTGCAACCGCGGCCCAGCACCTGGTCGCGCAACTCGGCCAGCAGGCCCTTGGTATCGTCGATGGGATTGCCCTGGGACAGGCGATAGGCCTTGAACAGCAACTCGCCCTGCTCGTCGATCAGCACCGCCTTGGAGCTGGTGGAGCCGCCGTCCAAGCCGATATAGGCGCGCACACGGGTACCGGTCGGCAGCGCGGGCGGGTGGAAGACCGGCACCTGATAGTGCCGCCGGAAGTCCTCCAGGTCCTCGCCCTCGGCGAGCAGGCCCGGCCCGGCCGCCTCACCCAGCCGCGCCCGGCGGTCGTCGCGGATGAACGCGCGTAGGCCCTCGGCGCCGCGATAGGCCAGCGGCTCGCCGGCGACCTGCACGCCGAACACCACGGCGCCGAAGGCGGCGTAGTACTGGGCGTTGTCCGGCACCCGGATGCAGGCTTGCGGGCGCGCGTCGCCGGGTGGTGTATAACCCCGCTCCGCCCAGGTCTGCGGGATGCGCAGGCGCCAGGCCGCCTGCAGAAACGGCAGGTAGGCGTTCGGCCCGCCCAGCAGCAGCACCTGCGCCTGCAGGGTGTTTCCGCGGGTCAGCACCGACAGGTTTTGCATCACGATGGCGTCGGCCAGCGAGTTCATCACTTCCCCCGGCGGCACCCCGGCCTTGATCAGATTGACGATGTCGGTCTCGGCGAACACCCCGCACTTGGCGGCGACGGGGTGCAGCCGCTCGGGGTCGAAGCGCAGTTCCGTCAGCGCCGCGCGCGACAAGCCGGTCTTCAGCAGGCACTTGTCGATCGTCGCGCCGGTGCCGGAGGCGCACTTGTCGTTCATGGAGGTGATGACCCGGCGCGCCCCGCCGCCCGGGTCGTCCTGGAACAGGATGATCTTGGCGTCCTGCCCGCCCAACTCGATGACGCTGCGCACCTCGGGGTGCAGTTGTTCCACCGCCAGGGTGACGGCGTTGACCTCCTGCACGAAACGCGCGCCGACGGCCTCGGCCAGCGGCCCGGCGCCGGAACCGGTGATGAAGGCCTGGCCCATGCCCTGCGCCAGCTCGGGAAATTCCGCTTCGGCCGCCTCGAGCATCTGTACCAACGCCTGCGCCTGGCGGGTATCGTGGCGCCGGTAGCGCGACCAGCGGATGGCCAGCGTGGCCGGGTCGAGGACCGTGCACTTGACCGTGGTCGAGCCGACGTCGATGCCGATGACGGGCGTGCCGTCGGTTGCGATCACGGCCGGCGCCGCCCGACGGTAAACCTGCAATGATATGATTTCACGTTGCTCATCGCGCCCTACCGGGGAGGGTGGCGAAAGGATCAGTGGCGGAAGTGACGCATGCCGGTGAATACCATCGCCATGTCGTGCTCGTCGGCGGCGGCGATCACTTCGGCGTCGCGCATCGACCCGCCGGGTTGGACGACCGCGCGGATACCCGCGGCGTGCGCGGCGTCGAGGCCGTCGCGGAACGGGAAGAAGGCGTCGGAGGCCATCACCGAACCGGCCACCTCGAGGCCCTCGTCGGCCGCCTTGAGCGCGGCGATGCGTGCCGAGACCACACGGCTCATCTGTCCGGCGCCGACGCCGATGGTCCGCCCGTCGCGCGCGTAGACGATGGCGTTGGACTTGACGAACTTCGCCACGCGCCACGCGAAGAGCAGGTCCTGCAACTCGGCGGGGCTCGGGGCGCGGCGGGTGACCACCTTGAGATCCGCGCCGCCCACGCGCCCGATGTCGCGCTCCTGCACCAGCAGCCCGCCGACGACGCGCTTGAAGTCCAGGGCGGCGGCCGCCTCCTCATCGGACAGCGGCCCGCAGACGAGCACACGCACGTTGGGCTTGGCGCGCAGGGCCTGCCGTGCCGCCTCGGTAATCTCGGGGGCCACGATCACTTCCACGAACCGGCGCGAGACGATAGCCTGCGCGGTGTCGCCGTCGAGCGCGCGATTGAAGGCGATGATGCCGCCGAACGCCGAGGTGGGGTCGGTCCGATAGGCGCGTTCGTAGGCGGCCGGGGGGGCGGGCGCGAGCGCCACGCCGCACGGGTTGGCGTGCTTGACGATCACGCAGGCGCATTCGGAGAACGACTTGACGCACTCCAACGCCGCGTCGGTGTCGGCCACGTTGTTGTAGGAGAGCGCCTTGCCCTGAAGCTGGCGGGCGGTGGCCACCGACGCCCCGCCGCCGGCGCCCGGCTCGCGGTAGAAGGCCGCGCGCTGGTGCGGGTTCTCGCCGTAGCGCATGTCCTGTAGCTTTACGAACTCCAGGCGCAGCTCGGCCGGGAATTCGCCGGGCCCGGCGTCGGCGGCGGACGTACCGCCCAGGTAGTCCGTGATCGCCCGGTCGTAGCGCGCGGTGTGCGCGAAGGCGGTGCCCGCCAGGCGCCGGCGCGTGGCCGGCGTCAGCGCCCCGCCGTTCGCGCGCATCTCCTCCAGGACCACCGCGTAGTCGGCGGGATCGACGACCACCGCGACGTCGACGTGGTTCTTGGCCGCCGCCCGCAGCAAGGTCGGACCGCCGATGTCGATCTGCTCGAGCGCCTGCGCGAACGTGCAATCGGGGCGCGCCACGCTCTGCTCGAAGGGATAGAGATTGACCACGACCAGGTCGATCGGCTCAATGCCGTATTCACGCATCACCGCCTCGTCGCGTCCGCGGCGCGCGAGGATCCCGCCGTGTATCTTTGGGTGCAGGGTCTTGACGCGGCCGCCCATGATCTCGGGGAAACCGGTGTATTCGGAGACCTCGCGCACCGCGACGCCCTCGTCGGCAAGCAGCCGCGCGGTCCCGCCGGTGGACAGGATCTCCACGCCGGCATCGGCGAGGGCGCGCGCGAAACCGGCCACGCCGGTCTTGTCCGAGACGCTGATCAGGGCGCGGCGGATGGTCATCGTGGTGTCTGCCTCCAAGCCGTCGGCGGGGCAGGCCCCGCCCTACAACCTCTCATCGGTGATGCCGTCGGCGGGGCAAGCCCCGCCCTACACACCTCCCACCAATCGTGCCTCCGTAGGGCCGGGCTCGCCCGGCCGGCGCCGCTATTCCAACTCGTGCTCGTGCAGCTTCTTGCGCAGGGTCGTGCGGTTGAGGCCGAGCAACTCGGCGGCGCGCGTCTGGTTGCCGCCGGTGTGGCGCATCACCACCTCGAGCATGGGGCGCTCGACCTCCTGGAGTACCATGCGATACAGGTTGTTGCCGGGGCGGTTACCGTCGAGGTCGCGGAAATAGCCTTCCAGGGCGGCACGCACGCAGTCCCGCAAGGGCTCTTGCGGGGGCCGTGCGAGATCGTCTGCGGACGCGGTCATGCCGCGCGCGCCCACCCGTCGGAGCGCGCCGCGAAGTGTTCCGTCACCAGGGCGAGCTGTTCGACCGCGCGTTCGGCGCGGTTGACGCGTGCGCGCAATGCCGCACCGTCCGGGTGGCGCCGCACGTACCAGCCGATGTGCCGACGCGCCACGCGCACGCCGGTGTACTCCCCATAGAACGCGTAGAGCTGCTCCAGGTGGACCGTCAGGATCGCGCCTACCTCCATCGGATCGGGCGGCGGCGCCGTGCGCCCGGTGCGCAGGTAGTGGTCGATCTCGCGGAAGATCCACGGCCGGCCCCGGGCGGCGCGGCCAATCATGATCGCATCGGCACCGGTGCATTCGAGTACGGAGCGGGCGCGCTCCGGGGTGGTGATGTCGCCGTTGGCAATCACCGGGATGGCGACCGCGACCTTGACCCGCGCGATGGTCCGGTACTCCGCCGCGCCCTGGAAGGCGTCGGCGCGGGTGCGCCCGTGCACGGTGAGCGCCTGCACGCCGGCCGCCTCGGCGATGCGCGCGATCGCCACCGCGTTGCGCCGGGAGCGGTCCCAGCCGGTGCGAATCTTGAGCGTGACCGGCACGCCGACCGCCGCGACCACCGCCGCCAGGATGCGCCCGACCAGTGCCTCGTCGCGCAGCAGCGCCGAGCCGCACCAGGCGCCGCACACCTTCCTGACCGGGCAACCCATGTTGAGATCGACGATCTCGGCGCCCTCATCCACGGCGCGGCGCGCGGCCTCGGCGAGCATCGCCGGGTCGGCGCCGGCGAGTTGCACGGCCACCGGTCCGACCTCGTCGGCGTGGTCGGCGCGGCGCCGGCTCTTGGCGGTGTCGCGCAGGCGCGGGTCGGCGGAGATCATCTCGGAGACCGCCAACCCGGCGCCGAGCGCGCGGCACAGGCGGCGGAACGGACGGTCGGTCACACCGGCCATGGGCGCCAGCAGAATACGGTTTGCGAGTTGGTGGGGGCCGATCCGCATCGTGGGCAGGCTCATGGGGGACGCCGCGAGAAGGGGATCATCTTACCCGCAAAGGCCGGACCCCGCAAAGCGCCGGCGGGCGGCGCGGGAAGATCGCCGAGGGGGGATCATCGCCGTGGAAATCGTCGGATCGGTACCGTCCGCCGGCGCCCGGCGGGCGCCGCCCCCGCCCTCCGGCGGGACCGATCGCGCCGCTCAGCGAAACTCGAAATCGTAGGACACGGCATCCTTGCCGGGGTCCACGATCTGCAACGTGACCGGCACCGAACCGTGCGCCTGGAAGCCGGCGGCGGGGTCGGGCCCCTGCGGGAGGTACTCCCGGGGCGCGAAGCGCCGCAGGGCGATCACGCGCCCGGCGAGGTTGAAGAAACGCACCTGGAGATAGGGATACGCCTGCCGGAACGCGGCGTTGTTCTGGAGGATCAACGAGATCACCAGGGCATGCGGCGCGGACGGGTCGTCGTATACGCGCCGGTCCAGGAGGTCGAGGTCGGCGAGATCGCGCGGCAGGGGCACACGGCACCCGGTGAGGCCGCAGAAGCGTTCCAGCCACGGATGCAGCGCCGGATAGTAGGCCAGGTTGGCACTCTGAAAGTAAACGAACTGCCCCGCGAGCGCCGCGAGCAGGAGCAGGATGCCGACACTCCAGGCCGCGGTCGCCAGCGGACGGGGCCGGGGACGCGGCGCCGCGAGATCTTCCCACAGGGCGGCGGGCGGATCAGCAGACGGCGCCCGGCCGGCCGGCGGCACCGCGGCGATTCCCGGGATCGATTCGGATTCCGCATCCGGCACCACCGCGAGGTCTCCGATGTCCGGGACGGCGACCGGTGATACTGCGTCGCCGGAAGCGAAAAGCGCGGTGGATTTCTCGCGGGTAATTCGATCCCGAATATCAGCGGCATCGGCCGGCGGCACCGCGGCCGGGAACTTATCGTCGGCCTCGAGCATCGGGATCCGCGCCAGGGTGGGTGCCGCCTTGTCGGGTCCGGAGCCCGTTTCGGACTCCGGGTCCGATCTCCCCGATTCCCCGAAAACCGCGGGCTCCGAGAGCCGCGGGAGCACCTTGCCCTCGGATACCTCGAGGGCCCAGCGCCACTCGCCCCCGGTATCCGGGGATTCCCGCGCTTGCGAGTCGACGCCGGTGGTCTCCGGGGGCTGCGCGAGCGGCTCCGCCGTCGCGGGGGGCGCCTCCCGGGAGGGTTCCGGGCGCGGCGCCGCGGGCTCGGTGACCGGGATGGCGTCGAGGATCGGAAACCCCGGGTCGCCCTCCTGGAGCCGCTCCAGGGTGTTGAACTGATTCTGGCAATTGGTGCAGAAAGCGACACCCTGCCCGACGCGCAAGGTGACCGCCCGCACCCGGAAATAGGCCTTGCAGTGAGTGCACTGGGTGAACAGGCCCGAGGCGTTCACACCCGCCCCACCCCGACGCCGCGCGCCTTAGCCGCTGCGGCGCCGTGTCGGCCTTCGATCGCGCGGCATTCCATACCCGGACTATCCCTCCCGACGGCACCCCACCAGCAGGGCCCACTCCTCGCGGCTTCGCCGGTGCTCCATGGTAAACCAGTGCTCGTATGCCCGCATCACGCCGTGCGCCTGTTCCGCGAGGATGCCGGCAAGGACCACGGTACCCCCCGGCGCAAGGTGGTCGGCGAAGCGCCCGGCGAGCGCCTCCAACGGCCCGGCAAGGATATTCGCGACCAGCACCCGGACCGCGCCGTGCGCCGGCCCCGCGGGCTCCCGGTCGGCGGGGGCGTACACGCGCACCTTCGCGGACACGCCGTTGCGCACGGCGTTCGCCTCGGTCGCCTGCAGCGCCTGCGGATCGTGGTCCACCGCCCACACGGGCGCCGCACCGAGCTTTGCCGCGGCGATCGCGAGGATGCCTGAGCCGCACCCATAATCCACGAACGCCCGCCCGGAAAGGTCCGCGCCATCCAGCCATTCCAGGCACAGGGCGGTACTCGGGTGGGTGCCGGTGCCGAATGCCAGGCCCGGGTCCAGAGAGACGGTGACCGCGCCGGGGTCCGGCGCGCACGCCCCGCCCGGACACACCCACAACCGGGCGCCGAAGCGCATGGGGTGGAAGTCGCACAGCCAGGCCCGTTCCCAGTCCTGATCGGGCAACGGCGCGACGCGCACCTCCAGTCCCGGGCGCCCGAGCGAGCGCGTCAGCGCACCGCGCACCGCCGCGACCTGCGTGTCCCCGGCGAACAGACCGACGACGCGCGTGCGCGCCCACAGCGGAGTCTCACCGGGCGGGGGTTCGTAAAGCGCATCCCGATCCCCCGACTCGAACGTGACCGCCAGCGCGCCGGCCGCCTCCAGCGACGCCGCAAGCCGCTGCGGGTCCTCACCCGGAAGTTCGACGGAGATCTGCAACCAGGTCATAGGGGAAGCAACGGGATTGGGAAATGGGCATGGGCGCCGGGCCATGATGGACCACCCGCACCGGTCCTGCCAAGCGGCCGGCTCATCGGCGAGTTCAAGGGGTCAGCGTACTTGAAATCTCAACTTCGCTGATTCCTTGAGCTGTCGCGGGGGATTTCAAGTACGCTGACCCCTTGAACTCCCGCAGGCGCCGAGCCAGCGCTCGACTTGCGGGACGAAGTGCACGAGCCCCTCCAGCACGCCGGCCGCGTAGCAGCCGTTCATGCCCAGGAACCCGCCGCGCGCGAGGTACAGGCGATCGAGGTTGCCGTTGGCCTCCACCAGGCGCAGGGCCTCCTGGCGCACGTCCTCACCGGCGTTGGCCACCAGCACCGCCTGCAGTCCGCCGGTGAGCGCCGGCAGGTCGTTGCCGCTGTCCCCGGCGAACACGGTGCACTCCTCGGCGAACCCGCGCCGCCGCATCAGGAAACGCACGGCATGCAGCTTGGTGGCGCCGGCCGGCAATACGTCGAGCAGGCCTGTGTCGCGCGCCTCGTCGATGCTCCAGATCAGGCTCGCGCGCACGTGGCGCGCCGCGAGCCGGCGCTGCACCTCGGCGAGCAGCGGACCGCGGGCCGCCGCGCGCGGGACATGGTAGCTGAGCTTGAAGACCCCCTGCTGCTCGGGAGGCTGCAGGGTGAGCCCGTCCAGGTCGGCAAACAGCGCGGCCAGCCCGTCGCGGCCCAGGCCGTTCCAGTCCGGTGCGATCTCCCGCGCCCACTCCGACCACGGTCGCCACTTCCCGTCGCGGACCTCGTAGATCGTGGTGCCCACGTCGCCGATCGCGTAGGCGGGCACCGGCAGCCGCCACTCGCGGATCGCCGCCTCAATGAGTGCGCGGTCGCGGCCGCTAACGTAGGCAAGGGTGATTTCCGGGCGGCGCGCCAGCTCGCGCAGCAGCGCCCGCGCGCGCGGCGACTCCGACTCCGGGCCGTTGGGAATCAGGGTGCGATCCAGATCGCTGCACAGAAGAAGATTCATGAGATTCACGGCGGCCCCCGCACGGGGGCCGTGTAGCAGTATAACAGTGGCGCCCCGGCTTTTGCGCAGGTGGGCATTCGAAAACCGTATGATCGGCATCGCCCCCGTGCGCACCGGGGCAGAGCCGCGGAGATCCCGATGAGGCCGACACCGAAGTGCGTACCCAAGCACGATTATCTGGGCCTGGACGGCGCATCCATCAAGCGCTCGCTGGCCAACCGGCTGATCTACTCGGTCGGCAAAGACCCCTGCACCGCCACCGACCGCGACTGGTTCTACACCCTGGCATACCTGGTCCGCGACCGGCTCATCGATCGCTGGATGGAGACCCAGCGCTCCTATTACCGGGAGGACGCAAAACGCGTCTACTACCTGTCGCTGGAGTTCCTCATCGGGCGCAGTCTCGCCAACAGCATGCTGAACATGGACTTCTACGAGGAATGCCGCAGCGCGGTCGAGGAGGTGTTCCTCGACCTGGGACGCATCGAGGCGCTGGAGACCGATGCGGGGCTCGGCAACGGCGGGCTCGGACGCCTCGCCGCCTGCCTCCTCGACTCCATGGCCACGCTGCACATCCCGGGCTACGGCTACGGCATCCGCTATGAATACGGCCTGTTCAAGCAGGCCATCCGCGACGGACGCCAGATGGAGCACCCGGAGAACTGGCTGCGCTACGGCAACCCCTGGGAGTTCGCGCGTCCGGAGGTCCTCTACCTGATCCGCTTCGGCGGCCGCGTCGAGGCCTCGCACGACGCGGAAGGGCGGCTGCGCCATCGCTGGGCGGGCGCCGAGGAGGTCATGGCCATGGCCTACGACACCCCGATTCCCGGCTACCGGACCCACACCGTGAACAACCTGCGCCTGTGGTCGGCGCGCGCCTCGCGCGACTTCAACCTCCAGTACTTCAATGAGGGCGACTACATCGGCGCGCTCCAGGCCCAGATCGAATCCGAGAACCTCTCGCGGGTCCTGTACCCGGACGATACCAGCGCCAGCGGGCGCATGCTGCGCCTGAAGCAGGAGTATTTCTTCGTCAGCGCCTCGATGCAGGACATCCTGCGCCGCTTCCTCGAGCACCACGAGCGCCTGGAGGAACTCCCCGACAAGGCGGTGATCCAGCTCAACGACACCCACCCCTCCATCGCGATCCCGGAACTGATGCGCCTGCTCCTGGACGAGTACCGGATGGAGTGGGACACGGCCTGGGACCTGACCACGCGCGTGTTCGCCTACACCAACCACACCCTGATGCCCGAGGCCCTGGAGACCTGGCCGGTGGCGCTGCTCGGCGACACGCTTCCGCGGCATCTACAGATCATCTTCGAGATCAACCGCCGCTTCCTGGCCCAAGTCGCACAGCGCTGGCCCGGCGACAACGACCGGCTGCGCCGCATGTCGCTCATCGACGAGAAAAACGGGCGACGCGTACGGATGGCACACTTGGCGATCGTCGGCAGCCGGAAGGTCAACGGCGTCTCGCGCATCCACAGCGAGCTGATGACCCACACGGGGTTCGCGGACTTCGCCGCCCTGTGGCCGGACAAGTTCATCAACATCACCAACGGCGTGACCCCGCGCCGCTGGTTGCACCACGCCAACCCGTCGCTCACGCAACTGCTGATCCGGCACATCGGGCACGGCTGGATCACCGACCTCGACCAGCTCTGCGCGCTCCGCCCGCTGGCCGCGGACCCCGAAGTACAGGACGCCTTTCGGGAGGTGAAGCACGCCAACAAGGCCCGCCTCGCGCGCCTGATCGACGAGCGGCTGGGGATCGCCGTCGACACCCGCTCGCTGTTCGACGTGCAGATCAAGCGCATGCACGAGTACAAGCGCCAGCTCCTCAACGTGCTGCACGTGATCGCGCGCTACAACCGGCTGCGCGACGGGGCCGCGTCGGATGTGGTCCCGCGCACGGTGATCTTCAGCGGCAAGGCCGCCCCGGGCTACCGCATGGCGAAGCTCATCATCGAACTCATCCACGGCGTGGCGGACGTCGTGAACCGGGATCCGGCGGTCGGCGACCGGCTGCGGGTGGTGTTCATTCCCAACTATGACGTGACCACCGCCGAGGACATCATCCCCGCCGCGGAACTCTCGGAGCAGATCTCCACCGCCGGCACCGAGGCCTCCGGGACCGGCAATATGAAGCTCGCGCTGAACGGCGCACTCACCATCGGCACCCTGGACGGGGCGAATATCGAGATCGGCGAGGCGGTGGGCCGGGAGAACCTCTTCATCTTCGGCCACTGCAGCGAAGAGGTGCAGGCCTTGCATCGCGAGGGCTACGATCCGACCGCCTGTCTTGCGCGCAGCCCGGAACTGGCGCGCGCCATGGGGATGATCGCCGGAGGCTTCTTCTCACCGGCCGCGCCGCGCCGCTTCCACCCGCTCGTGGAATCCCTGACCCGGGGCGGCGACACCTATCTGGTGCTCGCGGACTTCGACCCCTATCTGGAGGCCCAGGCGCGTGTCGACGCCCTGTACCGCGACCCCGCGGAGTGGAACCGCCGGGCGATCCTCAACGTCGCCGGCATGGGCCGCTTCTCCAGCGACCGCACGGTCCAGGACTACATCCGGGAGATCTGGGGGGTGCACCCCGTCGTCCACGATTGAGAGAGGGGGCCCCTGTCGTGGCGATGCGATCGGCGGCACGGCGCAATTCGCGACCGTGCCCATCCGACGTCGTCGAAATCCCGGGCGTTGTCGGCGGGGCTTGCCCCGCCCTACAGGAGGATGCCGCCGCCCCGGTGGGTAAACCTTGCCCTACGCGCGCATCGGCGACCATGCCCACCCGTAGGGCCGGGCGCGCCCGGCCGGGGCCGCACTCGATGGCGCGCTACCGCCTCATGGAGTCGAAGAACCCGGCGTTGGTCTTGGTGGCCTTGAGCTTGTCGAGCATGAACTCCATGGCGGCGAGTTCATCCATCGGATGGAGCAGCTTGCGCAGGATCCACATCTTCTGCAGCTCCTCCGGATCGGTGAGCAGCTCCTCGCGCCGGGTACCGGAGCGGTTGATGTTGATCGCCGGGTAGACGCGCTTCTCGGAGATGCGCCGGTCGAGGTGGAGCTCCATGTTGCCGGTGCCCTTGAACTCCTCGTAGATCACGTCGTCCATGCGCGAGCCGGTTTCGATCAGCGCGGTGGCGAGGATCGTGAGGCTGCCCCCCTCCTCGATGTTGCGCGCGGCGCCGAAGAAACGTTTGGGCCGCTGCAGGGCGTTGGCATCGACGCCGCCGGTGAGGACCTTCCCGGAGGCCGGGACCACGGTGTTGTAGGCGCGCGCCAGGCGGGTGATCGAATCCAACAGGATCACCACGTCGCGCTTGTGTTCGACCAGCCGCTTGGCCTTCTCGATCACCATCTCGGCGACCTGCACGTGGCGCGTCGCCGGCTCGTCGAAGGTGCTGGAGATGACCTCGCCGCGCACCAGACGCCGCATCTCCGTGACCTCCTCGGGGCGCTCGTCGATGAGCAGCACCATGAGATGAATCTCCGGGTGATTGGCGGCGACCGACTGCGCGATATTCTGCAGTATCATCGTCTTGCCCGCCTTCGGCGGCGAGACGATCAGCCCGCGCTGACCCTTCCCCACGGGCGAGACGAGGTCGATGATGCGTGCGGTGATGTCCTCGGTACTGCCGTTTCCGCGCTCGAGCGTCATCCGCTCCGTAGCATGCAGGGGCGTGAGGTTCTCGAACAGGACCTTGTTCCTGGCGTTCTCCGGCGGCTCGAAGTTGATCTGAGCCACCTTGAGCATCGCGAAGTAGCGCTCGCCCTCCTTGGGGGGGCGGATGGTACCGGCGACGGTGTCGCCGGTACGCAGGCTGAAGCGCCGGATCTGGCTCGGGGAGACGTAGATGTCGTCGGGTCCCGCGAGATAGGAGCTGTCGGCCGAGCGCAGAAACCCGAAGCCGTCCTGGAGAATCTCCAGCACGCCGTCGCCGAAGATGTCCTCGCCGTTGCGCGCCTGGGACTTGAGGATCGCGAAGATGACGTCCTGTTTGCGAGAGCGCGCCATGCCTTCGACGCCGAGGGATTGCGCGAGCTCGATGAGTTCCGATGCAGTCTTCTGTTTGAGTTCCGTAAGATTCATATCCGGGTGCCATTCGACCAGGGTCGGGCGGGTGCGAGGGAAACAAAAGGGTTTGGGAACGGTTGCGAAGCGGATCGGAGTACGGCCGACACGACGTGCGCCGGGCCGACCGTTCTTCGCCTGCGGACTCTATCACCTCGCGCGATCCCGATCCAGGGATCCGACGCGTGCGGCGGGCTCACAGGTTGCTGTCCAGAAACGCGGCGAGTTGGGCCCGGGAGACCGCACCCACCTTGGTGGCCTCGACGTTGCCGTTCTTGAACAGCATCAGAGTCGGGATGCCGCGGATGCCGTACTTCGGCGGCGTGGCCGGGTTCTCATCGATATTGAGCTTGGCGATGCGTACCCTGCCGGCGTACTCCCCGGCGATCTCATCGAGGATCGGCGCGATCATCTTGCAGGGGCCGCACCACTCGGCCCAGTAGTCCACCAGGACCGGGGTGCTGGACTTCAGGACTTCGTTCTCGAAACTGTCATCCGTCACATACACGATGTTCTCGCTCACGTCGTCTGCCTCCAGGATGCATTTTCGTCTTTTGCGACCTTACAAGGCGCACGCCAACCGGCGGAGCCGGTACTGCTCGGTAACTGTGAGGGATCGGAAACGGCGCTTCGTGCCACCCCCGGACCGCGCGGGACCTGAGACCGATCCCCCCGCCACGGAACGCGACCGCCCCGGTATAACCGCGCTCCGCGCTTCTCGGGCTACTCCGACAGTCCCTTGCCTGCGATGGGCCGATGTCCGAAGGGAGCGACTGCCCGGTGAATCCGGGCGCTGGACGGGGTTCTTGCTAAGGTCTTTTAGGATAGCGCGGTCCATTTCAACTCAAAGCCGTCGGTTTTTCAAGTCCACTCCTGACCCCAGTTGCGGTATGCTGTCGAACCTATGAGCCAGAACCCCTTGACGGATGTCCCATTCTCCCGCTTCGACCTGCCCGTTTCGATAGCTCAAGGCATTGAAAAAGCGGGGTTTGTATACTGCACCCCAATCCAGTCCCGAACCCTGCCCCTGGTCCTGGCCGGACGCGACGTGGCCGGCCAGGCGCAGACCGGAACCGGAAAAACGGCCGCGTTCCTGGTCGCTACACTGAACCATCTGCTGCGTCACCCGCGCACACAGCCGCCGGAATGCTCGCGCCCCCGCGCGTTGATCCTCGCACCCACACGGGAACTGGCGATCCAGATCCATCGCGATGCCGAGGTGCTCAACCGCCACTGCGGGCTGCATCTGGGCCTCGCCTACGGGGGCACCGGCTACGAAAGCCAACGCGAGGCCATCAAGGCCGGCGTGGATATCCTCATCGGGACGCCCGGACGCATCATCGATTACTTCAAGCAGCACGTGTTCGACCTCAAGGACGCCCAAGTGGTGGTGCTCGATGAGGCCGACCGCATGTTCGACCTGGGCTTCATCCGCGACATCCGCTTCCTGCTGCGCCACTGCCCGCCGCCGGAGCGGCGCCTGAGCCTGCTGTTCTCGGCGACCCTGTCCTTCCGGGTGATGGAACTGGCCTACGAGCACATGAACAACCCGGAGCTGGTGCAGGTGGAACCGGAGAAGCTCACGGTCGATCAGGTCCGCCAGTACGTCTATTACACCGCCAACGAGGACAAGATTCCGCTGCTGCTCGGCCTGCTGGGGCACATGGATCCGAGACGCAGCATCGTGTTCGTGAACACCAAGCGCGACGCGGAGCGCGTGGAGCGCTACCTGGAGGCCAACGGCTTCCACGCCGGGATGCTCTCCGGCGACGTCCCGCAGCAGAAGCGCCAGCACCTGCTGGCCCAATTCCTCGGCGGCAAGATCCCGGTACTGGTGGCCACCGACGTGGCGGCGCGCGGGCTGCATATCCCGGACGTCACCCACGTCTTCAACTTCGACCTGCCGCAGGATGCGGAGGACTATGTGCACCGCATCGGGCGCACCGCACGCCTCGGCGCCAAGGGCGACGCCATCAGCTTCGCCTGCGAGCGCTACGCCTACTCGCTGCCGGACATCGAGAACTACATCGGCCAGAAGATCCAGCGCGAGCCGGTCGAGCCGGCGCTGCTCGTAACCCCCATCGTCCCGGCACGTCGCGAACGGCGCCCGCACGAGGCGGGCCCGGGGGGCGCCCCGCAGCACCGGCGCCGGACGCGCAGTTCCTCGGCCTGAGCACCGCCGCCGTGGTCCCCGTGTCGTGGAACGAGACGGTGCCGGACCTCCTGCGCCGGCTACAGGATGCGCGCCGGCTGCGGGCGGGGTTGAACCTGCTGCTGATCCTGGCCATCGCCCATGGGCTGGCGACCCTCACCTGGCTGCTGGCACCGGCGCCGCAATCCGCCCCTGCGCCGCGGACGGCGGCGGCTCCGACGGTCCGCGACCTGGGGCCGGACGCCGCGCGCATCGCGGCCCTGCACCTGTTCGGGGCCGCACCCCGGGAAGGCGCGGCGGGCGCCCCCATCAACGCCCCGGAGACCACCCTCAAGCTGGTGCTCAACGGGGTGCTCGCGGCCACCGACGTCCAGGCGGCGCGGGCGATCATCCGCACACCCGACGGCACCGAGAAACCCTACCGCGTGGGCGATCTCCTGCCCGGAAACGCGATCCTCAAGGAGATCTACCCGGACCGGGTGCTGCTCGAGCGCAACGGACGCTACGAGACGCTGCCGTTGCCGCGCGGTCAGGGCGGGAACCTCGGCGCACCGGCGCGCACCGGGACCGGTCCGGCACTGGCACGCGAACTGCGCACCTATCGCCGGCGACTGGTGTCCAATCCCGGCTCCGTATTCCGGTTGCTGCGCCTGATCCCCACCCGCCAGGACGGACAGTTCGTGGGCTTCCGCGTCTATCCCGCGCGCAACCGGGCGCTGTTCGCGCGCATCGGACTGCGGCCCGGAGATCTGGTCACCACGGTCAACGGCATCCCGCTCGACAACGCGCGCAACAGCATGCGCGCGCTGCAAGTGCTACGCAGCGCGAACTCGATCCGGCTCTCGGTACTGCGCGGCGGCCGACCGGTCAGCCTCAACCTCGATCTCAACCCGTAGGTGCAATCAGCCCTATTCCATAGCGTAGGGCACCGCTGCTCAATTTCTCGGCGCAGAGCGCCTGCAGATGGGTGACACCGCGGAGTGGTGCCACCAGCGAAGCGAATTGCGTCCTACGGGTGCTAAACTCGCAGGGCGGCAAGGCCGTCAACGCCTAGCAGCCTGTCGGAACCGATTCGGGAGGAGACGCCATGCAACGCGCCAAACAGGACGCCCTGGAGACCATCGGCAAACTGCCCGACGACACCGACATGGACGAGATCATGTACCGGCTCTACGTGCTGGATAAGATCCGCAAGGGCCAGAAGGCCGTGGAACAGAGCCTCACCACGAGCAGCAAGGATTTGAAGCGCGAGATCGATTCATGGTGATCTGGTCGGACACGGCCAAGGCTGATCTGCAATCCATTCACGACTTCATCGCCCACGACTCCAGGCACTACGCCAAGCAGGTCGCCCAAGATATCGTGGCCAAGAGCGATGTCCTCAACGAACTGCCGCATATGGGCCGGTGGTGCCGGAGTTCGGCAACAGGGCCATGCGCGAGCTCTCGCTCTACTCCTACCGCATCCTCTATGAGATCAAGGACCACGGCGTCTTCGTACTGGCGGTGATCCACAAGCGACAGGATTTGCAGCCGGAGATGATCGGGCGTTAAGACGCCGTCTCAGTCGGCACTGATGCTGGCCGCGGCCAAGCTGCGGCACATCGCCTAGCTTCAGGGGGGCAGGCGCGTTAGCGACTGCATCTACTGGAAGCCATCGTTAGCTGCTAATTTGAAATTGATTTCAAGTGTTGTTGCCATAATTTTTTGATGGTTACACCGTCTTCAGTACACCAGTGCGCAGGACCTCGAACAGAGCTACTGCTATAACCTTCTTTCTGAAGTAGATCCCTAGCCAGATCGCTCATTGAGTATGATCCGCCCTGCCATTTCAGGGACGTACCATTAATCACGGCCCTGTATTGGGACAGCTTGTTATTTTGATAATCGACAAGAAACACCGGTTGCCCTTCTTTCAATAGGCCGCTAGAGATCAGGACAGGTAAATTCGCTTTTGGCTGTTTTCTCCTTGATTTTCCAGCAGTTGTCTTGGATGGTGCTAGTTTTTTCGCAGGAGTATTAAGCCGAAATAGGCGCCGGAGTGTCAGGTTGGGGGTATCTACAAAAGCTAGTGCTTGGCTTTGAAGGTAGGCGAATACCTCATCATCAATCTCGATCTGTCTCATGGTGCTATCCTCTGAGCATGCAGTTCATGTAAGAACAAGGATAGCGCTGTTCTTATTCCTGTCAATAAATAAGAATAAGAGCGTTTAGTCTTATGAGGGAATCCAAAGACCGGGCGGTCGCCGTAGAACGCACGCCTCACGAGGCGCCGCCGCGCGCGCCCTCCAGGATCTGCACGGCCAGCGGCTTGGTCGCCTCGCCGACGTAGAGCGAGCGATGCGGGAACGGGATCTCGATGCCCTCGCGATCGAAGGCCTGCTTGACGCGGCGCAGGAACTGGCGCCCCACCTCCCACTGTTTGATCGGCCGCGTGCGGATGCGGCCCTTGATGATCACGGCGGAGTCGGCGAGTTGGTCGACGCCGAAGATCTCCACGTCATCGATCAGCAGCGGTCCGAAGTACTCGTCGGCGCGCAACCCCTTGGCCACCCGCTGCAGGACCTCGACCACGTGATCGGTGTCCTCCTTGTAGGCGACGCCGATCTCGAAGACGTACGCCGACCACTCCTTGGTCAGATTGGAGAGGCTGTTGATGGTGCCGTTGGGGAAGATGTGCACGATACCGGACAGGTCGCGCAGGATCAGGGTACGGAAGTTGATCGCCTCGACCAGACCGCCGGTGCCGTTGACCACCGCCACGTCCCCGACCCGCACCTGGTTCTCCAGGATCAGAAAAAAGCCGGAGATGACATCGCGCACCAGATTCTGGGCACCGAAGCCGACCGCCAGGCCGGCGACCCCGGCGCTGGCCAGGATCGGGCCGATGTTGATCCCGAGCTGACCGAGGATGATCAGCACCGCCATGACCCAGATCACCAGCACCACACCCTGGCGCAACAGACGCACCAGGGTCTCGGCACGCTTGCGCGCCTCCAGCGCGCCCTCGCCCTGCGCCGCGGCGCGCCGTTCCAACTCCTGTTCGAAACGCCGGAACGCGGAGCGCAGCGCAGCGATCAGCACGCGGGCGATCACCAGGACCAGCACCACGCGCAACACCCCGGCGCCGACGGCGCCCCAGTCCACCCCCGCGAAATACTGCATCAGTCGTTCGATCGGCAGGCTCATGTCGCATTCCCCGGGTTGTACGGCGGCCTTCGCCGCGCATCGCATCGCCGGGCGCTGGGCGGGCGCCGCGCCCTCACCTTACCATTATTCGCCGCACCGATCCGGTGCCCGGCCGGCCGGACCTCGAGGCGGGCGCACCGCACGAATCTTCCGCAACGGTGAGCCACCCGTTCCTCGTGGCGGCGGCGATCGTGCAGGGTCGGGATACGGCCCGGCGGCCTGCGCCCGGGATCGACGAACCCCCGGGGCGCGTGCTCAACCCGGGCGCGGCACGAGGAAGCGCCGGCCCGCGTAGCGCAGGACGAGGCCGCCGGAGGTGATCTCCTCGAGCACCTCGCCGCCGGGCAACTGCTGTCCCTCGCGGTATTTGTGCAGGTTGATCAGGACCCAGCGCAACGCCCGGCGCGGTGAGTAGACGTACACCTCGATATCCAGCTTCGGGAGCTGGGCGCGGAAACTCGCGGGCAGATCGTCCAGACGCGGCACCGGTGGGGCCGCCGGGCGCGGTGCCGGGGGCGCAACGGCGCGGACGGGCGCAACGGCGCGGACGGGTGCGGCGGCGCGGACGGGTGCGGCGGTCGGCCGGGAACGCGGTGCGAGCGTCGTGGCCGGCGTCGTGGCCGGCGAGGGGTGCGCCACCGCGCGCGCGGGGTGCCGGGGCGCCGCGGTTTCGAGCCCGGAGGACGCCGGCGCCACGGTCGACGCGATGCGCGGCGCGGTCTGTACCGACGGCGCGCGCGGGACGGTGCGGGCGGTCGACGCCGCGACCCGCGCCGGGGGCACCCCGCGCCCGGCACCCCGCGTGACGAACCACCAACCGGCCGCCCCGAGCAGCACGCCGGCGGCCAGCACCGCGCCCGCCCAGGGCCACCAGCGGCGCCGCTCGCCAGCGCCCGGATCGGCGATTCGCAGGTCCGCCGTCAGCGGCGAGACCGCCCCCTGGCCGCGTTCGCGCTCGGAACGCTTCAGCGCCTCAAGGATATACGACATCAGACCCGATCCACATCCCGGCCCACCTCCCTCCGCAGCCACGCAACCGTCGGAGTGCGGGTGCCGGTGAGGATCGGCGCGTCCCCCATGGGGGACGTCCAGGACGGCCCGCCATCCCCGTACCCACGGCGATCGCCTACCGCGGTGGGCGACGCCGCGAGCAGGCGCGCCGAGGCCGCGTCGTACCAATCGGCGATGAGGTCCGGGGATCGCGAGGCATGGCGGCCCTGCAGATACACCGGGAGCGACATGTGCCCATGGAACCACCCGCCCGCCAGGACCGCCAGGCCCAGCGCGCCGGCGGCCGCCGCGATCCAGCGCCGCCACACGCGCCGCGGTCGCGCGTCCCCGAGCACCTCGGCCGCCGCCCGGCGCACCAGGCGCACACCGACCTGTTGCTCCTCACGGGCGTAGGCGCCGAGCAGCGCCCGGTCGCACACGGCGTTGATCAGGCGCGGCACGCCGCCGCTCACCCGGTGCACGCGCCCCTGCGCGCGCGGTGTGAACAGCGACCGCCAAGCGCCGCTCACCGCGAGTCGATGCCGGATATAGGCGGCGGTCTCGACGCGGTTCAGCGGCATCAGATGGTAGCGGGCGGTGATTCGTTGCGCAAGTTGACGCAGGTCGTTGCGCCCGAGCAGTGCGCGCAGTTCCGGCTGGCCTACCAGGATCACCTGGAGCAGCTTGTGCTTGGCCGTCTCCAGGTTGGTCAGCAGCCGAACCTGCTCCAGGACGTCCGGGGACAGGTTCTGGGCCTCATCGATAATCACCACCGTGTTGCGCCCGTCGGCGTGGACCTGCAGCAGGTACTCGTTGAGGGCGTCGACCAGTCCCTTGGGGGAGCGGGCGCGCGTATCGACGCCGACCCCCAACTCCGCGCAGATGGAGGCCAGCAGTTCGCAGGCCGACAGGCGCGGACTCAGGATCAGTGCGGCATCGACGCGCTCGCCGAGCTGTTCGAGCAGCGAGCGGCACAGCGTGGTCTTGCCGGTGCCGACCTCGCCGGTGAGCTGCACGAAGCCCCCGCCCTGCTCCACCCCGAACCGCAGATGCGCCAGCGCCTCGCGGTGGCGCGCGCTCAGATACAGGAAGTGCGGGTCCGGCGTCAGCGAGAACGGCGGTTCCCGCAGGCCGAAGTATTCGGTATACATAGGGGATTACCGATCACCGTGGGCCGTTTCCGATCATAGTCCATGGCCCCGGATCACACCACCGCGGCCGGGCGGGGACGCCTCGGCGGGGGAGACCCGATGAAATACTGTAGTCATTGCGCCCACCCGGTGGTCCTGCGGATCCCGCGCGGGGACGGCTTTCCGCGCTACGTGTGCGACCACTGCCAGACGATTCATTATCAGAACCCGAAGATCGTGGCCGGCTGCATCCCCGAATGGGAGGACCGGATCCTGCTGTGCCGGCGCGCCATCGAGCCGCGCTACGGACTGTGGACGGTGCCCGCGGGCTTCATGGAGAACGGCGAGACCGTGGCTGGCGCGGCGGCCCGCGAGACCCTCGAGGAGACCTGCGCCGAGGTCGATTCGTGCCGCCTCTACGCGCTGTTCAGCCTCCCGCACATCAGCCAGGTCTACCTGCTGTTCCGCGGCCGGCTCTCGGCGCCGCGCTTCGCGCCCGGCGCCGAGAGCCTCGAGGTGGAACTGTTCGAGGAGCGGGCCATCCCCTGGGACCGGCTCGCATTCCCGGTCATCCGCGAGACCCTGCGCCGGTACTTCGCCGACCGTCGCACCGGGACGTTTCCAGTGCATACCGGCGACCTCCTGCCCGACCATCGGCCCGTCGACGACACCCGACCCGGGGTGCCGGACACGACACCACCCGGGTCCCGGTCGTGAAAAAAAACGCCAGGGAACCCACGGACCGCACGGAACACCCTGTCCGGTCCGTGGGTTCCGTGGTTCATTTCGACGCCATTGCGAAGATCAACGACGTCGGCCGGGCGCGCCCGGCCCTACAGGTGGCACAATCGACGATGTGCGTGTAGGGCGGGGCGCGGCCCTATGGATGGGCACAATCGCTGATGTGCGTGTAGGGTGGGGCACGCCCCGCCCTACGCCTCCCGGGCCGCGGGGGCGGCCGGGGCGTCGCCGGGCCGCGGCACCGGGCGCTCGGACTCTCGCAGGTAGCAGACCACCGTCTCACCGGGGCGCGGCTTGAGGGGATCGCGCGGCGACTGGAACACGACCTCGCCGCTCTCGCGCACCACCAGCATGATCAGTGCGTCGCCCGGGCAATCGCGTCGGAACGCCTCGTAGTCGTAGGTCTCGGTGAGCCGTGTTTTCTGAAAGCGCCAGCCCTGATAGTGGCGGCGCATCAGTTCGTCGTAGGTCGCCTGCTCGTCGAATACCACCCGGCCGCGGAGCGTGCGCGGCAGCCCGCGCGAGTCGTCCTCATCGCCGCCGTGCAGGCGCAGTTGAAAGACCCGGTTGCGCCCCAGCTCGGACGCGAAGTGCGTGCACACCAGTGCGTTGTAGGCATCATTGTAGGTCGCCGCCAGCAGACAACCGATCTCGTTGAGTTCCAACGACTCCTCGGAACTCTCCGAGAGCAACTCCCCGAACGAGACGCGGATACCCGACAGGCGCGCCGGCTTGAGCCGGTCCCAGGACTGATCGACCATCAACACCGGTACCTTCAACTCCTGCAGCACGCGCGCCAGCTCCACGCTCCACGGCGAGGCCCCGACGATCAGCATGCCGTTACGTTGCGTCGAAGCCAGCCCCAACCACAACGCCAGGCGCTGGATGCTCATCCCGTGCAACAGCGCGGTGGCGAGGATCAGCCCGAACACCAACGGCACCAACACCGCGGCGTCCGGGTAGCCGTGTGCCACCATCTCCGGGGCGAACACCGCGGCGACCGCGGCCGCGACGATGCCGCGCGGGGCGGTCCACGCCACCAGCGTGCGCTCCGCCCGGCTCATGCCGGCACGCCAAGTCGCCAGCAGCACCGCCGTCGGGCGGACCGCGAACACGAGCGCCGCGAGCAGCGCCACGCTGCGCCAGTTCAGGCGCCCGAGCACCGCCGGATCGAAGTCCGCCGTCAACACGACGAACACCGCCGAGACCAGCAGCACCGTCATGTACTCCTTGTAGCGGCGGATCTCCTCGATCGACGCCAGGCGCCGGTTGCCGAGCGTGATCCCGAACACGGTGACCGCCAGCAACCCGGCCTCCGCCTGTACCCGGTTGGCCGCGATGTAGATCAACAGCACCGCCGCGAACAGCACCGGTCCTTTCAGGAATTCGGGGACATAGCCGCGCCCGAGCGCCCCCGCCAGAAGCATCCCACTGCCCACCCCGAGCGCCGCGGCCGCCACCAGCGCCAGGACCAGCCCGGCGGCCACGGCCAGGAACGAGGCCTGTGCCCCGGACGAGATGAAATACTGGAACACGACCACTGCGAGCAGCGCGCCCACCGGATCGTTGATGATCCCCTCCCACTTGAGGTAGGACGCCGGGCGCCGGTTGAGCCGCGCATGGCGCAACAGGGGCATGATGACCGTGGGACCGGTCACCACCGTGATCGCGCCGAACACCAGGGCCACCGGCCAGGAGAGGCCGCCGATGAGGCGCGCGGCCAGGCTGCCCAACACCCAACTCAACACCACGCCTACGGAGACCAGTCGCTTCACACCGGTCGCCGCCTCGCGCAATTCGTGCAGATGCAGATTGAGGCCGCCCTCGAACAGGATGATGGCGACCCCGAGGCGGATGATCGGATGCAGCAGCGCGCCGAAGTCGCGCGAGGGGTGGAGCCAGCCGAACACCGGCCCGGCGAGCAGGCCCACGATCAACAACAGTACGATCGTGGGCTGATGCAACCGCCACGCCACCCACTGGGCGCCGATCCCCAGTGCCGCCACGAGCGCCAGGGCCAGGGTGAGGTCGTGGTGCATGCACGCTCCGCTACGGATCCGTCCCAGCCGGACACCCTTTATACCGTTCCCTTCGGGGCCGGTCGACCGGGATTCGGGGACGCGCAGGGACATGCGGGATTGTCGGAGATCTTTACACGCCGGGGCGGGCACGGGAAGCGCGCGGCACGCCATCGCCGCAGATTTCGGATGGACGGGGTACGGCTGTCAAGATTTTTTACACCGGCGAATCCCCTAACTTCTTCTATTTTCAAGAGTTCTCACGAACCAGGGCCTGGCGGCCGGCGTACACCGCCATACGCCGCCGTTATACCGGATCCCCGGTGGATGCACGAAAGATGGCCTGTTTACAACAAGTTGGAAACATTCGATGCGATCGTGCGGGACCCTGCGGTGTCGGGGATCTTTACAATCCGGCCCCGCTCCGGCCCCGTACTGCGCTCCGGCCCGGAGGTTATTTCCTAACACGTTGCGACACAATAGAAATTTCCACCCTGGCACCGAATTTGCTTGAAATTACTGTACAAAGATGCAGCGAATCGATGGAAACGCCCGAACGGCGGGCGATCCGAACGATACCGCAGCCCGGCGGCGGAGTTGCCGGGTCGATATCAGAGTGCAGAATGCGACGCTACGGAGGTCCCGGCGATGAGCGTTTCGAGGACAATCAACGGGCGGATGGTGGTCGCGCGTCCAGTCTTCAAGGGCGCCGCGCTGCCCGCCTACTGGGTCGGGGCCGTCAACGACCGGCCGATGCCCCGGACCTTCCCGTCCGCCCACGACGTGTTCCGCTTCGTCGAACACAACGCCCGGCGCGTTTGATCCGGGGGTGAGGAGTTCAAGGGGTCAGCAGGAGTTCAAGGGGGCAGAGTACTTGAAATTCCACCTGTGCCGACTCCTTGTGCTGTCATTGAAAATTTCAAGTACTCTGACCCCTTGAACTCTCAGCCGCACTTGGAATCGCCGCAATTCAGGCAGGTCAGGCAACCGTCCATCAGGATCACCGCCTTGGTCCGGCACTTGCCGCACAACCGCGCACTCTCCGGAAAAGCGGCCTCCGTGCCGCCTTTCCCCGATCCGCCCCCGGAGTCGTCTCTGCGCGAGGCCTCGTACTCGGCGCGCTTCTCCTCCACGAACCGCTGCTGATGCTCGTCGAGCCCATCGTCCTCGATCAACCCGATCATGCGCAGGTGGCGCTCGATGACGTCACCGATCTCGGCGACCAACGACGGCATGAACACACCACCCTTTTTGAAATAGCCGCCGCGCGGGTCGAACACCGAACGCATCTCCTCGACCAGGAAGGTGACGTCGCCGCCCTTGCGGAATACCGCCGAAATGATGCGGGTCAGCGCCACGATCCACTGAAAGTGATCCATGTTCTTCGAGTTGATGAAGATCTCGAAGGGGCGGCGCAATTCGTATTCGGTGTCCGGGTTGAGAATGATGTCGTTGATGGTCACGTATAGGGCGTGCTCGGAGAGCGGGGTCTTGACCTTGTAGGTGGAGCCGAACAGCGCCGCCGGACGCTCCACCTTCTCGTGCATCTGGATGATGTTCGAGTCCCCGGCGGCGGGCGGCGCCGGTTCGGCGGATGCCGGCGTCGCGGCGCCGGCGTCCGGCCCTTCCGTGACGACCTCGTACTCGGTGATCCTGCCTTCGATCTTGATGCTCATGTCCGCCCTCCCGTGCGCGCGCCGGCGATCGATGCGACCGCCGCGCGAGGATTGTCCGTGCAGGCCTTTCAAAGCTTCCCGTAGTAGCCTTCCTTGAGCGCGTCGTACAGATTGGCCGCGGTATGCATCTCGCCGTCGTACTCGATCTCCTCGTTGCCCTTGACCTCGATCTCCGATCCGTCCTCCAGCGTGAACCGGTAGGTGGTCTTCGCCAGGTCCTTCTCCTGGACCAGCACCCCCTGGAAGGCCTCGGGGTTGAAGCGGAACGTGGTGCAGCCCTTCAACCCCTGCTCGTAGGCGTAGAGGTAGATATCCTTGAAGTCCTCGTAGGCGTAGTCGGTCGGGACGTTGGCGGTCTTGGAGATCGAGGAGTCGATCCATCTCTGCGCCGCCGCCTGGATGTCGACGTGTTCGCGCGGCGTGATGTCCTCCGAGGTGACGAAGTACTCCGGCAACGCGGCGTCCGGGGAATCGGCGTCGGGCGCGGCCGCAGGGTTCACCAGCGCACGGTAGGCGAGCAGCTCGAAGGAACAGACGTCCATCTTCTCCTTGGTCTTGCGCCCCTGGCGGATCACGTTGCGGGAATAGCGGTGCGCGAAGCTCGGCTCGATCCCGTTGCTGGCATTGTTGGCGAGCGAGAGCGAGATCGTGCCGGTGGGCGCGATCGAGGTGTGATGGGTGAAGCGCGCACCTTCCCCGGCAAGCGTCTCGACCAGTTCCGGGGCCGCCTCCGCGAGACGCTGCATGTAGCGGCTGTAGCGCGCGTGCAGCACCCGTCCGGGGAGCCGGTCGCCGGCGCGCACGCCGTCGGCGCGCATCTCCGGGCGCTTGACCAGCATCTCCTCGGTGACCGTGAACGACTCCTCGAGGATCGGGGCCGGGCCCTTCTCACGACCCAGTTCCAGGGCGCTCTCCCAGCCGGTCACCGCCATCTCGCGCGTCACCCGATCGGTGAAATCGATCGAGTCGGGCGCGCCGTAGCGCATGCGCAGCATGGTCAGCGTCGAGCCGAGTCCGAGGTAGCCCATGCCATGCCGGCGCTTGCGGAAGATCTCCTCGCGCTGGCGCCCGAGCGGGAGCCCGTTGATCTCGACCACGTCGTCGAGCATGCGCGTGAATACGGACACCACCTCGCGGTACTCGTCCCAGTCGAAGCGGGCCTTTTCGGTGAACGGATCGCGCACGAACTTGGTGAGGTTCACCGAGCCCAGAAGGCATGAGCCGTAGGGAGGAAGAGGCTGCTCGCCGCAGGGGTTGGTGGCGCGGACGTCCTCGCACCACCAGTTGTTGTTCATCTCGTTGACCTTGTCGATCAGGATGAAGCCCGGCTCGGCATAGTCGTAGGTCGAGGCCATGATCAGGTCCCAGAGCCGGCGCGCATGGATCGTACGGTAGACCCGGCATGCGACCAGTCCCTGCGCGTCGGTGATGTAGCCTTCGTGCACCGGCCACTCGCGCCACACCACGCGCTCCTCATCGCGCAGATCGATCCCCTCGCTGTCCACCTCCTCGCGCGTGAGCGGAAACGCCGGGCGCCACGGGGCGTCGTGTTTGACGGCCTCCATGAATTCCCCGGTGATGAGCAGCGAGCAGTTGAATTGGCGCAGGCGCCCGTTCTCGCGCTTGGCGCGGACGAACTCCATCACGTCCGGGTGCCCGACGCTGAAGGTCGCCATCTGCGCGCCGCGACGCCCGCCGGCCGAGGAAATCGTGAAGCACATCTTGTCGTAGATATCCATGAACGACAGCGGCCCGGAAGTGTAGGCGCCGGCGCCCGAGACGTAGGCGCCGCGCGGGCGCAGGGTGGAAAATTCATAACCGATTCCGCATCCCGCCTTGAGCGTGAGCCCCGCCTCGTGGACCTTCTCCAGGATGTCGTTCATCGAGTCCCGGATGGTGCCCGAGACGGTGCAGTTGATCGTGGAGGTGGCGGGCTTGTAGGCCAGGGCGCCGGCGTTGGACGTGATGCGCCCGGCGGGAATCGCGCCGCGACGCAGCGCCCACAGGAAGCGTTCGTACCAGTGCTCGCGGGCCTCGGGGGTGGCCTCCACCTCGGCCAGCGCGCGCGCCACGCGCCGGTAGGTATCGTCCATGGTGGCGTCCACGACGGTACCGTCCTTCGCCTTCAGACGGTACTTCTTGTCCCAGATGTCCAGGGAGGTCTCCTGATACGGGATCTCGCCGGTGCCGCCGGCGACCACACTGAGGTGTGCGGTTTTCATCGTGGTGCATCCCCCTCCGCTCGTTATTTTGGACGCAGGACCGACCGGACGATGCGTCCGAGCGAGCCGCGACAGCCGATGCCTCCGGACGGATCCCGGGGGCCCGGCGACGGCCGCCGCCCGGACCCGAAACCGGTCCGGACCGGCCCGACACAAGATGTTGTGCCGGATTGGAAACTAGCCCCTTCCCGGCGCGCCTGTCAAGCCTCGGAGCGGCCTAATTATAGAAAATTTACAATAATAAAAACAATAGGTTATATGTACCCTTTTGGATTCCCTCGAGTTTTTTATGGGTCTCTACCGACCCTGCGAAAACCCGCGTCCTACAACATATTGTGCCCGATACCGGCCTCGGTTCACGCCCCTTTCGGGGCGCGGATCCCCGCCCTTGAAAAGCCCTCTCGTGCCTATATGTACTCTATCGACGGCACGGATATACGGTGCGTGCCGACGCAAACCGAACTGGAGGATATGGACATGGCACTGATCCGCTACGAGCCCTGGAGCTTGGTGAATCAGCTCCAGAACGAGATCAACCGGCTGTTCGACCCCCGCGTACTCGGGGAGCGGGACGAGGCCAGTGCGGCGACCAGCGACTGGATCCCCGCGGTGGACATCCGCGAGGAGGCCGACCGTTATGTGCTGCACGCGGACGTCCCCGGGGTCGATCCGAAGGACATCGAGATCACGATGGAGAACGGCGTCCTCACGATGCAAGGCAGCCGCGTCACGGAGAGCGAGGAAGAGCGCAAGAACTACAAGCGCGTGGAACGGGTCCGCGGGACCTTCTACCGGCGTTTCACGCTCCCCGACACCGCCGATGCCGAGAAGATCTCGGCGCGCGTGGTAAATGGGGTGCTGGAGGTCTCGATTCCCAAGCAGGAGCCGGCGCGACCGCGTAAGATCGCCGTGCAGACCTGAGGGCTCGGGAAGAATCCGTCCCGCGACGGATCGGCCCACCAACCGTGACCCGCGGGTCCGCGCCCGTCGCACAGCGGGCCGAGCCCCGCGGGTCCTCTTTGACGGATGCCGATGGAATTCAAAGATTATTATAAGACGCTGGGCCTGTCCCAGGACGCCTCCCAGGAGGAGGTCAAGCGCGCCTACCGTCGCCTGGCGCGCAAGTTCCACCCGGACGTGAGCAAGGAGCCCGACGCCGAGAATCGATTCAAGGAGGTCAACGAGGCCTACGAGGTCCTGAAGGATCCGGAAAAGCGTTCCGCCTACGACCGGCTCGGCAGCGAGTGGAAGAGTGGTCAGGACTTCCGTCCGCCGCCGGAGTGGGACGCGGGCTTCGAGTTCCGTGGCGGCGGATTCGCGGATGCCGATACGGCCGGATTCAGCGACTTCTTCGAGACGCTGTTCGGCGCCGGCGGACCATTCCGCAGCGCGCGCGGCACCCACGCGCGCGGTGCGGCGTTGCGCGGCGAGGATCACCACGCCAAGGTCCTGATCGATCTCGAGGACGCCTATCGCGGCGCCACCCGCCAGATCCGGCTGGAGGTGCCGGAACTCGACCCGCACGGGCGCGTCAGGCGCCGCACCCGGACCCTGCAGGTGCGCATCCCCAAAGGCGTCGCTGCGGGCCAGCATATCCGCCTCGCCGGCCAGGGGGCGCCGGGCCCGGGCGGCGGTCCGGCCGGGGATCTGTATCTGGAGATCGCGTTCCGCCCCCACCCGCGCTTCGAAGTGCGCGGGCGCGACATCTATTGCACGCTGCCGGTGACGCCCTGGGAGGCGGCGCTCGGCGGGCGCGTCCAGGCACCGACCCTCGGCGGGCCGGTCGACCTCCAGATCCCCCCGGGCTCGCAGTCCGGGCGCAAGCTCCGGCTCAAGGGGCGCGGCCTGCCCGGGCGCACGCCGGGCGATCAGTACGTCGTCCTGCAGATCGTCACCCCGCCCGCGGACACCGAGGCGGCGCAGCGGTTCTACGAGCAGATGGCACGAACCTTTCCATTCGATCCGCGGACGCAGCAGGAGGGCTGAGACATGTCCGGCCGCGAACCGATCACGCTCTCGGGATGGGTACTGGACGAGGAGTCCACGGTGGGCCCGGGCGAATTGTGCCGCGCGGCGCGCATCTCCGCGGAACGGCTCCTGGACATGGTCCAAGAGGGGCTGCTGGAGCCGCTGGGCGGAGAATCCCCGGCGGACTGGCGCTTCCCGGCGACGGCGCTCCCGCGGGTGTGGGTGGTGGCACGGCTGCAGCGCGACCTGCAGGTGAACCTCGCCGGCGCGGCCCTGGCCCTGGACCTGATCGAGGAGCTGAATGTACTGAGGGAGCGGGTCCGGGCGCTCGAGCATCAACTCCGGTCCGATCCGGACTGAATCCGCCCGGAGCCGCCCCGGCACGCGGCGGAACCCTGAACCGTAGCGTGGGTCATTAGTGTAGTATTTCGCGCGTGGAGGCTCGATCGGCGATCCCTCCATGCATGAAACACTACACAAAAAGGGCCGGCGTTCCCGAACGCTTCCACGAGGCCCGTCGGCCCACACGACAGAGGAATCTCCATGGTCCCGCCTGACAGGCGCCGCGCGGCGCCGGCTGTCCTGATCGCGCTGTTTGCGCTGCTGTGCTCGTCCGCCGCATTCGCCTCGATCCCCCCGGTGGTCGACGGCAAGCCCCTGCCCTCGCTGGCCCCGATGCTCGAGCGGGTGACCCCCTCGGTGGTCAACGTCACCGCGCTGGGCCATGTGCAGGTCCGCAACCCGCTGCTCCGCGACCCGTTCTTCCGGCGCTTCTTCAATCTCCCGCAGGTACCGCGGGAGGAACAGCGCCAGGATATCGGTTCGGGCGTGATCGTCGACGCGCGCCGCGGCTACATCCTCACCAACAACCATGTGATCGCCAACGCCGACAAGATCCTCGTGACATTGCGCGACGGGCGCCGCTTCCCGGCGCGGCTGATCGGCACCGATCCCGCCTCGGACGTGGCAGTCATCCAGATCCACGCCAAGGGGCTCAAGGCCATCACGCTGGGCGACTCCGGGCACCTGCGCGTCGGTGACTTCGTGGTCGCCATCGGCAATCCGTTCGGACTCGGGCAGACGGTGACCTCCGGGATCGTCAGCGCCCTGGGGCGCAGCGGCCTGGGCCTGGAGGGCTACGAGGACTTCATTCAGACCGACGCCTCGATCAATCCCGGGAACTCCGGCGGTGCGCTGGTCAATCTGCGCGGACAACTGGTGGGCATCAACACCGCGATCCTCAGCCCCCAGGGCGGTAACATCGGCATCGGCTTCGCGATCCCCATCGACATGGCGCGCGCGATCATGGACCAGCTCATCCGCTACGGTCGCGTGCGCCGCGGGACCCTCGGCATCACCGCCCAGGACCTCACGCCGAGGCTGGCGCGGGCCTTCGGCATCCACGGCGACCGGGGCAGTGTGATCACGCGCGTCACACCGGGCTCATCGGCCGCACGCGCCGGCCTGCGGGTGGGCGACGTGGTGGTGGCCGTGGACGGCACGCCGGTGCGCCGCACGCTGGAGTTGCGCAACGCCGTCGGCCTGCTCCCGATCGGCCGGCGCGTGCGCCTCACTGTGTTGCGCAACGGCCGGCGACTGACGATCGAGGCGGTGATGGCGGCACCGCACCACCGGACCCTGGAGGGACAGCGCATCGACCCGCGGCTGGCGGGGGCGCTGTTCGGCGATGTGGAGCAAAGGGGGACCGGAAGTGCCGGCGGCGGCGCGCGGGTCGAGCGCGTCACCCCCGGAAGCCCCGCCTGGCGGGCCGGGCTGCGGCGAGGCGATGTAGTGGTCTCACTCGATCGTCATGTGGTGCACAATGTGGACTCGTTACGTGCCGCGGCCGCGGCCGCGGGCGCAGGCGCCTCGCGCGCCCTGCTCCTGGATCTGCGGCGCGGCGACGGCGGCTTGTTCCTGGTGATCCAATAGCCGCACGCGGCGACACCCGTCCGTCTTGGTTTTGCGTCGCGCCGCCGGTATAGTGCCGGGGCACGGTCGCCCGCGCCGGCGGCGGGCGTCGCAAGAACCGACTCCGCCTGGTTTCGGATCGCCCGCCGCACGTCTCACTCGGACATCGCTCATGGGCCGACAGACCGCTCTTCATTCCCGACACCTCGATGCGGGGGCCCGCATGGTGGACTTCGGCGGCTGGGACATGCCGCTGCACTATGGCTCCCAGATCGAGGAACACCACCGGGTACGCCGCGACGCGGGGATGTTCGACGTCTCCCACATGGCGGTGCTGGACCTCGAGGGGACGGGCGCGCAGGCACTGCTGCGCCGGCTGCTCGCCAACGACGTGGCACGCCTGCGGGAGCCGGGCAAGGCCCTCTACAGTTGCATGCTCAACGCCCACGGCGGGGTGATCGACGACCTGATCGTGTACTTCCTCGCCGACGACCGTTTCCGCATGGTCGTCAACGCCGCGACGCGCGACAAGGACCGCGCCTGGATCGAGCGGCAGGCGGAGGACTTCGATGTCCGGGTGCGGGAGCGCGCGGACACGGCGATGATCGCCGTCCAGGGGCCGCAGGCACGGGAACGGGCGCTGCAGGCGCTGCCGCCGCCCGCGGCGCGCGCCGCGGGCGCGCTCGCCCCCTTTTACGGCGCACCCGCCGGGGACTGGTTCGTGGCCCGCACCGGCTACACCGGCGAAGACGGCCTCGAGGTGATCCTGCCCGCGGGCGAGGCACCGGCGTTCTGGGACGCCCTGCGCGCGGCCGGCGTCGCCCCGTGCGGGCTCGGGGCGCGCGACACCCTGCGCCTTGAGGCGGGCCTGAATCTCTACGGCGCCGACATGGATGAGTCCACCACCCCGCTCGAGTCGGGGCTCGCGTGGACCGTGGCCTGGGCCCCGCCGGAGCGCGCCTTCATCGGCCGCGAAACGCTGGAGGCGCAGCGCGGCACCGACCATGCGCGCCTCGTCGGCCTCGTGTTGAAAGAGAAGGGCGTACTGCGCAACCATCAGAAAGTGCGGGTGGACGGAGTGGCGGCCGGCGAAATCACCAGCGGCGGCTATTCCCCGACCCTCGCCAGGTCCATCGCCCTGGCGAGGCTGTCCGGCGCCGACGGCGACTCGTGCAGGGTGGAGATTCGTGGCAGACTGGTGCCGGCACGGATGGTGACCCCCCCCTTCGTGCGCCACGGGAAACCATGCGTGACGATCGATCCGATCTGAGACCGGCACTCCGGGACGGGAATGGCGTAAGAGACGATGAGCGAGATACCCGAAGACCTCAAGTACACCAAGACCCACGAGTGGGTGCGCACGAACGACGACGGCACCGTGACCGTCGGCATCTCCGACCCTGCGCAGGAGCAGATGGGCGATATGGTCTATGTCGAGGTTCCGGAGGCGGGGCGCACCGTGCAGGCCGGCGAGGCATGCGCCGTCGTGGAATCGGTCAAGTCCGCCTCGGACGTCTACGCCCCGGTCTCGGGCGAGGTGGTGGAAGGCAATACCGCGCTGGCCGACCACCCGGAGCGGGTCAACCGGGAACCCTACGGGGCCGGCTGGCTGCTGCGCATCCGCCCCGGCGCGGGCGTGGCGCTCGACCACCTGCTGGAGGCCTCGGCGTACACGCAATTCCTGGCCGCCGAGGAACACTGAACCGCGGCGCGGGCGCCGCGCGCCTGCGCGAACGCCGCCCGAACCCCTATCCGGTCCGCCATGCCGTTCATTCCCCATACCGAGGACGACGTTCGCGAGATGCTCCGCGCCATCGGCGTGGCGCGCATCGAGGACTTGTTCGGCGAGATCCCGCCGTCGCTGCGCTGCCGCCCGCTGGAGGGCCTCCCGGAGGGGCTGAACGAGGCGGCGATCACCCGCGTTCTGATGGAACGCGCCGAGCGCGACGGGCGCCCGCTGTGCTTCGCCGGCGCCGGCGCCTACGACCACCACGTGCCAGCGGCGGTCTGGGAACTGGCCACGCGCGGCGAATTCTACAGCGCCTACACCCCCTATCAGGCCGAAGCCTCGCAGGGCACCCTGCAGGTGCTCTACGAGTACCAGACGATGATGGCCAATCTCATGGCCATGGAGGTATCCAACGCCTCGCTCTACGACGGCGCCTCGGCGCTGGCCGAGGCGGTACTCATGGCGGTACGCGCCAACCGTAAGGTCCGCTCGCGCCGCATCCTGCTGCCGACGGCGGTGCACCCCACCTATCGCAAGGTGGTCCGCACGCTGGTGGGGCGCCAGGGGATCGAGCTGGTGGAGATCCCCTACGACCCGCAGTGCGGCGACACCCCCCTGGAGGCCGTCGAGCGGTGCGCCGGCGACGATCCGGCGGCCCTCGTCGTCCCGCAGCCGAACTTCTTCGGCGTCCTCGAGGACGCCGATGCGCTGACCGACTGGGCGCACGAGCGCGGCGCGCTCGTCATCGGCCTCGTCAACCCGCTCGCGATGGCGGTACTCGAACCCCCCGGGCACTGGGGCGGCGACGGCGCGGATATCGCCTGCGGCGAGGGCCAGCCGCTGGGGATCCCGCTCTCCTCGGGCGGACCGTATTTCGGCTTCCTGTGTTGCAAGCAAGTGTACGTACGCCAGATGCCGGGCCGACTCGCCGGGCGCACGGTGGATCTCGAGGGCCGCCCCGGCTTCACCCTCACGCTGCAGGCCCGCGAACAGCACATCCGCCGGTCCAAGGCGACCTCCAACATCTGCACCAACCAGGGCCTCGCGGTCACCGCGGCGACGATCCACATGGCGCTGCTCGGCGCCGAGGGCCTGGAACGTACGGCGGGCGTCTGTCACCGCAACACCCGCGCCCTGGCGGAGCGCCTGTGCGCGCTGCCCGGCGTCGAACGCGTCTTCCCCGGTCCGTTCTTCCACGAGGCCGTACTGCGTCTGAGCGCGCCCGCGACAGCCGTGCTGCGCGCGCTGGCGGCGCAGAACATCGTCGGCGGTCACGACCTCGCGACCGACTACCCGGAACTCGGCAACGCGCTGCTGGTGTGCGCGACCGAGACCCGCAACGAAGACGACCTGGACGCCTACGCCCGGCACCTGGGACGCATTCTGTCCAAGCAGGGCGCGCCGTCCTGTCCGGTACCCCCGAAGATCTGATCCGCAACCGCGGACGAGTGCGCCCCGGCCCCATCCGGACGAGGAGGAGAGGCATGGTCACGATCGCCCTGAGGGGGCAATCCGATTCGCAACCGCGGCGAACCCCCGGCGGCGGGCGGCGGATTTTCGGCCATCGTCCAAATTCCACACGCTGAATCGCGAGCCTGGATACCGATCCCGAATAACACCCCGGTCGGGCGCACGCGTGCCAAGTCAGGTAAGCACGTTACGCACCATGCCTTCCAGGGTATCGAGCGAGGGGATATGGGCGGTCTCGCCGAGGACGTCCACCGTCTGGCACACCACCGCGTGGGTGATCCCGGCGTCCAGGGGGTGGATTCCGTCCCGTTCCACCTGCACCAAGTGCGGGAGATCCTGGATGGCGAGCGCGTAGAATGGCGGATCCTGCCACCCGCCCAGCACATTGATCACCGCGATACGGGCGCGTAGCCCCGGGGGCGGCGGCGACGCGCCGCACACCGCCTCGAAGGAGATCATCGGGATCTTGCGCTCGCGCCAGGAGAACAGACCGAGCATCCAGTCCGGAGCACTCGGCAGCGGCTCGGGGTCCATGTAGGGGACGATTTCGGCCACGGCGGCGTTCGGCAGCAGCAGTTGCGCACCGGCGATCGGCAGCAGCAGGCTGCGCACGCGCGCGGGGGGAGGCACGTGGGCGGTTGCACTCTGGCTCATGTTGCGACTCCTTGTAACTCGCAGCCCCTGTCGGACGCGGCAAGGGTTTTCATCAACTGGTCCGCCAAGCTCTCCGGCGGGCCGCTCAGGCTTACCACGCCGGCGCGCCGGGCGTGGTCGGGCATGCTGCTGATCACGGCGCTGGCGGCGTCCTGGGCCCAGACCACGCCGCCCTCCGCGGCGATCGCCCGGGCGCCCTCGATACCGTCGTCGCCCATACCGCTGAAGACGATGGCACCGGCGTTGACACCGTAGCGTTGCGCCACCTCGTGCATCACCTCGTCGATGGACGGGCTGTAGATACCGCGCTCGGCGAGCGGGTGCAGCGCCACGCATCCGTCGCGATCGATGCGCAGGGCCTGGTCGAGCGGGGCGAGCAACACATCGCCGTGGCGCAACCGGGCGCCGGCGTGGGCGCAGACGACGTGCAGGGCGGTCTCCCGGTCCAGTTGGCTCGCAAGCAACTGGTCGAAACCCTCGCCGATGTGCTGCGCGAGAATAAACGCGATCGGCGATTCACCCGACAGCCGGCCGAGAAAGGCACGCACCGCCTGGGGTCCGCCGAGAGAAGCGCCCAGGACCCATACACGCCGCGCGCGGTCCGGCGCCGTCGTCGACCGGCCCGGGGGGTACGGCTCCGGGATATCGGACCCGGCGGCACCCGAGTCGACGTCGTCCGGCACCGGACAACCGCCGTCGGGAGTGGATCGGCCGATCCACTCGGGCACCGGCGCCGGATCCGCCCACTCCGACGATCCCTCGTGAGGCACCTCCGTGCGAGGCGCCTCGGGCGCGGGCGCCGGGGCGCCGGGGGAGTCGACGGCGACCGCTCCCGCCCCGAAGTCGGGGGGGGGGTCCCGGGCCGCGCCGCGCCCCGCATCCGGAAGCACACCCGAATCCGCGCCCGGGAGCGTCTCGGGGGACGCGCCGGGGTGCCCGGGCCGGCGCAGCCGCGGTGGATGCACCCCGCTCAGGGCCCGAAACTTGCGTGCCAACCGCGCGCCGAGATCGGCTTGGCCGGTGCTGGCACTGGCATCGTTGAACAGGACCGGAACCGGACTGCACTCGATCAGCTCGAGCAGGATATCGGGTTCCCGGGCCGTGCCCTCGTCGAGGTCCACCAGCAGCAGGTCGACCCCCTGCGCGCCGAGATCGTCCAGCCCCCGCACGTCGCCCGGCGCGGCGCTCGCCACGACGCGGAACCCCTGCCGCTCCAGCAGGCGTCCTACGGTCTCGCGGCGTGGTCCGGATTGCGCCAGGACCGCGACCCGCAACGGCGCACGTTCATGGTCCGCCATGCCCGGCACGCTCATTGAGCAGGGCGTGAAGGTTCTCGATCAACTCGCCCTCCTGGTACGGTTTGCCGAGATAGCGGTTCACCCCGAGCCGCAGGGCGTGTTCACGGTGTTTTTCTCCGGTACGCGAGGTGATCATGATGATCGGGATCTCCCGCAGGCGACTCTCGTTGCGCATGTGCGTGGCCAGTTCGAAGCCGTCCATGCGCGGCATCTCGATGTCCAGCAGCATGATATCGGGGACATGCTCCTGCAGCAGGGCCACGGCGTCGACACCGTCCTTCGCGGTGAGCACATCCATGCCGTTGCGCTCGAGCAGGCGCGCGGTGACCTTGCGCACCGTGATCGAGTCGTCGACCACCATCACCGTCACCCGTCCGCTGGGCTCGGGCTCCGGCTCGACCTTCACCGGCGGCGCGCCGAGCAAGGCGGCCGACAGGCGCACCAGGGCGCCGGCATCGACGATCAGTACCACGCGTCCGTCGCCCAGGATGGTTGCGCCGGAGATGCCGCGCACCGTGCTCAGCTGCGGTCCGACCGACTTGACCACGATCTCGCGACTGCCGAGCAACCGGTCGACCAGCAGCGCGCTCTGATGACCGCCGCTGCGCACCAGCAGCACCGGGACCTTGCGGTCGGTGAGCGCCGGCATCGTCGAGATACCGAGCAGGGCGCCGAGGTGCGCCAGCCGGTAGGGCTGTCCGGCATACTCCAGCACCGGGGTCTCCTCGCCGAGGTGACAGGAGACCTCGTCGTAGCCCAGGCGCACGATCCCCTCGACGCTGGAGAGCGGGATCGCGTAGAGGTCCTCGCCCACCTGGACCAGCAGGGCCTGGGTGACGGCCAGCGTGAACGGCAGCCGGATGATGAAGGTCGTACCGCGGCCGACGTGCGAATCGATCTCGAACTGACCGCCGAGCTGCTTGATCTCACTGTTGACGACATCCATGCCCACGCCGCGGCCCGAGATCTGGGTGAGCGTGCGTGCGGTGCTGAACCCGGACTCGAGGATGAACTGCATGACATTGTGGTCGCTGACCTTGGCGTCCGCGGCGAGCATGCCGCGCTCGACGGCCTTGCGGCGGATCACATCGAGGTCGATCCCGGCACCGTCGTCGGAAACGCGGATCACCACCTCCGAGCCCTCGCGCGACAGGCCCAACAGGACGGTGCCGGTCTCGGGCTTGCCCGCGACGCGGCGCACCTCCGGCGTCTCGATCCCGTGCGAGATCGCGTTTCGCAACATATGCTCCATCGGCGCCACCAGCCGATCGAGGACGGCGCGGTCCATTTCCCCCTCGGCGCCCTCGACCTTCAGCTCGGCGCGCTTGCCGAGCGGCGTACAGGTCTGGCGCACGATGCGACGCAGCCGCGGGATCAGGCCCGCGAACGGCACCATGCGCGTGTGCATGAGGCCCTCCTGCATCTCGGTGTTCACGCGCGACTGCTGCAGCAGCAGGGTCTCGGACTCCCGCGACAGATGCTCCAGCAGACCCTGAATGCTGACCAGATCGCTGACGCTCTCGGCGAGGCCGCGCGAGAGTTGCTGGACGTGCGAATAGCGGTCGAGTTCCAGGGGGTCGAAGTCCTCCTGCGACTCGGCCTCGGCCTCGTGGCGGTACAGGATCTGCGCCTCGGTCTCGATTTCCAGGCGCCGGAGCTGCTCGCGCAGCCGCGCCACCGTCTGATCGAACTCCACCAGGTTGAAGCGGATGGCGGCGGTCTGCTGCTCCATGCGCGAGCGGTAGATGCTGATCTCACCGGCGTAGTTGACCAGGTTATCGAGCAGGTCGGCCTTGACGCGCACGGTCTCGGACTGCACGCGCGGGGCGCCGCGCCGCTCGATGCGAAGCGCCGGTTGCACGGCCGGGGCCGGCCCCCCGGAACCCTCTCCCAAACCCTCCGCTTCGGTCTTCTTCTCCACACCCGCCGCGGAGGGGGCGGCGACGGACCCCTCATCCGCCTCGGGAGGCGGTTCGTCGGAGTCGCCGGCCGATTGCGCCGCGAGCGTCGGCGCCGGGTCGTCGGTCGCCGCCGCGGACGCGGACGAGACACCGCGCCCGGTGCGCGCCGCTTCCAGTTCCGCCACCAGATCCGGGGCGGGTGCGGGCACTGCGCCGTCGCGCAGGGCCTCGTGCATGATGTGGAACTGATCCAGAGTCACATGCAGCGTCTGAAACAGATCCCGAGAGGCCTCCACGTGACCGTCGATCGCGGCGCTCAACAAAGACTCCATGGCATGGCTCAGATCGGCGATGGCGCCGATATCCGCCATCCGTGCCCCCCCCTTCAGGGTATGGAGTTCACGTTGCAGCTCCGTGACCCGCCGGATCTCCTCCGGGTGCTGTTCCCAGGCATCGAGGGTCTCGTCCGCCGCCTCCAGCAGTTCCTCGGCTTCCTCCAGGAAGATCTCGGCCAATTCGTCGGACAGTTCGTCGCGGGTTTCGGTGACCGGCTCGGCGCGCGGCGCGGGCGCCGCCGCGGAAGGCTCGATCGGGTTCTCCTCCGGCGCCGGTCCGGGCACCGGTTCGGCCTTCGGCCCCTCATCGGTTCCGGTCTCGAATTCGATCGCATCGTCGGGTCCCGTCAATCCGCCGATCCGGGACAGGTGCGCCTCGACCACCCGCTCGATGCGTTCCAACAGGGGCCCGTGGTCCGGCATCGCGGTTCCCGGCTGCGCCAGCGTAGCGAGCTGAGCGCGCATCAAGGCCGCAGCATCGGAGAACAGCGGCGCCAGCGCCAAGTCGTAGGCGGCGCCGGCCACGGCGGGCAGTTGTGCCAGTTTCTCCAGAGCCCCCGCGACCTCCGCGATCTCGGGCACGCCGGCCATGTGAGCGCTGCCGTACAGGGTATGGAAGGCGCGTATCAGTTCCTCGGTGATGCGACAGCCGGACTCCTCCTGCCCGTCACAGCGGGCCACGAAGTCATCGACGCTCGTCAGGTGATCGTGAACCTCCTGGGAAAAGGTCTCGTAGAGGACGGGATCGGCGATCCGCGGCGCCGCCCCGGCCGCGGCATCCGGTTCCTCGCTTCCCGTGAGGTCTCCGGTATCGGGCGCCGTGGTCGGTTCGGGCGCCGTTCCTTCCTCCGACGGGGGTTGCGAATCGGCCTCCGGCGCGGAATCCGCCTCCGTATCCGACACGGGGGCGGCATCGGCCGCCGAACCCCTATGCGCCTCCTCCTGCGCGGCACTCCCGCCGCGTGTCAGCGCCCCGGCGCGCTCCATCAGCGCCACCACCTCGATCGCCGTACACGCCTCCCCGCCGCGTAACTCCCCGATCAACTCCGGCAGCCGTTCGATCGCCTCCCCTACCACCCCGAACATCGCCTCGTCCGGCACCGCCGCCCCATCCAGCACCCGGTTCAGCAGCCCCTCCAGCGCCCACGCGAACTCCCCCACCCGCAGCGCCCCGCTCAAGCGCCCGCTGCCCTTCAACGTGTGGAACGAGCGCCGGATCGTCCCGACCACCTCCCGGTCCTGCGGCTGCGCCCGCCAGCGCGGCAACTGCTCGCGCAGCGACGCCAACTCTTCATCCGCCTCCTCGATAAAGATCTCCAGAATCTCCGGGTCCACTTCCTCCGCCAGTACCGGCGGCAGTTCCACCACCCCGACTCCGTCGCCCGCGCGCTCGCCCACCGCCGGTGCTTCCGACGCCCCGCCCGCCTCCGGCCCCACATCCGGGCCGGACTCCTCGTCCGGGTCGGACCCGACCCCGCCTTCCGAACCCTGCGTGGTATCCGCCGGCCCCGCAGCGGTCTCGCCGCGTGTCAGCGCCCCGGCGCGCTCCATCAGCGCCACCACCTCGATCGCCGTACACGCCTCCCCGCCGCGTAACTCCCCGATCAACTCCGGCAGCCGTTCGATCGCCTCCCCTACCACCCCGAACATCGCCTCGTCCGGCACCGCCGCCCCATCCAGCACCCGGTTCAGCAGCCCCTCCAGCGCCCACGCGAACTCCCCCACCCGCAGCGCCCCGCTCAAGCGCCCGCTGCCCTTCAACGTGTGGAACGAGCGCCGGATCGTCCCGACCACCTCCCGGTCCTGCGGCTGCGCCCGCCAGCGCGGCAACTGCTCGCGCAGCGACGCCAACTCTTCATCCGCCTCCTCGATAAAGATCTCCAGAATCTCCGGGTCCACTTCCTCCGCCAGTACCGGCGGCAGTTCCACCACCCCGACTCCGTCGCCCGCGCGCTCGCCCACCGCCGGTGCTTCCGACGCCCCGCCCGCCTCCGGCCCCACATCCGGGCCGGACTCCTCGTCCGGGGCGGACTCCTCGTCCGGGGCGGATCCCTCGTCCAGGGCGGACCCCTCGTCCAGGGCGGGCCCCTCGTCCAGGGCGGCCCCCTCGTCCAGGGCGGCCGCGGCACCGCCTTCCGAATCCCGCTCCGGCACGAGCGCCACCTCCGGCGACCACGCCGATCCCGGTTCGTACGCCGATTCCCGATCCGCTTCCTCCTGCCCCGCACCCTGATCCCGCTCATCTCCGGGGACCGCCGTATCCGGTGTCGCGACCTTCCCCATGGGAAATGTATGGACAGCCCGCGGCTGTTCATCTTCTGGGATCGTCGCATCCGGTACCGCGGCCTCCGCCGGCTGGAGATCCGTGGTCGGCTGCACGCCGGCCGGCTCCTCCGGGGTGCGGGAATCGCTCTCCGCGACCGGCACGGGCTCTGGTCCGTCGCCACCCCCGTCCGCGGGATCCGGCGTCACACCAAGGCGGCGCAACCCGTCCTCCACCCGGTCCAGGATGGTCTCCTGGTCCCCGCGGCGCTCGACGACGGCCTCGAGGTAATACTCGATCCCGGCGATAACCTCCGCGAGCGCTTCCTGATCGGCCGTCCCGGGGATCCCCTCGCCGACCGCCAGTCCCGTGGCCACATAATCGGCCAGGACCTGTACAGACCCTGCGGCGCGCGACAGATTAAGGATCTGGAAGCTGCCCTTGAGTTCCGCGAGCAGCCGTGGAACCTCCGCGAACACCTCGCCGCCGGGGCCGGTCTCGGCATCGGTTCGGGGCGCCTGCAGGTAGGCGAGCACCGCTTCCTTGACCTGCGCGACGTCCTCGGCGGCCTCGCGCGCCATGGCCAGCATCAGGAGCCGGAACTCCGGATCGCTGATCCGACCCTGGTTGACGTGGAACGGCGCGCCGTCCGCCCCCGTCTCGTCTCCCGGCGCATCGACCTCCTCTCCGGCGCCGTCCCCGGCATCCCCGTCGGGCGCCTCGGCCCCCGAGGCCATTTGGTCGAGCGATGCCTCCACCAGCAGGATGGCCTCGGCGATCTCGGTGAATTCCTCATCACCCGGATCGGTATCGCCCTCGGCGATCGCCTGGACGCGTTCCGCCTGCTCCTGAGCGGTCCGCCGCAACGTGCCCAAGCCCAGCATGCCAAAGGTGTCCGCCACCCGCCGCAGGGTCTCCGGTATCCGGGCCAAGTCCTCGGGATTGCGCGGCGCGCTGCGCACATAGAGGTCGAGACCGTCCTTGACGGTGGTAAGGTCTTCCTTGACCGCCTCGGAGACCGCGCGCAGGGAGTCGATTCCCGGGCCCATGATCCCACCGCCGGCGAACGCCTCGCGCGGCAGGAGCCGTTCCAGATCGAATGCGTCCTTCAACGCCCGCACCCGCTCGCCCCCGTCCGTGGCGCGCGCGACGTAGTAGAGGAGATTGCGCAACAGGTCCGGCTGCAATTCCGCGACGAGGCCCGCCTCGCCGGCGTCGATCAGTCGCTTGATCCGGCGATCCACCTGCCCGAGCAGCAGCTTCACCGAGACGCTCGCCTCGAGCGCGCCCGCGCGCAGGGCTTCCACCAGACCGGCGCTGACCCACCACAGCCGGCGCACCGGCTCGAGCTGCGTGACTTGGTCGAGGTGCTCGATGACCGCCAGGATCCGATCGAGACCGCCCTCGGGATCGCTCCCCCGGTACCAGCCGAGCAGCCCGAGCTGCAGGTCGTGACGCAGACGGCACAGCAGCCGGTGCAACTCACCGGAGTCGCGCGCGAACGCCTCGCGCTCGCGCGGAGGCGGCACCGGCACCGTGAGATCGGGGTTGAACAGCGCGCTCTCCGAGAGCAGCGGCTCCCCGCGCAGGGCGCGCACGTCGTTGAGCAACGGCAACAGGACGATGGGCACGTCCGGGTGTCCGGCCTGCACGTGGTCGAGGTAGTCGGGCAGTTGCAGGATGCCGCGCATGAGGACCTCGTAGGCCTCCCCCCTGCGCTCCACGGTCTCGTCCAGGAGCGCGCGGCCGAGTCCCTCGAGTTCCTCGGCGAGCAGTGCGGCGCCGTCCACCTCGACCATCTGCAGCGTTCCGCGCGCCTGATGCAGGTAGGTCGCGCAAAACTGCAACTGCGAGGCGTCGCTGGTATTCTCGACGAACGCCTCCAGCGCGAGACGCGACTGGCGGATCGTCTCGTCGAGTTCCTTCTTCACCCAGTTCAGGGCGCTGTAGTCCAGTCCTTCGTTGCGCGGCATCATGCGCTGATTCCTTATCCGTTATGTTCGGCGTCGTCGCACCGCCGGTAGGCCAGGGTGTCGGGATAGACGACCCGTTCCATTCCGGGGTGGCGCCAGGCGAGCAGGTCGCCCGGCGCGAGTACCAGACCGCCGCCGGGGCGCAGATGGTCGGCCAACCGCTCCACCAGTTCCATACGCCGCGTGCGATCCAGGTAGATCAACACGTTCTGGCACAGGATCAGATCCATCTTCGGGAGCGGCGAACACGCGAGGTCGAGCACGTTCATGTATGCGAAGCACACACGACGGCGAAGCGCGTCGCGGACCTGCGATCGCTGGTCGTCGAGGCGATCGAAGTAGCGCGCGCGCAGGGCGGGAGGTACGTCCTTGAGCCGCGCCGCCCCGTAGACCCCGAGCCGCCCGACGCCGAGGGCGGCATAGCTGATGTCGGTGGCGGTCACTCCGAAGTAATACTCACCGCCCAGACCGCTGAGGTGCTCGTCGATCAGCATCGCGAGGCCGTAGGGCTCCTCCCCGGTGGCGCAGCCGATGCTCCAGGCGTTGTATGAGTGCGGTCCCGGACCGGCCGCTCCCTCGACCGGAAGAAACCGTTCGCGGATGAGCCGAAAGCTGGGCGGGTGACGAAAGAAGCGCGTCTCGTGCACCGTGAGCCGATCGAGCAGCACCGCCCACTCCACCGCCCCGTAATGGCCCGCCAGAAGAAACTCGTGGTACTCCTGAAGATCGTCGCAGCCGATCTCGCGCATACGCAACGCAATGCTGGTCGCCAGGAACGACTTGCGCTCCGGCGGCACGACGATGCCGGTACGCTCCTCCAGCAGTTGCGCCCACTGCCGGAACTGCCCGTCGGTCATCTCGGGCAGGGAACCGGGACGTGGAGACCCGCTGAACCGCACGTTTTCACTCGCCGCCATCACCGATCGGCACCTGTTCCTTACTCCGGAAGCTTGAAGCCGGCGACCGACTTGCGTAACTCGTTGGCGAGGTCGGCCAAGTTGCCGATCGAGGTCGCCGTCTCGTTCGTGCCGGTCGCGGTCTGGGTCGTGATATCCAGGATCGAGTTCATCGTGTCGGAGATGTTGACCGATGCCTGGGCCTGTTGGCGCGCCGCATCCGAGATGTTCTGAATGAGATCCGCCAGCTGATCGGACACGCTCTCGATCTCGGCCAGGGCCTCGCCCGCGCTCTCGGCGAGCCTCGCCCCGCTGACCACGCCCGAGGTGCTGTCCTCCATGGAGATCACCGCCTCGTTGGTGTCGGTCTGAATGGTCTTCACCAGCGCCTCGATCTGCTTGGTGGCGTTGCCCGAACGCTCCGCGAGGCGCTGCACCTCGTCGGCGACGACCGCGAAACCGCGGCCCGCCTCGCCGGCCATGGCCGCCTGGATGGCGGCGTTCAGCGCCAGGATGTTGGTCTGGTCGGCGATGTCGTTGATCAATTCGACGATGTCGCCGATCTCCTGGGAACTCTCACCCAGGCGTTTGATACGCTTGGAGGTCTCCTGGATCTGCTCGCGAATGGTGTCCATGCCCTGGATGGTGCGCCGTACCGCCTCGGCGCCGTTGTGGGCGATGCGCACCGACTGCTGCGCCACCCCGGCCGACTCGGATGCGTTGCGCGAGACGTGCTCGATGGAAGCGGTCATCTCGTTGACCGCCGAGCTGGCCCCGGTGATCTGCTGCGCCTGGCGATCGCTGGCCTCGGCCAGGTGCATGGCCGTCGCCTGCGTCTCCTGCGCCGCCGAGGAGACCTGCACGGTGGTCTCGTTGATAGTGCTGACCAGGCCGCGCATGGCATCCACGGCGTAGTTGATGGAATCGGCGATCGCGCCGGTCATGTCCTCGGTAACCGTGGCATGGACCGTGAGATCCCCGTCGGCCAGCGTGCTCAGTTCATCGAGCAGACGCAGGATGGCCTGCTGATTGCGCTCGTTCCGGGTCGCTTCCTCCTTGTACTGGCGTGTGGCGGCCTTCTTCAGCTCCCAGCCGAGGACACCGAGCATGATCAGCGCGATCCCGCCCAGTTCAAAGGGCAGTTCGCTCGAGATCACACGCTTGCGGGGCGCCAGATCGTAGGCCGCGACGAGGCGGTCGGCGAGCGTCGACATCCGGGTCGCCTGCGCGGCCGCGCGAGCGGAGGCCTCGCGGATCCGGAACAATTTCGAGGTCCGGGCGAGTGCGCCCGAGAGTTCGCGGTTGAGTCCATCGGTGAGCTTCACCGCCCGCAGCAGGTCGGCCCGTGCGGTCCGATCGATGATCGGCTTGATCTTCAGCCCGCGGTCGCCGTCGAGCAGCGCCTGCTGGACGCGGTTGAAGCGGGTGATATCGCGCCCGAACCGGTCCGCGGCCTGCGCACCGGCCTGGCCGCCCCGGAAGATCTTGCGCAGGTTGTTCTGCATCCGCTCGAGCAGCGCCGACTGGCGGCTGGCCACGACCACCAGCGCATTGCCGGCCTTGGTGGAGCGCACCGTCCGATCGACGAGCCGCTCATATCCGATCCAGACGAGCTGCTGATAGATTGCGGAAATCTTGGGAATGGTCTGATCCACCCGCTTGAGGGACCGGTCGACGGAGGTGACCGTGATCCCGCCGGCGAGAATGGCATTCACGTTTTTGCGCACCGAGCCCCAGGTGGTGGACAGCCGGCCGAGGGCCGGGCGTACGCTCGCCGGCGGCAACCCGGTATCGGGATCGCCGTTTCGCAGGCGGTCGAGGTTGCGCTGGAACCGATCGCGGTCCACGCGCAACTGCGCCATGGCGTCGGACTGGCCGCGGGCGGCCTCCAGGGACTCGATCGCGATGCGCTGGGCCAGGCCCCGTTCCTGATGCACCAGGTCGACGGCCATCTGATCGAGGCCGTTCTGGCGGATCGTATACACGATCGACGCCGCCATGGCGGCGAACAGAACGACCACCAGGGCGATCAGATAGACCAGGGACTTGCTCGCACCCAGCCGTCCGAAATAGTCGCCGCTTCGTGCCTTCATCATTGCTCTCCTTTAAGATCCCCCGATGCCGTCGGCCGACGCCGGGTCTACGCAACCCCCGTACCGGAAACCGCACCGCACCCCGGACTCATACCGCCACCTGCAGGAACCGCGGGCTCTCCGCCAGCGCGTACAGACTGAAGATCGCCCAGTGTTCACCGCCCTTGCGGAACGCGTAGGTGACATAGGGAAGCACCCCCTCGTCCACATCGGGCAGGGTGCCGGTCCGCTCCTCTTCCAGGAAATGTCGGATCCCAAACACCTCGTCCACCAGGAGTCCCGCGAGCACTCCGTCGTGATGCACCACCAACGCGCGGGTGGCGCGATCGGGGGGCGTGCGACCGCGCCCCAGGTAACCCTGCAGATCCATGATCGGCAGCAGGTTGCCGCGCACGTTCGCGATCCCCTTCACCCAGGGCTTGGCCATCGGGACCCGGGACAGTGCCGGGTAGGTCAGGATCTCGGACACCTCGGACAGCGGCGCCACCAGGGTCTCCGCCCCGAGCCGGAAGCCGATACCGGTCCAGATCCCCTTGACCTCCGTCTGACGCGGCAGACCCGCGGCATGCGCGCGGCTGCGCCGCTCGATCTCGACCAGCAACGCAAACGGATCGCCGGGGCAATGGTCTTCTGGGAGCGTTCCCTGCCGCATGGTTCTATGCGCCCAATACGGTCTTGATCTTGCTGAGCAGTTCCTGTTCGGTCACCGGCTTGGTGATGTATTCCCTGGCCCCCTGGCGCAGCCCCCACATCTTGTCGGTCTCCTGATCCTTGGTGCTGACGATGATCACCGGGATCGCCGAGGTACCCGGGTCCTTGCTGAGCTGGCGGGTCGCCTGGAAGCCGTTCAGGCCGGGCATGACGATATCCATGAGGATCACGTCCGGTTTCTCGGCCTGCGCCTTGGCGATGCCGTCTTCGCCGTCGGTCGCGGACGAGGCCTGGAAGCCGTTCTTCTCGAGCATGGTCTTGAGGACGTGCACCTCGGTGGGCGAATCATCCACGATCAAAACATGTGCCATCGCTAGATCTCCTGTTGAAATCCCAACCAACCCCTGTTCCGCCCACCACTCCCTACGCCGTTGTCCGCTCGCGCGCCGCCGCTCAGGCGGGCTCCCGAACCACGTAGTCACGAATCGCCTGCAGCAGTTCTTCCCGGGTGAAGGGCTTGGTCAGGTACTGCTCCGAACCCACGATGCGCCCCCGGGCGCGGTCGAACAGGCCGTCCTTGCTCGATAACATGATCACCGGCGTCGACCTGAACACCTGGTTGTGCTTGATGAGTGCGCAGGTCTGGTACCCGTCCAGCCTCGGCATCATGATATCGACGAAGATGATGTCCGGGCGCTGGTCGGCGATCTTGGCAAGCGCCTCGAATCCGTCGGTCGCCGTGATCACCTCGCAACCCTCCTTCTTGAGAAGGGTCTCCGCGGTGCGGCGAATCGTCTTGCTGTCGTCGATGACCATCACCTTGAATCCTGCAAGGGCGTGCGCCGTCACTTCGCCTCCCGCCACGGTGTGCTCCTGTCCAAGTATGCTCATGCCGTCGCCCCGCTCCGCCCCGGATGCCCTCGAATTCATTCCTTCCACCGCCCCGGTGCCGCAACGGGAATCGGATCGGGGCCGGATCCGGATCGACCCGTTTCGTTGCGCCACCGGATTGCGCTATTATGATGGATACGGTCGGCCGGCCCTCACGGCCCCTATCGGCGTGGTTTCACGAAACTTTATCCGATGACTCCGCCCCCCCCGAACCGCCCGCCGATGCACGCCCCGCCCCGCCCTGCGCGCCGCCGGGTCCGGCCGACGACGACCGGACCCGCCTCCTGTTGCGTATCGGCGTGCCCCGGCGGGAGCTTGAACCCACGCCGTGCACCCGGCCGGGAGGCGACCTGAATGGCGGTGCGGCTCGGGGTGGTGATGGACCCGATCGGGTCCATCAAACCCGCCAAAGACAGTACCCTGGCGATGCTCCTGGCGGCCGCGGCGCGCGGCTGGGAACTGCACTACCTCGAACCGGGAGACCTGTTCGTGCGCGACGGGCACGCCTTCGGGCGGGCCCGGGCGTTGCGAGTGTTCGACGACCCCGGCCGCTGGTACGAGTTGGGGGAGCGTCGCACGCTGGCCCTCGCCGAGTTGCAGGTGATCCTGATGCGCAAGGACCCGCCGCTCGACATGGAGTACCTCTACACCACGCAGATCCTGGAACGCGCCGAATACGAAGGGTGCCTGGTGGTCAACCGGCCGGCGGGCCTGCGCGACGTCAACGAGAAGCTCTACACGGTATGGTTCCCCGAGTGCTGCCCGCCCACGCTCGTGACCCGCGACCCGGACCAGGTTCGGGAGTTTCTCGACGAAATGGGCGAGATCATCATCAAGCCGCTGCACGCCATGGGCGGCGCCTCCGTGTTTCGGGTGCGGCTCGGCGACCCCAATACCGGGGTGATCCTCGAAACCATGCTGGAGTACGGACACCGGTTCGCGATCGTGCAACGCTTTCTCCCCGAGATCCTGCAAGGGGACAAGCGCATTCTCCTGGTGGACGGGGAACCCGTACCCTACGCACTGGCCCGAATCCCGGCGCCGGGGGAATTCCGCGGCAACCTCGCGGTCGGCGGTCACGGCGAGGGGGTGGCCCTCTCGGCGCGCGAGCGCTGGATCTGTAAACGCGTCGGGCCGACGCTGCGTGAGAAGGGCCTGCTGTTCGTCGGGCTCGACGTCATCGGCGACTACCTCACGGAAATCAACGTGACGAGCCCGACCTGCATCCGGGAACTCGACGCCCGGTACGGCCTGGACATCGCCGGCTCGTTGCTCGACCGGATCGAGGCGCGGCTCGGATGAGGGGCCCGCTCGCGCAGGACGGGACCTTTCGAACAAACCCCGGCATGGCACGGAAGGTGCATTTTACAAAGCCGAAGCCGCGGGGCCCGGTGGCGCCGAGCCCTGCCATCGTCGGCGAAACCGGTATACTTTCCGCGCTTGAGGGATCCGAAACAGATCGTGACCGATGCAAATCATGGCCCCGCCATCACCGGTCGATTCCCGAACCGGTCCCGACATCGGGTCCGGAGACCGCCTGGGACTCACCCTGTTCCTGTCGGTGACGCTCCACGCGCTGGTGATCCTCGGCATCGGCTTCCACGGCATTCTTTCCCAGGCGCGGGAGCCCACGTCGCGGCTGGATATCGTCCTGGTGCGGGGCCGCTCGCCCGCGCCGCCCAAGAACCCGGACTATCTGGCCCAGGCCAACCAGGACGGCGGCGGAAACGTGGCCGAGCGGGTGCGCCCCCGCAACCCGCCGGCCGGCACCTCGCCGTTGCCGCGCCCGGGCGCGGCCCGGATCGATGCCGCGCCTGCGCCCGCCGCACCGCCCGAGCGCCACCCGCGCCGGGTACTCACCGTCACCGACTCCCGGCACCGGGTCGACAGTGCCACGAACCGCCCGCCGCAGCCCCGCAGCCCGGTCCCGAGCGCCGGCGAACTCATCAGCCGCAGCCTGCGCATCGCGAGCCTCACGGCCGGGTTGGACCATTCCCTCCGGGCCTATGCGCGGCGCCCGCGCCAAACCTATATCTCGGCGCGCACCCAAGCCTACAAGTACGCCAGTTACATGCAGGCGTGGGTGGCCAAGGTCGAGCGCATGGGAAATCTGAACTACCCGGGCGCGGCGACGCGCCGCGGACTGACCGGGACCCTGCTCCTGGACGTGGCCCTGCTCCCGGACGGCCGCGTGGAGAAGATCACCCTGTTGCGCTCCTCCGGCCACAAGGTGCTGGACGACGCGGCGATCCGGATCGTGCGCCTGTGCGCGCCCTACGCGCCCTTCCCCCCGGACATCCGCAAGGACACCGATATCCTGCACATCACCCGGACCTGGCAATTTCTGGCCGGGAATCAATTCGCCACCCATTGACCCCCGCCGTCGTTCCAGAGCCCTTGCGGGGGTGCGGCCGGTGCCGGATACTAGGAATATGATCGGGACCACGGATCTCACGAATCACTTCCTGATCGCCATGCCGCGGCTCGCGGACCCGAACTTCTCGCAGACGGTGACCTACGTCTGCGAGTACGACGGGGAAGGGGCGCTCGGGATCGTGATCAATCGGCCGCTGGAGCTGCGCCTCGGGGAGGTCCTCGCCCGCATGGATCTGAAGGCCGACAACGCCGCGGTCGCCGACATGCCCGTGTACCTGGGCGGTCCGGTGCAGACCGACCGGGGTTTCGTGTTGCACCGCGGTGAGCGCCGCTGGGAGACGACGCTGGCCGTGACCGAGGACATCGCGGTGACCTCCTCGCGCGACATCCTCGTCGACATCGCCCGCGGCGAAGGACCGGAGCAACTGCTCGTGGCGCTCGGTTACGCGGGTTGGGGCGCCGGCCAACTGGAACGGGAGATGGCCGAGAATTCCTGGCTCAGCGGCCCGGCGGACCCGGAGATCCTGTTCGAGATCCCCGATGAGACACGCTGGGAGGCGGCCGCGGCGCGTCTCGGGGTGGATCTCGGCCTGCTGCCGGGGCAGGCAGGCCACGGATGAGCGAGGACCCGCCCCGGACCGCACCGCGGGCGACGCCACGGCGCACCTGCCTCGGTTTCGACTACGGACTGCGACGCATCGGGGTCGCCGTCGGCGAGACGCTGACGGGAAGCGCCCGGCCGTTGCAGACGGTGGCGGCGCGCGACGGCGAACCGGACTGGAACGCGCTCGGCGGGCTGATCCGTTCCTGGGAACCGGACGCCCTGGTGGTGGGGGTACCGCTGCACCTGGACGGTGCGCGACAACCCATGACCGATGCGGCGCAGCGCTTCGCGCGCCGACTCGAAGGCCGCTACCGGCTGCCCGTGCACCGGGTCGACGAGCGCCTGAGCAGCGACGAGGCGAGGCGGGTGCTCGCCGCGCGCGGCATCGCCGGGCGAGCCGCGCGCACGCGGCTCGATCCGGTGGCCGCGCAGATCATCCTCGAGACTTGGCTCAATCGACAGGTGTCCGATACCCATGACCCAGACACTGAACGCTGAGGAACTCGAGGCGCTGATCGAGGAGATGGCCGGGCGGCTGCGGACGCTCATCGCGGAACGCCGCCTCGACGGGGCCGCCATGATCGGGATCCACACCGGCGGCGTGTGGGTGGCGAGCCGACTGCACCGCCGGCTCGCGCTGGCCGAACCGCTGGGTGCCCTCGACATCTCCTTCTACCGGGACGATTTCACCCGCATCGGCATGAATCCGCAGGTACGCCCGTCACAACTGCCGTTCAACGTCGACGACCGGCATATCATCCTGGTGGACGACGTCCTGCACACCGGGCGCACCATCCGCGCGGCCCTCAACGAGATCTTCGACTACGGGCGCCCCGCCTCGATCCTGCTGGCGGTGCTCGTGGAGCGCAGCGGCCGCGAGTTGCCCATCGAGGCGCAGGTGGTGGGCCGTCACATGGAACTCAGGCGCCGCGAACACGCCAAGCTCGGCGGACCCGAGCCTCTCAGTCTCACCGTAATCCGCAAGGACCCATGAGCGGCACCAACCTCCAGGTCGACGAGAACGGTCGGCTACGCCATTTCCTGACCGTCGAAGGGCTGCACCGCGGACTGTTGGTCGAGATTCTGGACACCGCGGAATCGTTCCTGGGCGTCGTCGAACAGAGCGTCAAGAAGGTCCCCCTGCTGCGCGGCAAGACCATCGTCAACCTCTTCTTCGAGGCCAGCACCCGCACGCGCACGACCTTCGAACTGGCGGCCAAGCGCCTGTCCGCCGACGTGCTGAACATCAACGTCGACGCCTCGGCCACGGTCAAGGGCGAGACGCTGCTCGACACGCTGCGCAACCTGGAGGCGATGCACTGCGACATGTTCGTAGTGCGCCACGCCGACAGCGGCACCGCGCACTTCTTCGCACGGCACGCCGCGCCCCACGTGAGCGTGATCAACGCCGGCGACGGGCGCCACGCGCACCCCACCCAGGCGTTGCTCGACATGCTCACGATCCGCCGGCACAAGGGTGGATTCGACCGGCTGCGGGTGGTCATCGTGGGGGACATCCTGCACTCGCGGGTGGCGCGCTCCCAGATCCGGGCCCTCAACCTCTTCGGCGCGGGCGAGGTGCGGGTCGTGGCGCCGCGCACGCTGCTGCCCGTCCGGGCCGAGACCCTGGGAGTCCGCGTCTTCCATGATCTCGAGTCCGGCATCCGCGACGCCGACGTCATCATCATGCTGCGCCTGCAACACGAGCGCATGCGCGGCGCCCTGCTGCCGAGCGAGCACGAGTACTTCCAACTGTTCGGACTGACCGCGGAGCGGCTCACGCTGGCCGCACCCGAGGCGATCGTCATGCACCCGGGCCCGATCAACCGCGGCGTCGAGATGGACTCGCAGGTGGCCGACGGCGCGCACTCCGTGATCCTCGAACAGGTCCACTACGGGATCGCCGTGCGCATGGCGGTGATGTCGCTCGCCATGCACCAGCGGATACCGGCCCCCGAGGCGCGCGAACCCGGGGCCGGGCGGGAGATCGGATGACGGGTATCGAACGCGAGAGCGAAACCCCGGCCACGGTGATCCGCGGCGCCCGCGTCATCGATCCCGCGGACGGCGTGGACGGCGTACACGACCTGTTCCTGCAGAACGGGTGCGTAGCGGCCCTCGACCGGGCCCCACCGGGATTCCGCGCCGAGATCGAGATCGACGCCCGCGACCGCGTGGCCTGTCCCGGCATCGTCGACCTGTGCGCGCGGTTACGCGAGCCCGGCCAGGAGCACAAGGCCACCATCGCCAGCGAGACCGCGGCCGCGGTGCGCTCCGGCATCACCAGCGTGTGCTGCCCGCCGGACACCCGGCCGGTGATCGACACCCCGGCGGTGGTGGAGCTGATCCGCCGCCGCGCCGAACAGCAGGGCGCCGCGCGGGTGTTCACCGTCGGTGCACTGACGCGGGGGCTCGAGGGCTCGCAACTGACCGAGATGGCCGCACTCAAGGCCGCCGGCTGCGTGGGCGTGAGCAACGCGCCGGCGCCGTTGGCCAGCCTGCTGGTGCTGCGCCGCGCCCTGGAATACGCCGCCACTTTCGATCTCACCGTCTTCCTGCAGGCCGAGGAACCGTCGCTGCAGGACGGGGGCTGCGTGCACGAGGGCGCGCTCGCTACGCGCCTCGGGCTGCCGGGCATCCCGGAGGCCGCCGAGACCGCGGCGCTCGCCGCGGCGCTGGCGCTGATCGAGCAGACCGGCGCGCGCGCGCACTTCTGCCGGCTGTCGGCGGCGCGCTCCGTGCGCATGGTGGCGCGCGCCCGTCACGACGGGATGCCGGTCAGCGCCGACGTCTGCGCCCACCAGTTGTTCCTGACGGAGACCGACGTCGCCGAGTTCAACGGCCTCTACCACGTGCGCCCGCCGTTGCGCACACAACACGACCGCGACGAGCTGCGCGCGGGCCTCGCACAGGGGGTGCTCGACGCCGTGTGTTCCGACCACCAGCCGCACGAGGCCGACGCCAAACTCGCCCCGTTTCCCGCCACGGAGCCCGGAATCTCCGGCCTGGAGACCCTGCTGCCGCTGACGCTGCGCCTGGTCGAGGAGGGGGCGCTCGATCTGCCCACCGCCATCGCACGGCTCACCGTGGACCCGGCGCGCATCCTCGGCATCCCCCACGGCACGCTGGCGCCCGGGGCGGCGGCCGACGTGTGCATCTTCGACCCGCGGCGATCCTGGCGCCTGGATGCGGACACCCTGCACAGTCGGGGACGCAACACACCGTTCCTGGGCTGGGAGTTCACGGGCCGGGTCACACATACGCTGGTGGGCGGAAGGATCGTGTTCGAGGATCGCGGATGAGCGGCGCGACGCACGCACGCCGGGCGACGATCTTCGTGGAGGATGCGGAGATCCTGGCGCACGAAGCGTTTGCGGCCCGCCAGTACGTGCTGCGGGTGCAGGCCCCGCGCTGCGCCCGGCACGCCACCCCCGGAAGCTTCGCCCACCTGCGCTGCGACCCCGCCCTGCCGATGCGCCGCCCGCTGTCGATCATGCGCACGGATCCCGAGGCCGGATGGGTGGAATTCCTATATAAAGTCGTCGGCACCGGCACGCGGGCGCTCGCCGGGCGCCGCCCGGGGGAGCGGCTCAACCTGCTCGGACCGATCGGCCGAGGCTTCGAGCCCCATCCCGAGCGGCCCCGCCGCCTCCTGATCGGGGGGGGCGTGGGCATCCCGCCCATGATCTTCCTGGCCGAGACCCTGCACCGGAGCGGCGCGGGCGGGGCAACCCTGGTGCTGATGGGCTCGGAGACGGCATTCCCGTTCACCGCCCGGCCGTCGCGGATCCTGGTCCCGGGAATGCCGGACGGCGTAATCGCGGCACTGCCACTGCTCGAGGACCAAGGGATCCCCAGCCGCCTGGCGAGCGGGCGCGAGGAGCCGGGCTGCCACCCCGGCCACGTCACCGAACTGGCCGGGCGTTGGCTCGCGGCGCTGGCGCCGGAGGCGTTGGGCGAGGTCGAGATGTTCGCCTGCGGGCCGAGCGCCATGCTGCGCGCCGGCGCCACTCTGGCCGCGCGTTTCGAGGTGCCCTGCCAAGTCTCGCTCGAGGAATTCATGGCCTGCGCGGTGGGCGGCTGCGCCGGCTGCGCCGTCCCGGTACGCGGCCCCGCGGGCGTGACCATGAAACGCGTGTGCGTAGACGGACCCGTATTCGACGCGCGCGCCGTGTTCGACGGCCCGTAGGACCGGGCGCGCCCCGCCCTTGCACATCGGTGATCGTGCCCACCGGTAGGGCCGGGCGCACCCGGCCGACGTCGTCGGCGGGCCTCGGCCCGCCCTACTCATCGACCAGCGACACCCCTTCGAA
>CAZAQG010000001.1:57147-75256 GCA_964487445.1 uncultured Chromatiales bacterium
CGTCGTCGGCGGGCCTCGGCCCGCCCTACTCATCGACCAGCGACACCCCTTCGAACGCGGTGCCGTACTGGTTGGGACCGCTCTTGCCGAGCTTGATCATCAGGCGCACCTCGTTGGCCGAATCGGCGTGCTGGATCGCGTCCTCGTAGGTGATCTCCCCGGCGGCGTGCAGGTCGTAGAGCGCCTGGTCGAAGGTTATCATCCCCTGCTGCGTGGACTTCTTCATCAGATCCTTGAGCTTGTAGATCTCGCCCTTGCGGATGAGGTCCGCGACGAGCGGCGTGTTGATGAGGATCTCCACCGCGATGCGCCGTCCCTTGCCGTCGGGCGTCGGGATGAGCTGCTGGGCGACCAGCGCCCGCAGGTTCAGCGATAATTCCATGAGGAGCTGATTGCGCCGGTCCTCGGGGAAGAAGTTGATGATCCGGTCGAGGGCCTGATTGGCGTTGTTGGCGTGCAGGGTCGCCAAACACAGGTGCCCCGTCTCGGCGAAAACGATCGCGTAGTCCATGGTCTCGCGGGTGCGGACCTCGCCGATCAGGATCACGTCCGGCGCTTGGCGCAGGGTGTTCTTGAGGGCCACCTCGAAGGACTCGGTGTCGATGCCCACCTCGCGCTGCGTGACGATGCAGCCGGCGTGCTGGTGGACGAACTCGATCGGATCCTCGATGGTGACGATATGGCCGCTGCTATTGTGGTTGCGGTAGCCGATCACCGCCGCCAGTGACGTCGACTTTCCGGTCCCGGTGGCGCCTACGAAGATGATCAGGCCGCGCTTGGTCATCGCCAGGGTCTTGACGATGGGCGGCAGCTTGAGTTGCTCGATCGCCGGAATCTTGATCTTGATGCGACGCAGGACCATGCCGGCGTGGTTGCGCTGCTGGAAGGCGCTCACCCGGAAGCGGCCGACCCCGGAGGCGCTGATGGCGAAGTTGCATTCGCGGGTCTCTTCGAATTCCTCGCGCTGGCGCTCGCTCATGACGCTCAGCACCACCTCGCGGGCCTGATCCGCGGTCAGGGTCGTCTGCGAGACCGGCGCGATGCGTCCGTTGATCTTGAGGCTGGGCGGCAGACCGGCGGTGATGAACAGGTCCGACGCTTCGCGGTGCACCATCAGTTTCAGCAGCGATGTGAAATCCATGGTCGACCTCTCTGGCTCGTGTGAAGATCCGGATCGCCCCCGTCCGTCCCGTGCTTCGTTCAGTGGAACAGGCCCTTGTTGACGGCCCTGGAACGCGCCTCGATCCGACTCACCAGCCCGCGCCGCACCAGTTCCTGCAAGTGCTGGTCGAGCGTCTGCATGCCCTGCCCCTGTCCGGTCTGGATGGCCGAGTACATCTGCGCCACCTTGTCCTCGCGGATCAGATTGCGGATCGCGGGCGTGCCGGTCATGATCTCCCAGGCCGCCGTGCGTCCGCCCCCGTTTTTCTTGAGCAGGGTCTGGGAGATGACCGCCTGTAATGATTCGGACAGCATGGAACGCACCATCGACTTCTCACCCGCCGGGAAGACGTCGATGATGCGGTCGATGGTCTTGGCCGAGGAACTGGTGTGCAGGGTGGCGAACACCAAGTGGCCGGTCTCGGCCGCGGTCAACGCCAGGCGGATCGTCTCCAGATCACGCATCTCGCCCAGCAGAATGATGTCCGGGTCCTCGCGCAACGCAGAGCGCAGGGCCTCGCTGAACCCCAGGGTGTCGCGGTGCACCTCGCGCTGGTTGACCAGGCACTTCTTGCTCTCGTGCACGAACTCGATCGGGTCCTCGATAGTGAGGATGTGGGCAAAGCGATGATCGTTGAGGTAGTCGATCATCGCCGCGAGCGTCGTCGACTTGCCCGAACCGGTGGGTCCGGTCACCAGCACCAGGCCGCGGGGCCGGTCGGTGACCTCCCTGAAGACCGGCGGGCAACCCAGCTCCTCCAGGGTCAGGATCTTGGTCGGGATGGTCCGGAACACCGCGCCCGACCCGCGGTTGTGGTTGAAGACGTTGACCCGGAAGCGCGCCAGGCCGGGCAGCGCGAAGGAGAAGTCGGTCTCGAGAAATTCCTCGTAGTCCTTGCGCTGTTTGTCGTTCATGATGTCGTAGACGAGCGAGTGGACCGTCTTGTGATCCACGGCCGGCACGTTGATGCGGCGGATGTCCCCGTCCACCCGGATCATCGGCGGGAGGCCGGCGGAGAGGTGCAGATCGGAGGCGCTGTTCTTGACGGAAAAAGCGAGCAGTTCGGCGATATCCATGCATCTCCTCCGGGGGTCTCCCCTGGCATACGGGCGGGCCGTTCCGCTAATATCCCGGCTCGCAACCCTGATTAGCGTCCGCAGGGGCCGAGGCCTTGAGCCCGGCGGAGAAGACCGTGGCCATCCCTGACCCGAGTACCATACCCAAGCGCGTGCGCGAGATCCAAGCCCGCATCCGCGAGGCCGAGTCCCGTCACCGCCGCGCGCCCGGCTCCGTGGCGCTGCTGGCGGTGAGCAAGGGCCGGGGGGCGGAGACGATCCGGGCCGCCGTCGGCGCGGGACTCGCCCGCTTCGGGGAGAGTTACCTGCAAGAGGCCCTGACGAAGCGCGCGCGGCTCGCCGAACTCGACGTGGAATGGCACTTCATCGGCCCGACCCAGTCGAATAAGACCCGCGAGATCGCCGCCGGCTTCGATTGGGTGCACGGCGTGGACCGGGCCAAGATCGCCCGGCGTCTCAACGATCAGCGTCCCGACATGCTGCCCCCTCTGCAGGTATGCGTGCAGATCAATCTCAGCGGCGAGGTGAGCAAGTCGGGGGTCGCTCCCGGGGATGTCGGGGACTTGGCGGCGCTCGTGCGCACCCTGCCGCGACTGCGACTGCGCGGGCTGATGGGCATCCCCGCGCGGGCGAACGGACTCACCGCCCAGCGGCGCGCCTTGCGCCCGCTGCGTGAGGCCTTCGATGCACTCAACCGCGCGGGCTTCGCGCTCGACACCCTGTCCATGGGCATGACCGGCGACCTGGAGGCGGCGGTGGCCGAGGGCGCCACCCTCGTGCGGATCGGGACCGGCTTGTTCGGCCCGCGCGGGTGATGCGCACGCCGTTGGGACCGGGCACGTACGAACCCCTAAGCCCGACAGTCTGCTAGACTGGCGCCCTCGGACGGGAACCCCCGCGGCATGATCGACGCGAACATCACCTTTATCGGCGGCGGCAACATGGCCCGAAGCCTGATCGGCGGCCTGCTTGCCGACGGCACGGACCCGCAACGCATCCGTGTGGCGGACCCGGACCCGGCACGGCGCGAGGGCCTCACCGCGCAGGGGCCGGTGCGTGTGTTCGCGGACAACGCCGCCGCCGCGGCCGACGCCGACGCCGTGGTGTTCGCGGTCAAACCCCAGGTGTTGCGTGCCGCCGCCTCGCAGTTGGCGCCGGTGGTGCACCGCGCGCGCCCGCTGGTGATCTCGATCGCCGCAGGAATCCGCAGCGCCGACCTCGATCGCTGGCTGGGCGGAGGCGCGGCCGTGGTCCGCGCCATGCCCAACACGCCGGCCCTGGTGCGCAGCGGGGCCACCGCCCTATACGCCACCTCCGCGGTGAGCGCCGTGCGCCGTGACCTCGCCGAGTCGATCCTGCGAGCGGTGGGGATCACCCTGTGGGTGGCGGACGAGGCCCTGATGGACGCGGTCACCGCACTCTCCGGGAGCGGCCCCGCTTACTTCTTCCTGGTGATGGAGGCCCTGGAGGCGGCCGGCGTCGAACTCGGCCTGACGTCGGAGACGGCCCGCATGCTGACCCTCGAGACCGCCATCGGCACCGCGCGCATCGCGCTGGAATCCGACGAGGACGTGGGTCGGCTGCGCCGGCGCGTGACCTCGCCCGGCGGGACCACGGAAGCGGCCCTGGCGGTGCTGGAACAGGCGGGGTTGCACGAGCAGTTCCGCCGTGCGCTGCGCGCCGCGCGGGACCGCTCGTGCGCGCTGGCCGACGAGCTCGGGGCGTCCTGACCGTGGGCAACCCCTATGCCGCAAACGCTGCGGTGTTTCTCATCAAGATCGTCTTCGGACTGTACTTGGTGGCGGTCCTGCTGCGCTTCCTGCTGGGCTGGTCGCGCGCCGACTTCTACAACCCGGTCTCCCAGTTCCTGGTGCGCGTGACGAACCCGCTGCTGGTCCCGCTGCGACGCGTGATCCCGCCGCTCGGCCGGGTGGATCTCGCCTCGGTCCTGTTGCTGCTGGGCCTGAGCATGCTGGAATTCTGGCTGGTGAATCTGGTGCAGGGGCTCTCGGCGGCCCCTGCCGGCCTGGCGGTACTGGCGTTCGCCAGCCTGCTGGACCTCACCCTGCGCATCTACCTGATCTCGATCCTGATCCAGGTGGTCCTGAGCTGGCTGAACCCCGGGGCCTACAGCCCGGTAACGGCGCTGCTCTACAGCCTGAACGAGCCGCTGCTCGCCCCGGCGCGGCGTCTCCTCCCGCCGATCAGCGGCCTGGACCTCTCGCCCCTGCTGGTACTGGTCGCACTGCAACTCGCCTCGATCCTGTTGATCGCTCCGCTACGCGATCTGGGTCTGGGCCTCGCCGGGGGCTGAGCGCGCCGCGCCCATGCGCGAGACGCCCCGATGGTTCCGCTGGGACGGCACGGACCTGATTCTCCAGGTACGCGTGCAGCCGCGCGCCGCGCGCGACGGATTCGCGGGCGTGCACGAGGACCGTCTCAAGATACGCCTCACCGCGCCGCCGGTGGAGGGACGTGCCAACGAACGATTGCGGCGTTACCTCGCCACGCGGTTTCGCGTGGCGTTCTCCGACGTGACCCTGCTCGGCGGCGAACGCGGCCGGCTCAAACGCGTGCGCATCCGCGGCGCGCGCGAACTGCCGCCGGAACTCGGTCTCGAAGCCGGTCGGGGTTAGAGGTTCGTAGCGAGGCGCGGAGGGAATCCGGGCCGATTTCCCACCGCCCCGGGCGGATACCGCAGCCCGGATGCGGCGCAGCGGGATCCGGGATCGATGCGTGAATTCACGAGCGGCCCACGCCCGGGTTGCGCGCGCCCGGCTCCAGATCGTAGTCGATGATGAGCGGGGCGTGATCCGAGAACCGTTGCGCCTTGTAGATGCGCGCCGCGCGCACCGCCGCGCGCAGCCGCGGCGTGACGACTTGGTAGTCGATACGCCAGCCCACGTTCTTCTCCCAGGCGCGCCCGCGGTTCGACCACCACGTATACTGCTCCGGGCGGGGGTCGACCACGCGAAAAGCATCGACGTAGCGCATCGGGCCGAACAACTCGTCCATCCAGGCGCGCTCCTCGGGCAGGAACCCGGAATTCTTCCGGTTCCCGCGCCAGTTCTTCAGGTCGATCGGCTTGTGGGCGATGTTCCAGTCCCCGCACAGGATGTAGTCGCGCCGCTTGCGGCGCAGCGCACGCAGAAACACCGCGAAATGCTCCAGAAAGTCGAATTTGGCCGCTTGGCGTCCGGGTCCGGAGGAGCCGGAAGGCACGTACACCGAGGCGACGCTGAGGGAACCGAAGTCGGCCTGCAGATAACGGCCCTCGGCATCGAAGTCCGGGCAACCGAAACCACGGACGACCCGGTCCGGTTCACGCCGGCAGTAGAGCGCCACGCCGCTGTAGCCGCGCTTCTCGGCATCGAAGAAATAGGCGTGGTAGCCGCGCGGACGAAAACCATCGCCGTCGAGCTGGTGCTCCTGCGCCTTGGTCTCCTGCAGGCACACCACGTCGGCGCGCTGGCGCGCCAGCCAGCGGAAGAACCCCTTGCGGGCGGCGGAGCGGATCCCATTCACGTTCAGGGTGACGACGCGCATCCCGGTCTCCGGCCTCGAGCGTTCCCGCACGCCGCCTCAGGCGGTATGATACGCGAAACCGTTGCGGCTGCGCCCGCGCCATCGACCGGGCCCCGCCATGGAACCCTACCAACAGGACTTCATCCGTTTCGCGCTGGAGAGCGGCGCCCTGCGCTTCGGCCGCTACACTCTGAAATCGGGCCGGGTGAGCCCCTATTTCTTCAACGCCGGGCTGTTCGACACCGGGCGGCGCATCGCACGCCTGGGGCGCTGTTACGCGGCGGCGATCGTCCATGCCGGCTTCGACGCGGATATGCTCTTCGGGCCCGCCTACAAGGGCATCCCGCTGGTGACGACGACCGCCGCCGCACTCGCCGATCATCATGCGCGCGATCTGCCCTATGCCTTCAACCGCAAAGAGGTCAAGGACCACGGCGAGGGCGGCAACGTGGTGGGCGCGCCGCTCGCGGGCCGGGTGCTGATCGTCGACGACGTGATCACCTCCGGTCTGTCCGTAGAGGAGTCGGTGGCGATCATCCGCGCCGCCGGCGCCGCGCCGGCCGGCGTGGTCATCGCCCTCGACCGCCAGGAACGCGGTCGCACCGGATCCTCGGCGATCCGGGAGGTACAGATGCGCTACGACGTCCCGGTGGTGAGCATCGTGACGCTGGCGGACCTGATCGCCTACCTCGGGGACGGCACCGGCGATCCCGAAGTGCTGGCGGCGATCCGCCGCTATCAGGCCGAATACGGAATCGACGCCGGGGCGTAGGTGGCGGACACGCCCATCCGGGCACCCGCTTCTTCAGCGGCGGTTCCCTGTGTTCATCGACGGGTCGGTTTACGGCGCACCTTGACAGAGGGCCCGGCGGCTGCGGCGATACGCCCGCGCAGGTCGTCGGGCACACGGAACACGAAGGCGCGACCGCGCTTGCGCCGCTCCAGCAGGCCCCGCCCGGCGAGACGCAGCAGGTCGGTGCGCGCGGTCTGGGTGGTGACCCGGTGGGAGCGGCGGTGGCTCTCGACGGTATAGTCCTGCCCCGGATGGCGCAGGGCGTGACTGAGCAGCGCCACTTGGCGGTGGTTCAGGTCATCGGACAGGCCGGGCGCGTGGCGCAGCAGATTCTCGGCGCTACGCCGTTCGACGGCCTTGCGGTCGAGGTATTCGTACAGCGCAGCGATGGCCTGCTCGATGACGCCGAGTTGGTGGATAATGAAATAGGTTACGTCGTTGGCATCGGTCTCGGTGTACAGGTAGGCGCGGCTGTAGCGGGCGGGGGCCCGCCTGAGCAGGCGCGATATGGAAACGTATTCCAGCAGCCAATAGCCGGCGCGCGCCAGGCTCCAGTAGAACAGGGCGCGCGCCGTGCGGCCGTTGCCGTCCACGAAGGGATGGTCGTAGCCGAGCATGAAGTGCAGCAGGATCGCGCGGATCACCGGATGCATGAAGGGCTCGGCGGCGTCGGCGCGGTTGGCGAAGTCGCACAGGGCCGCCAAGCGCGCCGGCAGGGCCGCCGCCGCGGGCGGATCGTGCAGGACATTGACGTGTTGGGCATCCACCACCTGCACCCGTTCGCCCTCCACCCGCAGGCGGCCGGCGGCGTCCGGGTCATCCAGGGTGTCCGCGGTAACGATGCGGTGCAGTTCCAGGATACGCTCCGGCGTGAAGGGTTCCGCACACAGCTCGCGGATCCGCTCCATGGCCTGGAAATTGTTGAAGATCATGCGCTCGCTGCGATCGCGCGGCCGGCGCCCGGAGCGCAGCATGGCCTTGGCCTCCTCGCGGGTGGTGGCCGCACCTTCGAGCTGGCTGGAGGCGATGGCCTCCTCGATGAGCGAGCTGACCAGATAGCGGTCGCGATCCTCCCCCGAGACGACCGGGGATTCCATGCCCAGGCTGCCGGCGGCACGGCGGTCGATGTTGTGCAGCGCCCGCAACACCGGGTCGGGCATGCCGAACCTCATGGGCACGTCGCGCTTGTCCCGGAACGGCAGTACGTTGAGCAGCCCCGCGCGCGCCAGCAGGATGCCCGCCCACCAGTCCTCGTGACTCAGTCCCTTCGGCGGGATCCGGTGGCGCAGTTCGTCCCAGTGGAGATAGCGCCCCCCCACCAACGGGCCGGCGGCGTGCACGGCGCCCGGGCCGCGGCGCAGCAGTTCGGACAGCAGCCGCTCCATAGGTGGGGGTGACAGGGGGACCTTCATGAGCCTGGCAAGTTAATGCTAAATTTTCCCGAATTAGCAATTGATTGGTAGTTTAACCGATAACTGCTAATTCTTGTCAAGTTAGCAATTCATTTGCCGTTCATTGGCGCCGTCGACCGGACTGAAGGCCGCCGCCTGTTCCACGTGAAGGCGCCGGGGATCGGATCAGGGAACGAGATCGGGCATCCGGCGAAGGGGCTCCGGCCCCGTGCCGGCTCACCCGCGCCGGATCAGGGTGCCGACGCCCTCGTCGGTGAACAACTCCAGCAGCACCGCGTGCTCCATGCGCCCGTCGATGATATGCGCGGTGTGCACGCCGCCGGCCACCGCCTCCAGGGCGCAACGCACCTTGGGCAGCATGCCGCCGTGGATGGCGCCGTCGGCGATGAGCGCATCGACCTGCTCGGCACCCAGGCCGGTGAGCAGCCGCCCCTCCCGGTCGAGCACGCCGCGGGTGTTGGTGAGGAGGATCAGCTTCTCGGCCTCCAGGACCTCGGCCGTGCGCCCCGCCACCAGGTCGGCGTTGATGTTGTAGGAATGCCCCTCGGCGCCGACGCCGATGGGCGCGATGACCGGGATGAAGTCGCCGCTCACCAGCATCCGCACGACATGCGGATCGATGCGTTCGACGTCGCCGACGTGGCCCAGATCGATGATCTCCGACGCCTCCAACTCGGCATGATCGCGCGTCACGGTCAACTTGCGCGCGCGGATCATGTTGGCGTCCTTTCCGGAGAGGCCGACCGCCTTGCCGCCGTGGCGGTTGATGAGGTTGACGATCTCCTTGTTGACCAGCCCCCCGAGGACCATCTCCACCACGTCCATGGTCTCGCGATCGGTGACCCGCAACCCGTCGACGAAGCGGCTCTCCTTGCCGAGGCGCGCGAGCAGCGAGGCGATCTGCGGGCCGCCGCCGTGCACCACCACGGGGTGGATGCCCACGAGCTTCATGAGCACCACGTCGCGCGCGAAGCCGCTCTTGAGGGCGTCGTCGACCATGGCGTTGCCGCCGTACTTGATCACCACCGTCTTGCCCGTGAAGCGCTGAATGTAGGGCAGCGCCTCGGTGAGCACCCGGGCGACATTCATGGCGGAATCGGAATTCAAGGTCATGGTGCGCTCGATCCTGCGGCGGTCGGGTGCTCGTACGACTCAGAAGGGCAGTGCGAGCCCGGGCTCGACGGCCAGCATCCGGCGACGGAAGATCTCCTGGATGCGGTGCAGTCCGGCCTCGTCCTCGGCCTCGAAGCGCAGCACCAGGCACGGCGTGGTATTCGAGGCGCGCACCAAGCCCCAACCGTCGGCGAAATCGGCGCGCACGCCGTCGATGGTGCGCACGGCGGCGCCTTCGAAGTGCGCCTCGCGGGCGAACCGCTCCATGAACCGGAAGTGCTCGCCCTCGCCCATCTCGACATGCAGCTCCGGGGTGTTGACGCTGTCGGGCAGGGCCGCAAAGACCGCGGTCGGGTCGCGCCGGTCGGCCGCGAGCACCTCGAGCAACCGAGCCGCCGTGTACAAGGCATCGTCGAAACCGTACCAGCGTTCCTTGAAGAACACGTGTCCGCTCATCTCGCCGGCGAGCAGCGCGCCGGTCTCGCGCATGCGCGCCTTGATCAGCGAGTGCCCGGTCTTCCACATTTCCGGTTCCCCGCCGGCGGCGCGAATCGCCGCGTCCAGGTGGCGGCTACATTTTACGTCATAGAGGATGCGCGCGCCGGGGTTGCGCGCGAGCACGTCGACGGCGAGCAGCATCAGCAGCCGATCGGGCCAGATCACCCGCCCGTCGCGGGCCAGCACGCCGAGGCGGTCGCCGTCGCCGTCGAAGGCGAGCCCCAGGTCGGCGTCGCCGCCCAACACGGCCGCCCGGAGCGCCTCCAGGTTCTCCGGTACGCTCGGGTCCGGGTGGTGATTGGGGAAGCGCCCGTCCACGTCGCAGTAGAGTTCGGTGACCTCGCAGCCGAGCGCGCGCAGCAGCCGCGGAGCCGCGATGCCCGCCACGCCGTTGCCGCAGTCGACCACCACGCGCAGCGCGCGCGAGAGATGTACGTCGCCCACGATCCGCTCGATGTAGGCGGGCAGCACGTCCTGTGAGCGACGCCGGCCGGGCGCGGCCTGCAGGTCGCCGGACTCGATGCGCCGGCGCAGGTCCTGGATACCGTCCTCGGCGAGGGTGTCGCCGGCGATCATGATCTTGAGCCCGTTGTAGTCGGGCGGATTGTGGCTGCCGGTGAGCATCACGCCGGTGCCGCTGCCGAACTCGCAGACCGCGAAGTAGAGCACCGGCGTGGGCACCAGCCCGATGTCCACGACCTCGAGCCCGGTCGCCTCCAGCCCCGCCCCGAGCGCCGCGGACAACTCCGGCCCGGACAGGCGCCCGTCGCGACCGAGGAACGCGCGCGTCTCCCCGCGCTCGACGGCGACGCTGCCGATCGCCCGGCCGATGGCGTGCACACCCTCCGCGGTCAGCGTACGCCCGGCGATACCGCGGATGTCATAGGCACGGAAGATCGACGGCGGGATCTCGATGGCATGGCTCATTGACGATCGCACTCCCTCGTGACAATGTTTATTGCACTCACCGGTGCCGCGGTGAGCCGGACTAGAGACGCCCCGAGTGTCCGAAGCCGCCGGCACCGCGCGCGCTCGCCTCGAATTCCTCCACGTGCTCGAAGCGCGCCTGCACCACCGGCACGAACACCATCTGCGCGATGCGCTCGCCGACCTCGATCGTGAACGACGCGCCGCTGCGGTTCCAGCACGAGACGAACACCGGGCCCTGGTAGTCGGAGTCGATCAGCCCCACCAGGTTGCCGAGCACGATCCCGTGCTTGTGGCCCAACCCCGAGCGCGGCAACAGCACCGCCGCGAGACCGGGGTCGTCGATATGGATCGCGATGCCGGTGGGGATCAGCGTAGTCTCGCCCGCGGCGAGCGTGAGCGGCACGTCCAGGCAGGCGCGCAGATCCAGCCCCGCGGCACCCGCGGTGGCGTAGTCCGGCGGCGGAATCTCACGCCCGATTCTGGGATCGAGGACCTTGAGCTGTACGGTTCTTGGCATGATAACGTTCCACCATCAGGGCGATGAGCCGGCGCGCGAGGCGCTCCTTCGGTGCGCTCGGCAACGAGGCGCCGCCGCCTTCCCAGACCACTTCCAGGGCGTTTTCGGTATCGCCGAAGCCGCGCCCCTCTCCGACCCGGTTGGCGGCCACCATGTCGAGACCCTTGGCCATGCGCTTGGCGCGCGCGTTTTCGATCAGGCGTTCGGTCTCGGCGGCGAAGCCCACGCTGAACGGGGGCCGCGCGCGCGCCGCCACCTCGGCCAGGATATCCGGCGTGCGCGCCAGGCGCAGCACCCACGGATCGGGGCCCTTCTTGATCTTCTGCACCGCCGGGCGCTCGGCGGTGTAGTCGGCGACCGCCGCCGCCCCGATGAAGATATCGGCCTGCGCGACCCGTTCGAGCACCGCCGCATGCATCTGCGCCGCGCTCTCCACGCTCACCCGCGTCACCTTCGGGGGCGCGTCGAGCGCCGCCGGGCCGCTCACCAGGATCACCCGCGCGCCGGCCTCGGCGGCGGCCGCGGCCAGTGCGTAACCCATGCGTCCGGAGCTGCGGTTGCTCAGGAAGCGCACCGGATCGAGCGCCTCGCGCGTCGGGCCCGCCGTGATCAGCACCGTCACACCCGCCAAGATCCCCGGCGCGAACAACCCCGCAAGCCGCGCCACGAGCACCGCCGGCTCCAGCATGCGCCCGGCGCCGGTCTCGCCACAGGCGAGATCCCCCTCGGCCGGCCCCCAGATATGCGCCCCCCGGGAGGCCAGCGTTTCGCGGTTGGCCTGCGTGGCCGGGTGCGACCACATCACGTGGTTCATGGCCGGGGCCAGCGCGAGCGGCGCGGTACTCGCCAGACACAGCGTCGCGAGCAGATCGTCGGCGCGCCCCAGCGCCAGACGTGCCAGGGTATCGGCGGTCGCCGGAGCGATCAGGATCGCATCGGGCCAGCGCGCGAGGCGGATGTGGCCCATGCCCGCCTCGGCATCCGCGTCCGGGAAATTGCGGTGCACGGCGTGCCCGGACAGAGCCTGGAAAGTGAGCGGGGTCACGAAGGCGGCGGCGGCCTCGGTCATGACCACCCGCACCTCGGCGCCGGTTTCGCGCAGGCGCCGTACGAGGTCGCACGCCTTGTAGGCGGCGATACCGCCGCTGACCCCGAGCAGGATTCGCTTATTGGAGAGGCGTGCGTCCATCCCGCCCGAAGTGTACCAGAAACCCCGCGCGCACCCGGAAAATAGGGGACGAAAATAGGGGACAGACCACGGTTTTACCGGCAGAGGGTCGAGCGCTCCGAATTAGGAGTGGGATAAAACCGTGGTCTGTCCCCTATTTTCCCTATCGGCCGGTGCCCCGTGCAGGTTAGAATCCCGCCCGCGATGACTGCCACAGGGAGGTGGCGCCCATGTCCATCCGTGACTGGCCGGCGGCCGAGCGGCCGCGGGAGAAGTTGCTTTTGCGCGGGGCCGGCGCGCTTTCCGACGCCGAGCTGCTGGCCATCTTCTTGCGTACCGGGCGCCGCGGCAGCACCGCCCTCGATCTCGCCCGCGAACTGCTGACGACACTCGGCGGGTTGCGGCCCCTCCTCGACGCCCCCCGCGAGCGTCTGTGCGCGACCCCGGGGCTCGGCAGCGCCAAGTTCGTCCAGCTTCAGGCCGCGCTCGAACTGGCGCGGCGCCACCTGGAGGCGGGGCTGGTACGCGAGGCGGCACTGCGCAACCCGGCCGACACGCGCCGCTATCTCCTGGCGCGGATGCGCGGCCACCGTCGTGAGGTCTTCGCGTGCCTGTTCCTGGACACCCGACACCGGGTGATCGCCTACGAGGAGCTGTTCTTCGGCACCCTGGCCGCCGCCAGCGTCCACCCCCGCGAGGTGGTGTGCCGCGCCCTGGAACGCCACGCCGCGGCAGTCATCCTGGCCCACAACCACCCCTCGGGGGTGGCCGAACCCAGCCGCGCGGATGAAGCCCTGACCCGGCGCCTGCGCGATGCACTCGATCTGATCGACATCCGGATCCTGGACCACTTGGTGATCGGCGATCGGGAGACGGTCTCCTTCGCCGAGCGGGGGCTGCTGTAGGAAAATAGGGGACAGACCACGGTTCTATCGGCAGAGGGTCGAATGTTTTGAAAGGGATGGGATAAAACCGTGGTCCGTCCCCTATTTTTCGTTTCGTTCTTGTGCCCTGGCCGCCCCTCTGCTATAAAGATCGGCTCACGCTGCCAGTGGCTACACGGGGTCGGAAGCATGTCCAGGGTCTGCCAAGTGACCGGAAAGGGTCCCATCGCCGGGAACAACGTCTCACACGCCCACAACAAGACGCGGCGGCGGTTCCTGCCCAACCTGCACTACCAGCGCTTCTGGGTGGAGAGCGAGCATCGGTGGGTACGCCTGCGGGTGTCCCGGCACGGTATGCGCGTCATCGACAAGCTGGGCATCGATCGGGTCCTGGCCGACCTGCGGACCCGCGGCGAGAAGGTCTGAACGGGAAGGAGAACGCATCATGGGCGAGAAGATCAAGCTGGTCTCCAGTGCGGGCACCGGACACTACTACACGACGACCAAGAACAAGCGCAACACCCCGGGCAAGCTGGAGCGCAAGAAGTACGACCCGGTGGTACGCAAGCACGTCCTATACAAGGAAGCGAAGATCAAGTAGCCCCCGGAAATAGGGGACAGACCACGATTTTATCTCATTCCTCCGAAGCGTTCCCTTGAAGCGCTCGACCCTCTACCGGAAAACCGTGGTCTGTCCCCTATTTCCGGAACCATCGCGCGTCTTTCCGGTCGAATTGGGCAGCGGTGGATTGTGACACCCCGCGGGTGAGGTCGCCATCCGTCGGGTCCTGCACAGGGAATCCGCCCACCGAATTGGCGAATACGGACCGGCTTCCACTGAACAACCCAATATGTCCGACGATGTCCTGATCCGCGTCGAGAACCTCCATCGCTATTATGGCGAGTTGTGTGCGGTGCGTGCGCTGGACTTCGAACTGCACAAAGGCGAGGTCCTGGGCTTGCTGGGACCGAACGGCGCCGGCAAGACCACGGCGATGCAGATCATCAGCGGCAATCTCGCCCCAAGCATCGGGCGGGTGTGGATCGGCGGCATCGACCTGCTGGATGATCCGCGGAACGCCAAGATGCAGCTCGGCTACCTGCCGGAGCAGCCCCCGCTCTATCGTGAGTTCACGGTCGACGAGTACCTGGGATTCTGCGCCCGCATCCACCGCGTCCCGCGTGCGCGGGTGCGCGACGCAGTGGCGCACGCCCGCGCGCGTTGCGGACTGCGCGAGGCGGGCGGGCGCCTGATCGGCAACCTCTCCAAGGGCTACCAGCAGCGCGTCGGGATCGCCCAGGCCATCATCCACACGCCGGCGGTGGTCATCCTGGACGAGCCGACCGTGGGTCTGGACCCCATACAGATCCTGGAGATCCGCGACCTGATCCGCTCGCTGGGCGAGGCCCACGGCGTGATCGTCTCCACCCACACCCTGCCCGAGGTGCAGGCGGTCTGTAACCGTGTACTGATGATCGACCGCGGCGAGCGCGTGCTCTACGGCTCCCTCGAGGAGATCACGCGGGGCGGGGACGACCACAGTCTGACCGTCGCCTTCCGACACCCGCCGCAAGCCGCCGAGGTGGCGACGCTGCCGGGCGTGGCGCGCGTGGAGGCGCTCCCCGACGGACGCCTGCGCGTACAATCGAAGCCGGGCGCGGATCCGGTCGAGGCGCTCGTGGCGCGCGCCGTCGAGGGTGGTTGGGGCCTCTACGAACTGGTTCCGGAACGCACGTCCCTGGAGCGCTTGTTCGTGGACCTAGTGTACCGCGACGCACATCCCGGGACCGGGCCGTCGCCGGCCCCCGTTCCGACGGAGACGGCATGATCCGCACGCTGGCGTTGCGCGAACTGCGCAGCCTGTTCCTCTCGCCGCTGGCGTGGGCCATCCTCGCCGTGGTGCTGTTCCTGCTGGCCTGGCTGTTCCTGGCACAGGTCGAGTACTTCCAGATGGTCCAGCCCCGGCTCGTCTCGATCCCGAATGCGCCGGGGATCACCGCCATCGTGGTCGCGCCGATGCTCGGCGACGCGGCGATCATTCTCATGCTGGTGGCGCCGCTGCTCACCATGCGCCTGATCGCCGACGAGCGGCGCAACCACACGCTTCCGCTGCTGCTCTCCTCGCCGGTCTCGATGACCGAGATCGTGCTCGGCAAATACCTGGGGCTGCTGCTCTTTTTCCTGATCCTGCTGGCGCTGATCGCCCTCATGCCGTTGTCGCTGCTCATGGGCGGCGGCCTGGACTTCGGCACGCTGGCCGCGGGCTTCCTCGGACTGGCGCTGCTACTCGCGGCCTACAGCGCCGCCGGTCTGTTCATGTCGAGCCTCACCCGCCAGCCGACCGTGGCCGCGATCAGCACCTTCGGGCTGCTGCTGCTGCTGTGGGTCATCGACTGGGCCGGCAACGCACGGCCCGGCATGAGCGGGGTGTTCGCCTATCTCTCACTGCTGCGCCACTACGAGTCGCTGCTCAAGGGCCTGTTCAACACCAAGGACGTGCTCTACTACCTGCTGTTCATCGCCACCTTCCTGGTGCTGAGTATCCGGCGTCTGGACGCCGACCGGCTACAGCACTGAGGACACCGGGAATCCGAGCATGACCCACACGAGCGCCGCTCGACGAGCCCCCCCGAATGCAGCCCGCGCCCGGCGCCGGGGCACGCGCACCGCCCCGGCGCCGGAGGTGAGGCGATGGAGGTAAGCGCCCGCTCCCGACTCCGGGTCCGCATCCAGAACGTCGCCTTCGTGGTGCTGTTCCTCGGCGTCATGGGCCTGCTGGCTTGGCTGAGCACCCGGTACACCTATCAGGCGGACTGGACCGCCGGACACCGCAACACCCTGACGCAGGCAAGCGTGCAGGTCCTGAAGAGGATCGCGGGTCCGGTGACGATCACCGCCTACGCGCGCGAGAACCCGCAACTGCGCCGGCGCATACGCAACCTGGTGGATCGATACCGGCGGGTCAAATCCGACCTCCGGCTCGACTTCATCAATCCCGACACGGTACCGGCGCAGGTGCGCCAACTGGGCATCACCGTGGACGGCGAGCTGGTCATCCAGTACCGGGGGCGCAGCCAGCAGCTCACGCGACTCAGCGAACAGGCGCTCACCAACGCACTGCTGCGGGTGGCGAGCGGCGCCAAGCGCCGGGCGGTATTCCTCACCGGTCACGGCGAGCGCGACCCGCTCGGGCGCGCTAATTTCGATCTCGGCGACTTCGGCCGCGAACTCCAGCGCAAGGGCGTCGCGATCCGCACGCTGAACCTGGCCGACGTCCCGAATATCCCCGCCGACACCACGGTACTCGTGATCGCGAGCCCGCGCGTGAACCTGCTGCCCGGCGAGACGGCCGAGATCGTCGACTACGTCAAAAAGGGCGGCAACCTGCTCTGGTTTCACGACCCGGGCCCGCTGCACGGCCTCGATCCGCTCGCCAAGGCGCTGCACATCCGCCTCCTGCCCGGGACCATCGTCGATCCGGCGGCGGTGCGCCTGTTCAGGGCGCCCTTCGCGCTGGTCACCCGATACCCGCCGACCCCGGTGACGCAGGGAATGAACCTGCTCACGCTGTTCCCGGAAGCCGCGGCGATCGCCATCGACGGGAACCGCGACGACTGGCGGGGCGGTGCGTTCCTGCAAAGCAGCGCCGCCAGTTGGGACACCACCCGACCGCTCAAAGGCACCATCTCGTTCGTCGCGGGCAAGGACCGGCGCGGCCCTCAGGACATCGGGGTCTATCTGACCCGGGCGATCCCATCCAAGAACGTCGGCAAACGGAAATCCGCGCCCGGCTCCTCCGCCCGCCCCCGTTCCCAGCGTATCGCGGTGATCGGCGACGGCGACTTCCTGTCGAACGCCTATCTCGGCAACGCCGGCAACCTGAACCTCGGGCTCAAGATATTCCAATGGATCACCCATAACGACCGCTTCGTCGACGTACCCGCCAGGACCGCCCCCGACCGCACGCTGACCCTGAGCGCCTCCGAGGAGGGGATCATGGGATTCGGCTTCCTGTTCGGGTTGCCGGTGCTGCTGCTCGGCAGCGGCATCGTGATCTGGTATCGCCGTCGCCGCCGATGAGCGCCGTGCGCAACCGCACCCTGCTCAACCTCGCGCTGATCGTGATCGTCGCGGCCCTGGGACTGGTCGCCTACCTGCGCCCCGGGCACCGGCCGCCACCGCCGAAACCACCCCTCACCACCCTGCCCGTGAAGGACATCACGCGCATCCGGATCGCCCGCCCGGGACACGAGACCATCGAACTGCAACGTAGCCACGGGGCCTGGAGGATCACTGCGCCGATCCGGGCACGCGCCGACACGATGCGGGTGGAAGGCATTGAAGACGCCGCGGGCGCGCGCAGCCTGGCCCGCTACCCGATCGCGCGACTCAAGCTTGGGGAGGTCGGGCTCGCCCCCCCCAAGGTGCGACTCCGGCTCAACGGGCGGGAACTCGACTTCGGGGATACCGATCCGATCAATCAATGGCGCTACGTCAAGGTCGGCGACACCGTGCACCTGACCGGCGATACGGTGTATCCGTTTCTCACCATGCCGCCGACGGCGTTCGTGAATCTCGCGCTGCTCCCGCCGGGCGCGCAGATCACCTCCCTTGCACTGCCGAAGATCACCTTGCGTCGCGGTGCGAACGAGCACTGGTCGATCGCGCCGCCGCACCCCGGCCTCGACCGCACCCGCATCCGAGCCCTGCTTCAGCGCTGGCGCGACGCCCGGGCGCTGTTCGTCCAGCGCGACCACGGCGGCGCGGCCAAGGGCCGCATCATGATCCGCCTGGAGGGACGCAAGTCCCCGCTGCGCTTCGTCATCCGCCGGACGCACCCGGGTCTGGTTCTGGCCCGACCCGAGGCCGGACTGAGCTACCACCTCGGCAGCTCCGGGTCGCGGGGCCTGCTCGCGCTCCCACCGTCGAAGACACCGACCGCGATCCCGCAGTCCCCCACCCGATCACCACCCAACCCCCGGAACAAGGCCGCGGATCGCGCGCCCGTCGCAGCGAAACCGGCCCCCTGA
>CAZAQG010000002.1:0-25067 GCA_964487445.1 uncultured Chromatiales bacterium
GTTGTCTTGCGCGGACCGGGTCGGGTATGTTGCCGTTATGGAACCCCGCTCCCAGGACCCCTTCGCCGAAGGGCTGAGCTACGAGGACGCCCTTCCACTGCAGTGGCGGCCCATGGACGGGCCGCTGTCGGGCGAAGATTTTCTGCGACTGAACCGCGACAACGAAGCGGTTCTGAAGGTGGTGATGGTCCTCGGGGAGTCCCGCCCGGAATCCACCGATGACTCGAATCTCTCCAGCGAACTCGGCCACCTCGATTTCAAGCTGAATGTGCTGCTCGATCTGGTCGGGCAGCTCGTGACCCGGGAACAACGGCTCCCGGCCCCCGCCGGCCTGCGCCTGAGCGCGCGCGGTCTGGAGTGGGTGGCCGAATCACCTCCGGCGCCCGGTGCCCGTCTGCTGGTGAGTCTCTATCTGCACGCGCCGTATCCGCGCCCCGTGGAGTTGCCCGCCCGGGTGCTCTCGGTGGAGCCGGCGGCGTCCGGTGCCCGGGTCCGGGTCCGGTTCGAGGAACTCAGCGAGGCGGTGGCCGAGGGTCTTGAACGGCTGATCTTTCGCAATCACCGTCGTCTGATCGCTCAGAGCCGCACTCCGCGAAACGGCGATTGATTCACGGTTCTTGAAGACAAAATTTTGACATTTCCTCAGGATCATGTTTATTCTTACTTTATATCGAGGTTCATCTGGAGCGAGATCCAGGCCTCGTGCAACAATAACATCGATTTCATAGCGGACCCGGGCAGGGGGAGGATATAGACCCGGCAGCCCGCGGCAAGGCATCCCGGACATGGCGGAGCAGAAGGTCCTCATCGTCGATCGTGATCCGGAACGCGCGACGCGCTTTCAGGCGGTCCTGGAATTCATGGACTATGAGCCGGTCTTCCTCACCGAGTGCAGCGGTCGGTGGCGGGACGCTCTGGGCGGGTCGGATGCCTACCTCGCCGCCTTCCTCGGACCATGCGGGACCGGCGGCGAGTTGCGACGCGTCCTGAAGGAACTCGCCGAATTCGACTTGCACGTCCCCGTTTTCCTGCTCGGCGGCGGCGCGTCGCCGCCGGCCGCAGGCGGCAACGGCGGCTCGCGCGTGCTGGGTAACCTGGACCTTCCGCTCAAGTACGCCCACCTCACCAGCGCCCTGCACCAGGCCCAGGTCTATCGCGATAACCAGCGCGGCCAGGAACAGCGCCGACCGGTCGAGTTGTTCCGCAGCCTGGTCGGGAACAGCCGCAGTGTGCAGGCCGTGCGACGGCTGGTCCGGCAGGTCGCCGAAACCGGCGCGAGCGTGTTGATCCTCGGCGAGACCGGCACCGGCAAGGAGGTGGTGGCGCGCAACATCCATTACTACTCCGCGCGTCGCGACAAGCCCTTCGTGCCGATCAACTGCGGCGCAATCCCGCCCGAGCTACTGGAGTCGGAGCTGTTCGGCCACGAGAAGGGCGCGTTCACGGGGGCGATCAGTGCGCGGCAGGGACGCTTCGAGTTGGCCGAGGGCGGCACGCTGTTCCTCGATGAGATCGGCGACATGCCGCTTGCCATGCAGGTGAAGCTGTTGCGGGTGCTGCAGGAGAAGACCTTCGAGCGGGTCGGCAGCAACAAGACCATCACGACCGACGTACGCATCATCGCCGCCACCCACCGCGACCCGGAAGAGCAGATCAAGGCCCGGAAGTTCCGCGAAGACCTCTATTACCGTCTCAACGTCTTCCCGATTCGGATGCCGCCGATGCGCGAGCGCGTCGAGGACCTCCCGCTGCTGGTCAACGAACTGATTACGCGGGTCGAGCGCGAGAAACGCGGCTCGGTCCGCCTGACCTCGGCGGCGGTCCTCGCGCTGTGTCAGTACGCTTGGCCGGGCAACGTGCGCGAGCTGGCGAACCTGATCGAGCGCCTGGCGATCCTCTATCCGTTCGGCGTCGTCGACGTCGGCGATCTGCCGGAGAAGTTCCGGTTCAACAGCGGGGGGGAGGAGACCGGGGTCCCCGCGCTCGCTCTCGAACCGCTGCTCGGCGCCGCTCTGGCGCAGGCGTCGACCGAGCCGCGACTGCCGCGCGAGGGCATCGATCTCAAGGAACACTTGAGCCATCTGGAAGTGGGCTTCATCAAGCAGGCGCTCGACGACGCGGACGGCGTCGTGGCGCATGCCGCCCGGCGACTCGGGATGCGCCGGACCACACTCGTCGAGAAACTGCGCAAGTACGGCCTGCAGCGTAGCGACGAGATGTCGAGTCTTTGACGTTTCTTGCATTCTGCCCGTCTATCCTATTGATTTTAATCTGACCCATCCTGCGGCATGGTTCTTGCTGACTCCAACGGCAAGGGTTCGCCGCCCCACCGGGGCGTGCCGGATACCCACCAGGAGCGGCGATGGGCCACGAGGAGAAGCAGCGCGCGCAGCAACTCACTGACGCATTCCGCGCGTTCAATGAGATGTCCGTGCAGCTCGCGGGCTCCTACCGGGAACTCGAAGGGCGCGTCGCGGAGCTGAACGAGGAATTGGCCGCGGCGCGCTCCGAGCGGCTTCGCCAACTCGCCGAGAAGGAACGGCTCGCCGATCGCCTGGCGCGACTCCTGGAGGGGCTCCCCGGCGGTGTCGTGGTCCTGGACGGGGACCGGCGTATCCAGGAGTGCAACCCCGCGGCCCGCGAACTGCTCGGTGGGACGCTCCTGGGCGAGGCGTGGGAGGCGGTCGCGCGACGCGCCTTCGAGCCGGGCGCCGGTGATGCCCGCGAAGTGCGCCTGCACAACGGCCGACGCGTGATCCTGTCGGTCCGCCCGCTGGCCGCCGAGCCGGGCCAGATCCTCCTGCTCCAGGACGTCACCGAGCAGCGCGCCCTGCAGGAACTGCTCAACCGCCATCGACACGTCGCCGCCATGGGCGACATGGCCGCCGGGCTCGCCCATCAGATCCGTACGCCGCTCGCCTCGGCCCTGCTCTATGCTTCGAACCTGGTGCGTGGGTCGCTCGGTGAGGAAGATCGCCGGCGCTTCGCCGAGCGCATCGTCGCGCGCCTGCATCATCTGGAGGGCATGGTCGAAGACACCCTGCGCTTCGCGCGCGGCGGCGTGCTGGGTGTGGAAGACATCGAGGTTCGGGCGCTGCTCGAGGAACTGCGCCAGATGATCGAGCCCCAGTTGCGCGCCGCCGGCGGCACGCTGGAGATCATGGATCGGGCCCCCGGGGCGCGCCTGCGCGGCAGCCGCGAGGCGCTGGTGGGGGCGCTGCACAATCTGGCCGCGAACGCCCTGCAGGCGGCCGACCGTGCTCCGCGTCTGCGTCTGCACTTGGCCATCGAGGCTCCCGACGCGCTGTGCATGGAATTCTCCGACAACGGCCCCGGCATCCCGGCACCGTTGTGCGAGCGGGTCTTCGAGCCGTTCTTCACCACGCGCCCCGACGGCACCGGTCTGGGCCTGGCGGTCGTGCATGCGGTCGTGCAGGCCCACCACGGCGAGATCCGCGTGGAGTCCGCCGCAGGGGAGGGGGCCCGGTTCCACATCCGTCTGCCGCTGGCCGAGGCGGGTGCGGCGCTGCCGGCCGATCTCCCGCGTCCCGCACGCGCGGTTGCACCCGAGCGCGGCGTGCAGACCGGTGTCGGAGCCGTCTCCGGTTCGACTGTGTTGTGTAAGGAGGTCCGCCCATGAGCCGATCCGCCGTCCTGGTGGTGGAAGACGATCACGACCTGCGCGAGGCGCTGTGCGATACGTTGGAGGTGGCCGGCTACCGCGCACTCGGCGCGGACGACGGTACCGCCGCCCTGGAGGCGATCGGCAGCGAGCCTGTGGTGATGGTGGTAAGCGACGTCCAGATGCGTCCCATGGACGGGTACCACCTGCTGAAGAAGATTCGCGCGCGCCGCCCGGAACTCCCGGTCGTGTTGATGACCGCCTACGGGACCATCGAGAAGGCGGTTGCCGCGATGCGCGACGGGGCGACGGACTACCTGGTCAAGCCGTTCGAGGCGGACCGGCTGGTCGAACTGGTCGGGCGCTATCTGCCGGCCGCGCACAGCGCGGACTTGGTGGCGGAGGATCCCGCCACCCGACGGATGCTGGAACTCGCCTCGCGGGTCGCGGCGAGCGAGGCCACGGTGATGATCGCCGGCGAGAGCGGTACCGGCAAGGAGGTCTTCGCGCGCTATATCCATCATCACTCGGCGCGCGCCGCCGGGCCCTTCGTGGCGATCAATTGCGCGGCGATTCCCGAGAGCATGCTCGAGGCGGTCCTGTTCGGCCATGAGAAGGGGGCGTTCACCGGCGCCTACCAGGCCCATCCCGGCAAGTTCGAGCAGGCTCAGGGCGGGACGCTGCTGCTCGACGAGGTCTCGGAGATGGACCTGAGCCTGCAGGCCAAGCTGCTGCGCGTCCTGCAGGAACGGGAGGTGGAACGCCTCGGCGGTCGCCGCCCCGTCGCCCTGGACGTTCGCGTGCTGGCCACCACGAACCGCAACCTGCGCGCGGAGGTCGTCGCGGGCCGCTTTCGCGAAGACCTGTTCTATCGTTTGAACGTCTTCCCGCTGAGCCTGCCGCCGTTGCGCGAGCGCCCCGGCGACATCCTGCCGCTGGCGCGGCGGGTGACGGAGCACTACGGGCGGGATCGGCGCGTCCCGCCGCGCCTGTCGGAGGGGGCCGAGCAGCGCCTGTTGCGACACACCTGGCCGGGCAACGTGCGGGAACTGGAAAATCTCGTGCAGCGCGCGCTGATCCTGGCATCGGGGGAAGTGATCGGGCTCGAACATCTGCACTTCGAGTTTGGTGAGGAGCCCGTGTTCGATCCGGCGCCGATCGGCGAGCCGGAACCGCTCACGCGGGCGAGGGGGGAGTGTGAGGGAGGTGCGTCGAGCCTCGAGGAGGACCTGCGCGTGCGCGAGCAGCGCCTGATCCTGGATGCGTTGTGCGAGGGGCGCGGAAGTCGCAAGCGCGCCGCCGAGAAACTCGGGATCAGTCCACGTACGCTGCGCTACAAACTGGCCCGGCTGCGGGAATCGGGCGTGGAAATCCCCACTTTGTTTGGCGCGGAACATGCATGATGCGGAAGATGGAGGACGGGCGAAGGCGTCGTCCGCCACGGCCGTCGGCACACCGGCCGGCGGCACGGATACTCAATCCTACGGAGAACGTCGGACATGAGCCAGGTTGACGTCACACAGTTGTTGACCCAGATGCGGGCCATGGCCGCGCGCGCCGATCAGGGGATCGGCATCGGGCCGGGCGCGGGCGCCGCGCAGCAGGCGGGACAGGTGAACTTCGCACACCTGCTCAAGGAGTCGGTCGACAAGGTCAATGAGACCCAGCAACAGGCGGCCGGCCTGTCGCGCGACTTCGAACTCGGCAAGAGCCAAGTGAATCTCGCGGAGGTGATGGTGGCGCTACAGAAGGCCAGTGTCTCCTTCGAGGCGATGGTCCAGGTGCGCAACAAGCTGGTCTCCGCCTATCAGGAGATCATGAACCTGCCCGTCTGAGGTTTCATCAGACATAGGATCGGGCCCGGAGATCCGGATCCCGGACCGTACCAGCGGGATAAGAGTATATGGCCAACGAGGCTGCCAGCACGCGTTCCCTCGCAACCTCCCTGCAGGGGCTGAGTCGTCTGCCGGCGATACGCCAACTCGGCGTGATGATCGGGCTCGCCGCCAGCGTCGCTCTCGGCGTAGCCGTCGTGCTTTGGTCCCAGACCCCGACTTACGGCGTCCTGTACGGCAATCTTTCGAACAAAGACGCCGCGCAGGTGGTGCAGGCCCTGCAGAAGGACGACATCTCCTATCGGATCGACCCGAACACCGGTGCGGTGATGGTCCCGGCCGAGAAGGTGCACGCCGCGCGCCTGCGGCTCGCCGGTCAGGGGCTGCCCAAGGGTACCGCCGCCGGTTTCGAGCTGTTCGGCAAGCACGACAGCTTCGGCACCAGCCGGTTCGTCGAGAATGTGCGCTACCAGCAGTCCCTGGAAGCGGACCTCGCGCGTTCGGTCATGACCCTCGACAGCGTGGAGGCCGCCCGCGTCCATGTGGCGATCCCGCGCAACCCGACCTTCCTGCGAAACCATGAGAAGGCGAGCGCATCGGTGTTGGTCAAGCTCTACCCGGGACACACGCTCGACCCGGGGCAGGTATCCGCTATCGTGCATCTGGTCGCTTCCAGCGTCCCGAATCTACAGGCTGCGCGCGTCACCGTGGTGGACCAGCGGGGTCGGCTGCTGACGCCGTCCGATCCCAACAGCACGATGGCGATCACCTCCAACCAGTTCCAATACACGCAACGCGTCGAGCACAGCTACGTTCGCCGCATCGAGAATCTGCTCACGCCGATCCTCGGTCCCGGCAAGGTGCGTGCGCAGGTGGTGGCCGACCTCGATTTCACCTCTACCGAGCAGACGCGTGAGACCTATGATCCGGATCAGCCGGCGTTGCGCAGCGAACAGACCATGGATGAGACCAACACCGGTGCCGCCGGCGCCATGGGCGTGCCCGGCGCGCTCTCCAATATGCCGCCCGGCGCCGGGGCGGCGCCGGCCCGGGTGACGTCGTCCGTCAAGGCGCAGGGGGCCAAGTCCACCCCGGCCGGGCCGACCAGCACGGTGCGCCGCGCCACGCGCAACTACGAACTCGATCACACCATCAGCCACACGCGCCTGCCCAGCGGCAGCATACGACGCTTGTCGGTGGCGGTGCTGATCGACAACCAAGTCGGTACCGACCACAACGGCAAGACGGTGCGCAAGCCGCTCGCTCCCAAGGAACTGGCGCGCATCACGGCGCTGGTCAAGGATGCCATCGGCTTCGATCCGCGCCGGGGCGACACGGTCAATGTGATGAGCGCCGCCTTCCAGAGTCTGCCGACCCCGCAGCCGTTGCCGGTGCCGCCGCTGTGGAAGCAGCCGTGGCTCTGGGATCTCGGCAGGCAGTTGCTGGGAGGCGTGGCGGTGTTGCTGCTGATCTTCGGGGTGCTGCGTCCGTTGTTGCGCAGCCTCGCCGAGAAGGGCGCCGCCCTGCCGGTGCCGGTCGGTGCGGCACCGGGCGGTGTCCCCGGCGGTATCGCCGAGGACCGGCTTACCCTCGGCGGGCAGCCGGGGGCGCAGCGACTGGCCGGGTCGGGCGGCTACGACGAGCGGTTGCAGGCGGCCAAGACCATGGCGACCCAGGATCCGAAGCGGGTGGCGCAGGTGGTCAAGACCTGGGTGGGCGACGATGGTTGATGCGAATCCGCAACGATTGTCGGGGACCGAGCGCGCCGCGGTCCTGCTGCTGGCGATCGGCGAGCAGGATGCCGCCGAGGTCCTCAAGCACATGGGGCCCAAGGAGGTTCAGAAGCTGGGTTCGGCGATGGCTTCGCTCACCTCGGTATCGCGCGCCGAAGTCGGGGTCGTGCTCGAGGAATTCGTCGGCGCGGTGGAGAACCAGACCGCGCTCGGGGTCGGTTCCGACGATTATATCCGCAACGTGCTGGTGCGCGCGCTCGGCGAGGACAAGGCCGGCGGGGTGATCGACCGGATTCTGCTCGGGCGCAACAGCAAGGGCCTGGAGTCGATGAAATGGATGGACCCGCGCGCGGTGGCCGAGGTCATCCGCCTCGAACACCCGCAGATCATCGCCATCGTGCTCTCCTATCTCGACTGCGACCACGCCGCCGACGTGCTCTCGTTCCTCCCGGAGCGGATCCGCGCCGACGTGCTGCTGCGCATCGCCACCCTGGACGGCATCCAGCCCAACGCTCTGCGCGAACTCGACGAGATCATGGAGAAGCAGTTCCAGGGGGCCTCGAACGTGAAATCCTCCAGCGTCGGGGGCGTCAAGACCGCCGCGGAGATCCTCAACTTCGTCGACGGCGGCATCGAGGCCTCGATCATGGACCAGATCACGGAACTCGACGCGGACCTCGGGCAGAAGATCCAGGACAAGATGTTCGTCTTCGACAACCTGGCGGAAGTCGACGATCGCGGCGTTCAGTCGCTGCTGCGCGAGGTTTCCTCCGAGTCCCTGATCGTGGCGCTGAAGGGTGCCGACGAGACGGTCAAGGAGAAGATCTTCAAGAACATGTCCAAGCGCGCCTCCGAGATGCTGCGCGACGATCTCGAGGCCAAGGGCCCGGTACGCCTGTCGGACGTGGAGACGGCGCAGAAGGAGATCCTGGCGATCGCACGGCGCATGGCGGAGGCCGGCGACCTGGCGCTGGGCGGAAAGGGCGCGGAACAATATGTCGGATAAAGTCATCCCGGCCGGAGAGGCGCGCGTCGTGCCCTGGCAGATCCCGGAAGTGGGCGCGGGTGAGCAACGGGGCACGCGCGTCGCGGGTCTGCCCACCGTCGGCGGGCTGGAACGGCTGCAAAAGCAGGCCTATGAGGAGGGCTACGCCCGGGGGCGCGAGGAGGGGCGCGCGGCCGGGCGCGAGGAGGTTGCGGCGCGCGCCGCGCGCCTGGATGCACTGCTTGGCACCCTCGCACGTCCCTTCGAGGAACTCGACGAGCAGGTCGAGCAGGAACTGGTGCGCCTGGCGCTGGCCATCGCGCAACAGCTGGTGCGACGCGAGGTCAAGGCCGATCCCGGCCAGATCGTGGCGATCGTGCGCGATGCGCTCGCGGCGCTCCCGGTGAGCGCACGCGGCGTGCGCCTGCACCTGCACCCGGAGGACGCGCAATTGGTCCGCGAGGTCCTGTCGTTGGGCGACGCGCAGCGCCCATGGCAGATCGTCGAGGATCCGGTGCTTGCTCGCGGTGGTTGCCGGGTGGTGAGCGAGTCCTCGCACATCGATGCGAGCCTCGAGGCCCGCCTGGCGGCGCTCGCCGCGGCGGTGCTCGGCGGCGAGCGCGAGGACGACGGGTGAGGCGCGGCGTGCCGCGCGCGGGGGCGGGGACATGAGGCGGGCGCCGATACCGGAGATCCCACGCGGTGCGTACTGGTGCGAGCGCCTGGCGGGTTGCCGGGCGCGGCTGCGCCCGCCGCCGCTGGTGGTCGAGGGCAAGCTCACGCGCATGGTCGGCCTGACCCTGGAGGCGGCCGGTTGCCAGGAAGCGGTCGGCGGACGCTGCGTAGTGGCGAGTGCGGCGGGTCCTTCCATCGAGGCCGAGGTGGTGGGTTTCGCCGGCGACCGGCTGTTCCTGATGCCGACCGGGGAGTTGCGCGGTCTGATGCCGGGCGCGCGGGTGATTCCCACGCACCGCGTGTGCGAGGCCGCCGTTGGGCACGGCCTGCTCGGGCGCGTGCTGGACGGGGCGGGGCGGGCGCTCGACGGACTGGGCCCCTTGCGCACCGAGGCGCGGGTGCCGCTCATCGGGCGGCCCATCAATCCGATGGCGCGGGCCTCGATTCGCGAACAACTCGACGTCGGCGTGTGTGCCATCAATGCACTGTTGAGCGTCGGGCGCGGTCAGCGCCTGGGGCTCTTCGCCGGCAGCGGCGTCGGAAAGAGCGTACTGCTCAGCATGATGACCCGCTACACCAACGCCGACGTGATCGTGGTCGGATTGATCGGCGAACGCGGCCGCGAGGTCAAGGAGTTCGTGGAAGGCAACCTCGGTGCGGAGGGTCTGGCGCGCGCGGTGGTGGTCGCGACTCCGGCGGATCACCCGCCGCTGATGCGTCTGCACGGGGCGATGCTCGCCACCGCCATCGCCGAATATTTCCGGGATCAGGGGTTGCAGGTGCTGCTGCTCATGGACTCGCTCACGCGCTACGCCCAGGCGCAGCGCGAGATCGCGCTCGCCATCGGCGAGCCGCCCGCAACCAAGGGCTATCCGCCGTCGGTCTTCGCCCGGTTGCCGCAGCTCGTGGAACGTGCCGGCAACGGCGACGCGCGCGGCGGTTCGATCACCGCCTTCTATACGGTGCTGACCGAGGGCGATGACCAGAACGATCCGATCGCCGACGCCGCGCGCGCGATCCTCGACGGGCACGTGGTGCTCTCCCGCCCGCTGGCCGAGACGGGGCACTATCCGGCGATCGACATCGAGGCCTCCATCAGCCGCGCCATGACCGAGATCGTGACCCCCGAGCACCAGCGCGCCGCGCAGCGCTTCCGGCACCTCTATACCGTATATCAACAACACCGCGACCTGATCAGCGTCGGCGCCTATCAGAAGGGCGGCGATCCGCAGGTGGACGAGGCCATCGCCTACCATCCGCGACTCATGGAGTTCCTGCGCCAGGACAAGCGGCAGCCGGTATCCCTGGAAGAGAGCATACAGGGCCTGCAGGCGCTGTTGCAGGAGACGACGATATCCCCGGTGAGCGGGGCCGATTGAGCCGGGGCGACGGCACGGATTGATAACGAATGACACGATCCAAACGCATGCAGCCCATCGCCCGGCTGGCGGCCGAGCGCGAGCGCAACGCCGCGCGCGAACTGGGCGCGAGTCGGCGTGAACTGGAGGCGCACCGCGGCCGGTTCCGGGAGTTGTGCGGCTACCGCGACGAGTATGCGCGTCGTCTCCGCGAGGCGGGCGTACGGGGGATCGACGCGGTGCAGTTGCGCGACTACCGCTCGTTCCTCACCCGGCTCCACGAGGCCATCGCCGAACAGGAGCGCCTCGTCATGGCGGCGCAACGCGACTGGGAGGCATACACGGCGCGTTGGCGGGGCACGCGCATCCGCACCAAGGCGTTGGACAAGGTGGTGGAGCGCTTGCAGCACGACGAGGACCGCCGGGAGCGCTGTCGCGAGCAGGGCGAGAGCGACGAGCACGCGCAGCGCCGCCGCCCGGACCCCAAAGAGAGTTGAACGGCGGGCGGGGAGCGAGGCCCGTCGGTCGGGCCGGTGATTGGTATGGTCCTTGCTTGATCACAGGGTGAGTTCCGAATCGTGGAATCGCCCCATGAACCCAGGCAATCCGGATTCCATCGCGCGGTCGTCGATCCGCAACGTCGCGGAGGTAGCGGCACCGCATGTCGCGCGCGGTGGTAACGCCAAGTCGCACGGGGGGTTTCTCCATCTCTTGGAGAAGGACCTGAAGGCCGCGGCGGGGCACGGATCGGCGCTCGCGCGTGAGATCCTGGGAGTGCTTGACGGATCAGCGGCGGCATCGGGGCCGCAGTCCGCGTCTTTGCCGGGGCACAAGAGCGCCCGAGACGGCAAGCCGTTGCCGGATGGCACGTCTTTGTCCGGCGCGGCGGAACTGCTGGCGCTCCTGGCCCGGCTGTTGCCGGGGGGGGATCCCCGGACGGCCGTCGGGACCGGTGGTGCACACGGTACTGATGAAGGTCGCACCGACGGGGCCGATTCCCGCCACGGTGCCAAGACCGGGGGACTCACACGACTGCTTCGGGTGCTCGAATCCGCAACCCGGGCCGATAGCGGTACGACGAACTCATCGAAGACGGCCGGCGGGTCCCCGGGCGGAGAGAAGGGGTTCGAGGCGCGCCTGGCCGCCATGCTACACGCCGCCGACAGCGTGCCGGACGCGCGGCTCGCACGCCTGTTGCTCCAGCCCGCGGGGCAGAACCCGAACCCGTCGACGGCGGCGGCCGGCGGTACGCCGCCCACTGCTCCGGCGCACGGCGACGGGACCGCGGGCGCGGTCCCGTTCGCGCTTTCCTTCGCGACCGGGATCGGACCTCCCGCAGGGCCGGTGAGCGCGCACGCCGCGCCGCCGGTGACCGTCCCCCCGAATCACCCGGCCTGGGGCGAGGCGATGAGCAGCCGCGTGCTCTGGGTGTTGGACCATCAACTGCCGAGCGCCAGTGTACGACTCAATCCCCCGGGGCTCGGCCCCCTCGAGATCCGGATCAGCCTTCACCAGGACCAGGCCCAGGTCAGCTTCGCCAGTCATCATGCCGTGGTGCGCGACGCGGTGGAGGCGGCGCTCCCGCGCCTGCGTGAGATGCTCGCCGGCAACGGCGTGACCCTCGCCGGGGTGAACATCTCCCACCAGTCCCTGTCCGACCGCGGTTCCGGAGATGCCTCGGGGCGCAGGTCGTACCGGGATGGGGTCCCGGCGGTGGCCGCTCTTTCCGGCGAGGAGCCCGCGTTCGCAGCGCCCGGGCGCCCGGCGGCGGTGGCGCTTGGTCTGGTCGACTTCTACGTCTGAACGCCCGGCAGTCTTGGGCGGTGCCGCTCCATTCCTTCTGCACATCCCTCCCTGCTCGCGACAAGCAGTTCCCCGAACGCCGGATTTGTCCCAGGGATACCCGCTCCTGCGCCGGGTTCCGCCAACTTTTCGGCTGAGTGCGCGGTCGGAGCGGCGTCAAGACATCGACGCCGGCTGGATGCGCCTTTGTAACCGACTGAAATTGAACTTGTAATATCACACTTTCCGGTGGCATAGCTTTTGCTAAACCCACAGCGAGTTCCCCATTCTCCTGATAGGAAGCAAGACGATGGCCGGACGGGACAAGGAAGAAGAGGCGCCCCCGACGCCCAAGGCCGCCCCGCAGTGGCGGAAGTTCGTACTGATCGGGGTCGGTGTGCTGCTGGTGATGGGCATCGGCATCGGCGCCACCCTGCTGTTGGTGAAAACCGAATTGGTCCCATCGAAGGCCTCTGCGGCGGTCGGCACGAGGCATGGCGAGACGGGCGCCAAGGCCGGTGCCGCCCACGTCGCCAAGGCCGCCCCGCGTAAATCGAAGGGCAAGCCGCTCTATCTGGCCATCGATCCGGCGTTCGTGGTCAATCTCCAGGACCACGGCAGCCTGCGCTTCCTGCAGGTCGGCGTCGAGGTGATGACCCACCAGCACCAGGTCATCGATGCGTTGAATCTGAACATGCCCCAGGTACGGGATCGGCTGGTGATGCTCTTCAGCAGCCAGACCTATGAGTCGGTGAACACCCTGCAGGGCAAGGAGCATCTGCGCAAGGAGGCGCTGGTGCAGATCCGCCAAGTGATGCAGAAGGAGATCGACGAGCCCGGCGTCGATGCGGTGTACTTCACCAGTTTCGTGATGCAGTAGCCATGGCCGCAAACGACCTGCTTTCCCAGGAAGAAATCGACGCCCTGCTGCACGGCGTGTCCAGCGGGGACGTGGATACCGAGGATGACGCCCCGTTGCCGGGCGAGGTCCGCTCCTACGATTTCACCAGCCAAGATCGGATCGTGCGCGGGCGCCTGCCTACGCTGGAGATGATCAACGAACGCTTCGCCCGCTATTTCCGGATCTCGCTGTTCAACCTGCTGCGCCGCGCCGGAGAGATCTCGGCCAACGGCGTGCAGATGCTCAAGTTCGCCGAGTATGTGCACAGCCTCTATGTGCCGACCAGCCTCAACATGGTGCGCATCAAACCGCTGCACGGCACCGCGCTGGTCATCCTGGATCCGAAGCTGGTGTTCATCATCGTCGACAACTTCTTCGGCGGCGACGGGCGCTTCCCGGCCAAGATCGAGGGCCGCGAGTTCACCCCGACGGAGCGGCGCGTGATCCGCATGATCCTCGATCAGGCCTTCAAGGATCTCAAGCAGGCCTGGGCGGCGGTGCTGCCGGTGGAGTTCGAGTACCTGAGTTCCGAGGTCAACCCGCATTTCGCCAACATCGTCAGTCCCACCGAGGTCGTGGTGGTCAGCTCGTTTCACGTCGAACTGGAGGGGGGCGGCGGCGATCTCCACGTGACCATGCCGTACGCCATGGTCGAACCGATCCGGGAACTGCTGGACGCGGGGGTGCAGAGCGACCGCGGTGAACTGGACGAGCGTTGGCTCGGCGCCATGCGCGAAGAGGTGAAGAGCGCTCCGCTGGAGATCTGCAGCAACCTGGTCGAGACGCAGATCACCATCGGCGAGTTGATGCGGTTGCGTCCCGGGGACGTGATCCCGATCGAGTTGCCCGAGAAGGTAACTATCACCGCCGAGGATATCCCGCTGTTCCGGGGTCGGTTCGGCGTGTCCCAAGGGCACAACGCGATCAAGATCCTCGAACGCGTCGCGCGCAATCCGGTCTAGCAGCTCCGAACGGGGAAATACGATGAACGATTCCACGCACACTGAAGACAATGCCTCGGCCGACGGGGATTGGGCCGCGGCGCTGGAGGAACAGGCCGCGGCCGGAGGGACGGCGGCGAGCGGAGACGGTGCCGGGGAGCAGGCGCAGCAGGCGGCCCCGGACGCCGGCGTGGACCGCGCGCAGTTCGAGGAACTCGATCCCGAACCGGTCGCGGCCGGCGACGGCAACCTCGACGTCGTACTCGACATCCCGGTGACGATCTCCATGGAGACCGGGCGTACTCGGATCAACATCCGCAACCTGCTGCAGCTCAATCAGGGGTCGGTGGTGGAACTGGATCGCATCGCCGGCGAGCCCATGGACGTGCTGGTGAACGGGACCCTGATCGCCCATGGCGAGGTGGTGGTGGTCAACGAAAGGCTCGGCATCCGATTGACCGATGTGATCAGCCCGAGCGAGCGCATCCGCAAGCTGCGCTAGGCGGCGAGGACGGAGAAGCCGATGTCCGCTCATGCATGCAGGTCGACGCTCGCACCGGTGTTCCTCGTCGGATCCTGGGCCGCGCCGTGGGCCTGCCTGGCGGCCGGGGAGGCGCCCGCGGCCCATGCCCAGCCGATCGCCCTCGGTCTGGGCGCGGTGGTGCACCTGTTGCTCGGTCTGGGGGTGGTGCTCGCGCTGATCGTCCTCAGCGCCTGGATGTACCGCCGGCTGGCGCGCGTGCCGCGCGGGGTGAGCGGGGCGTTACGCGTGCTCGGCGGATTGTCCATGGGGGCGCGCGAGCGGGTCGTGTTGATCCAGGTCGGCGAGGAACAGTTGCTGCTGGGGGTCGCGCCGGGACGCATCCGGACCCTGCACGTGCTGGCCGAACCGATCCGCGCCGCTGCGCCGCCGGCGCCGGCGAACGAAGGGTTCGCCCGGCGCCTGGCCGCCGCTCTTTCCCAACGGAGGGTACCGTGAAGCGCATCCTTTTCCCCGTGGCGCTGCTCGTTCTGACCCTGGCGCCGGTCGGTCTGGCCATGGCGCAGCCGGGGATCGCGGCGTTCACCGTCATGCCCGGTCCGAAGGGTTCCGAGACCTATACGCTGAGCCTGCAGATCCTGGCGCTGATGACCGCGCTCACCCTGCTGCCGGCCGGGCTGCTGATGATGACCGCGTTTACGCGCATCGTCATCGTGCTCGCGCTGCTGCGCCAGGCCCTGGGCACCATGCAGACCCCCTCCAACCAGATCCTGATCGGACTTTCGCTCTTCCTCACCTTCTTTGTCATGGCCCCGGTCTTCAACAAGGTCTACGACAAGGCCGTGCAGCCGTATCTGAATGAGCAAATCCCCGCAACGGAGGCGGTGCAACGCGCCGCTGCGCCGTTTCGCGGCTTCATGCTGCACCAGACGCGCACGGCGGACCTCGCCATGTTCATGCGCATCTCCGGGCACGGCCTGGTGAATTCGACCAGCCAGATCCCGTTCTCCGTTCTGGTTCCGGCGTTCGTGACCAGCGAACTGAAGACCGCCTTCCAGATCGGATTCCTGATATTCATCCCCTTTCTGGTGATCGATATCGTGGTTGCCAGCCTGCTGATGTCGATGGGGATGATCATGCTCTCGCCGATGCTGATTTCGCTGCCGTTCAAGATCCTGTTGTTCGTGCTGGTCGGCGGCTGGTCACTGATCATGGGCACATTGGCGTCGAGTTTCTACACGTAGCGGGGCGTGCCCCGCGGGCCGGAGAGGCGATTTACGATGAACACGGATGCGATTCTCGGCGTGGTGCAGCAGGCGATGCAGCTCACCATTCTGCTCTCGGCGCCGCTGCTGCTCTCGGCGTTGGCGGTCGGCCTGCTGGTGGCGGTCTTCCAGGCGGCGACCCAGATCAACGAGATGACGCTGACCTTCATCCCGAAGCTGATCGCCGTGGTGGTCACGCTCTCGGTGGCCGGCCACTGGATGCTCGGGCTGTTGGTGGAGTTTACGCGGCAGATGATTCAGAACATCCCGCGCATCGTCGGCTCGTGAGCACGGGTCGTGGACAGGACGGGCGGGCGCCCGGGGCGGGCGGGGGCGGGACGCGATGCTGACCTTCACCAGCGCGCAGATCGCCGGCTGGGTCGGAAGCGGCCTCTGGCCGCTGATGCGCATCGGCGCGATGCTCGCGGTCGCGCCGATCTTCGCCGGGCGCATGATCTCGGTGCGCATCCGGACCATCCTGGCGCTGGCGATCACCTGGGTGCTGGTGCCGATCATCCCGCCGGCCCCGGCGATCGATCCGCTCTCCGCGCAAGGCCTGCTGATCAGCGTGCAGCAACTGGCGATCGGCGTGGCCATGGGGTTCGTCGTGCAACTCGTGTTCGGGGCCGTGGTGATCGCCGGGCAGAGTATCGCCGTCGGTATGGGGCTCGGCTTCTCGGAGGTGGTCGATCCGCTGAACGGCGTGCAGGTGCCGGTGCTGAGCCAGTTCTATGCGATCACCGCGACGCTGCTGTTCCTGGCCCTCAACGGGCACCTGCTCCTGATCCAGGTGCTCGCGGCGAGTTTCCATGCGCTCCCGGTCGGCCCGCTCGGCCTGGACCGTGCCGACCTCTGGCAATTGGCCGGCTGGGGCAGCCAGATGTTCGCCGGCGCGATCACCATCGCACTGCCGGCACTGCTCTCGCTGATCCTCGTCAATCTGGCGTTCGGCATGGTGACCAAGGCCGCGCCGCAGATGAATATCTTCGCGGTGGGCTTCCCGGTGACCATCCTTGTGGGCTTCGTGCTGATACTGGTCACCCTGCCGGCGCTCGGCGACCAGTTCCAGAGCCTGGCGGGCAGCGCCTTCGTGCTGCTCTCGCGCCTGTTCGGCGCGGGCGGGTGAGCCATGGCCGAAGCCGACCAACAGGAACGCACCGAAAAGGCCACCTCCAAACGCCTCGACGACGCGCGCAAGAAGGGACAGGTCCCGCGTTCCCGGGACCTCAACACGACGCTCCTGCTGTTGTTGTCCTCGCTCGCCTTCCTGGTGCTCGGGCGGCATATGCTGGAGGGGCTGACCGAACTGGTGCGTACCGGCATCAGCATTCCTCGCGACCGGCTCGTCCATGCCGACTGGTTGGTGACGGTATTAGTGCACGATTTCCACATCGCCCTGATCCTGCTCGCGCCGTTCCTGGCGGTCACGGTGTTCGCCGCTCTGCTCGGGCCGCTGGCGCTCGGCGGCTGGGCGTTCAGCACCGAGAGCCTGGCGCCCGACCTGAGCAAGCTCGACCCGGTAAAAGGCCTGGGCAAGCTGTTTTCGGCGCAGGGGCTGGTCGAACTCGTGAAATCGATCGCCAAGGTGATCCTCGTGAGCGTGGTGGCGGGCGCCATGCTCTGGCGGTTCCGCGACCAGATCCTCGCCATGAGCTACGAACCCCTGTGGTCCGCCGCCGCGCACGGCGCACATCTGATCGGCCTGTCCCTGCTGGTGCTCAGTGTGGCGCTGGCGCTGATCGCCGCCATCGACGTTCCCTTCCAGATCTGGAACCACGGGCGCCAGTTGCGTATGACGCACCAGGAGGTCAAGGACGAATTCAAGGAGACGGAGGGCGATCCACAGATCCGCGCGCGCGTGCGTCGCATGCAGCGGGAGGTGGCCCAGCGGCGCATGATGGAGGAGGTGCCCAAGGCGGACGTGGTGGTGACCAACCCCACCCACTATGCAGTGGCGCTGCGCTACGAGCAGGAGAAGATGGGCGCCCCGCGCGTGGTCGCCAAGGGCGCCGACCTCGTGGCGCTCAAGATCCGCACCGTGGCGCAGGCGCATGGGATCCCGACCTTCAGTGCGCCGCCGCTGGCGCGCGCCTTGTACCACGGCACGCAACTCGACCAGGAGGTGCCGGCGGCGCTGTACGTGGCGGTGGCGCAGGTGTTGGCCTACGTCTATCACCTGCGCGAGGCGCACGAGGGGGGATTCGCCGAGCCCCGGCCGCCGACCGATCTTCCGGTCCCCGATGACCCGGCGCCCGGCCCGTGATGAGGTTGCGCCGTTCGGGAATAGGCACCCGGCGGGCGCCGGACGACCGAGAAGCGGAGTGACACGACGATGAATCAGAGCACCATGCTCACGGCGGCCCGCGATCTGGCGCGCAGCGGTCTGGGGGCGCCGATCCTGCTTATCCTGATGCTCGCGATGGTGGTGCTGCCGCTGCCGCCGATCGCCCTGGATCTGCTCTTCACCTTCAATATCGCGCTCTCCCTGATCATCCTGCTGGTGGTCATCTACAGCCGGCGGCCCCTGGACTTCTCGATTTTCCCGTCCGTGCTGCTGATCGGGACACTGCTGCGCCTGGCCCTGAATATCGCCTCCACGCGCGTGGTGCTGCTGCACGGGCAGAACGGGCCGGGTGCCGCGGGGCATGTCATCAAGGCCTTCGGCGAGTTCGTCGTGGGCGGCAACTACGCCGTCGGCTTGGTGGTGTTCATCATCCTGGTGATCATCAACTTCGTGGTGGTGACCAAGGGCGCGACCCGTGTCTCCGAGGTGACCGCGCGTTTCACCCTGGACGCGATGCCCGGCAAGCAGATGGCCATCGACGCCGATCTCAACGCGGGCATCATCACCCATGAGGAGGCCCGCGAGCGGCGCGCCGAGATCAGCCGGGAGGCCGAGTTCTACGGGTCGATGGACGGTGCCAGCAAGTTCGTGCGCGGGGATGCCGTCGCCGGCATCCTGATCCTGATCATCAACATCCTGGGCGGCCTGGCAGTGGGCGTGCTCCAGCATCACATGCCGCTGCAGGATGCTCTGCATACCTATACGCTGCTGACCATCGGTGACGGCCTGGTGGCGCAGATCCCCGCGCTGCTCCTGTCGACCGCCGCCGCGATCATCGTCACCCGGGTTTCCTCCGCCCAGGATCTGGGCGAGCAGGTGATCAGCCAGCTCTTCAGCAGCCCCCGGGCGCTCGCCATCACCGCCGGGGTGATCGGTCTGCTCGGACTGATCCCCGGCATGCCCAACTTCGCCTTCCTGACGCTCGCCGTGCTGCTGGGCGTCGGGGCCTATTGGTTGTACTCCCGCGCCGGCGCCGAGGAGGCCGAGGCGGCGCAGACCGCGCCCGAGCAGGGGCCCGCCGAGCCGAGCGACCTGAGCTGGGACGACGTGCAGCCGGTCGATCTCATCGGTCTGGAGGTCGGCTACCGGCTGATCCCGCTGGTGGACAAGAACCAGGGCGGGCAGTTGATGGCGCGCATTAAAGGAGTGCGTAAGAAGCTCTCCCAGGAACTCGGTTTCCTGGTGCAGCCGGTGCACATCCGCGACGACCTGGATCTGGCCCCCAACATCTACCGGATCAGTCTGCTCGGCGTCCCGGTCGGCGAGTCGGAGGTGTTCCCGGATCGCGAGTTGGCCATCAACCCGGGACAGGTGTTCGGCACCCTGCAGGGGGTGACGGTCAAGGACCCGGCGTTCGGCCTGGAGGCGGTCTGGATCGAGCCGGGGCAGCGCGACGAGGCGCAGGCGATGGGTTATACGGTGGTCGACGCCGGCACGGTGATCGCCACACACCTCAGCCAGGTGATCCAGGATCACGCCCACGAGTTGCTCGGCCACGAGGAGATCCAGCAGCTACTCGATCTGCTCGCGCGCTCCCAGCCCAAGCTGGTCGAGAATCTCGTCCCCAAGACCCTGTCCCTGGGCGTAGTGCTGAAGGTCCTGCAGAACCTCCTGGCGGAGCGGATTCCGATCCGCGACATGCGCACGATTGCCGAAACCCTGGCGGCCCACGCCCCGCAAAGTCAAGACCCCGGCGTCCTCACGACCGCGGTGCGGGCCGCCCTGGGGCGCCTTATCGTTCAACATATCAATGGGATGAGCAGCGAGCTGCCGGTGATCACGCTGGATCCCGCACTGGAACAGATATTGCACCAGTCATTGCAATCCAGTGGAGAAAGCGGAGGGGGCATGGAACCGGGACTGGCGGAGCGGCTGCACGGCTCGCTGGCGCAGGCGGCGCAGCGTCAGGAGGTGGCGGGTCAGCCCGCGGTCCTCCTGGTCCCGCCTCAGATCCGGCCCTGGCTGGCTCGCTGGTTGCGACACACGATCCCCGGGCTGAGCGTACTGGCCTACAACGAGGTCCCGGACAACAAGCAGATCCGGATACTGGCGACGGTCGGGCAGGCGTGAGGGTCCGACCTGAGCACGAGCCGGCCGAGGCCCACCGCGTGCGGTGTCCGATGCGCCGGGGGACCGTGGTAGAGAGGCATCCGCGATGAAAATCAAACGTTACTTCGCCTCCGAGCTGCGCCAGGCGATCCGCCAAGTGCGGGAGGAACAGGGACCGGAGGCGGTGATCCTGTCCAACCGCCGGGTGCCGGGCGGGGTGGAGATCATCGCCGCGGTGGACTACGACGAGACGCTTCTCGATCAAGCGGTTGCCGTAGCTCCCGCGGAGTCGCGCCGGGAGTCGTCACGGGAACCGCAGACGGCGGAGGAAGCGGGTGTCGCGGGGTCTTCGGGACCGGCGGCGTCTTCTCCGGCCGGACGCGGCGCCAATATCTGGTCCCAGGAGCCCACACTGGTGGAGATGCAGCGTGAGCTGCGTTTCCTGCGCGATCTGCTGGAGGATCAGCTCTCGAGCCTCGCGTGGGGCGAAATGGCACGGCGCCAGCCGCTACGGGCGCGGCTGCTGAAACGGCTTGGGGACTTGGGGCTGGATCCGGAACTGGCCCAGGACTTGGCGGGCAAGATCGGTCCGGACGAGGATTTCCCGCGGGTCTGGCGCTCGGCCCTGGAGCGCCTGTGCCAGCGCGTGCCGGTGGCCGATGACGATATTTTGACACAGGGTGGGGTCGTGGCCCTGGTAGGACCCACCGGCGTGGGCAAGACCACGATGGTGGCCAAGCTGGCGGCGCGCTTCGTGCTCCGCCACGGCCGGCGCCACGTCGCCCTGGTGACCACCGACAGCTACCGGATCGGCGCCCAGGAGCAGTTGCACGCCTATGGGCGCATCCTCGGCGCGCCGGTCTACGCGGCCGGCGACGAGAACGAACTGCGGGCCGTGCTCCACGAACTCCAGGATCGGCGTCTGGTGCTGGTGGATACCGCCGGCATGAGCCAGCGCGACCTGCGCCTGTCCGAGCAGTTCACCACCCTGCACGGCGGCGGTCCCCGCATTCAGACCTACTTGGTATTGTCGGCCACCACGCAACGCGCAGTGCTCGACGAGGTGGCGCAGGCATTCCGCGGCGTGGCGCTGGCGGGCGGGATTCTCACCAAGTTGGACGAAACCGCGAGCCTCGGCGGCGCATTGTCGGTGGCGGTGCGCCGGCACCTGCCGCTCGCCTACATCGGCGATGGCCAGCGGGTGCCCGAGGACATCCAGCCGGCGCGAGCCGCGGTGCTGGTGGCGCGCGCCGCCAAGCTCCTGGAGGCCGCCGCGCCCCGGATCGCGGGGGCGGGCGCGAGGCAGGCCCAGGGAGGGGCGGCGGCGCATGCTCATGTCTGAGTGGAAGCTCGACCAAGCCGCCGGCCTGCGACGCATGGCCGAGCCCCGCCCGGTCCGGGTGGTGGCGGTCACCAGCGGCAAGGGGGGCGTGGGCAAGACCAACGTGTCGGTGAATCTGGCGGTGGCCATGGCGGGTGCGGGGCGCTCGGTCATGCTCCTGGACGCCGACCTGGGGCTGGCCAACATCGATGTCCTGCTGGGTCTGCAGCCGGGCGCCAACCTCTCGCACGTACTCGACGGGCACCGGACACTCGAGGAGGTGATCGTTTCCGGTCCGTGCGGGATCAAGATCATCCCCGCCACCTCCGGGGTCAAGCACATGACGGAGCTGCGCCCCGCCGAACATGCCGCCCTGATCCATGCCTTCAGCGAACTCAGCGACCGCCTCGACGTGCTCCTGGTGGACACCGCGGCGGGCATCTCCGAGAGCGTGGTGAGTTTTACGCGCGCCGCCCAGGAGGTGATCGTGGTGGTCTGCGACGAGCCGGCGTCGATCACCGACGCCTATGCCTTGATCAAGCTCCTCAGCCGCGAATACGGCATTCCGCGTTTCCACGTGCTGGCCAACATGGTCGCCGACGCACGGGAGGGGCGCGAACTGTTCAATAAGATCACACGGGTCACGAACCGGTTCCTGGACGTGACCCTGGATTTTCTCGGGGCCGTTCCCCACGACGAGTTTCTGCGCCGCGCCGTGCAGAAGCAACGCGCCGTGGTGGAGGCCTATCCGCGCAGCCGCGCGGCGCAGGCATTCAAGAATCTGGCCCAACGGGCCGATAGATGGCCGGTACCGACGGTCGCAGGCGGGCACTTGGAGTTCTTCGTCGAGCGTCTGGTCCGTTCCGGCTGCAATGACAGGGAGTTGCCGCCATGAACGGACTAGCCATGTATGTCACCGTGAAGGAAAACGGCCAAGAGGATCTGATCGGGCGCCACGCTTCGCTGGTCAAGCGTATCGCCTATCACCTGATCAGCCGGCTGCCGCCCAGCGTGCAGGCCGAGGACCTGATCCAGGCCGGCATGATCGGACTGCTGGAGGCCTCGCGTCACTATGACCCCACGCAGGGTGCGAGCTTCGAGACCTACGCGGGGATCCGGATTCGCGGCGCCATGCTCGACGAGATCCGCAAGACCGACTGGACGCCGCGCTCGGTGCACCGCAAGGCGCGCATGGTCGCCGAGGTGGTGCGCGAGATCGAGAACCGGAAGGGTCGGGACGCCTGCGATAAGGAGATCGCCGAGGCCATGGAGATCTCGCTCAAGGAATACCACCAGATCCTCATGGATGCGACCGGGTGCCGGCTGTTCAGCTTCGACGATCTGGAGGGCGCGGGCGATGAACCGGACAGCGGGATGGGCGAGGGCTCCAGCCCCGTGGACTACCTGCAGCAGGAGGACTTCAAGCGTGCCCTGGCCGAGGCCATCGCCACGCTGCCGGAGCGCGAACGGCTGGTCATGGCGCTCTACTACGATGAGGAACTCAATCTGCGCGAGATCGGCGAGGTGCTCGGGGTGAGCGAGTCGCGGGTCTGCCAGATCCACGGCCAGGCGCTGTTGCGCTTGCGCGGGCGCATGAACGGCTGGCTGGCGGAACAGTGAACGAGGGTTTCATACGACGCGGCGGGGGGTCGGGTACGGCCCGCAAGCCACACGCCCCGGGGTGCACGTCATGTTGAACAAGGAGATGAAGATTCTGATCGTGGACGACTTCTCCACGATGCGCCGGATCATCAAGAATCTGTTGCGCGACCTCGGCTTCAACAACACCGCCGAGGCCGACGACGGGAAGACCGCGCTGCCGCAGCTCCAGTCCGGGAGGTGCGATTTCCTGATCACCGACTGGAACATGCCCGTCATGAACGGGCTCGATCTGCTGAAGGCGGTGCGCGCCGATCCCAGGCTCGCCGGACTTCCGGTGCTGATGGTCACTGCGGAAGCCAAGCGCGACCAGATCGTGGAGGCGGCCAACGCGGGGATCAACGGCTACATCGTGAAGCCGTTCAACGCGGTGACTCTGAAGGAGAAGATCGAGAGGATCTTCGAGCGGATCGAGGCGAACGCCTGACGGCCCGTCGGACTTGGGGGTTCGTAGCGAGGCGAGTGGGGGATCGAGAGCGGCTTCCCGATCGTTTGAGGCGGATAGCGGGCGCTGTTCTAACGAAGACGATCGGAAAAACGAACCGATCTCCCGCCGCCGCAGTAGAACATTCCAGGCCCGGCAGGCCGCCGGGAAAACCGTTTTTCAATATTCTGCCAAGGGGTGCATGCAATGGTGGAGCGATCGCCGCGACCGGAACCGCAGGTATCACCGCTGCTCGCGGCGGCGCGTGAGCTGGTTGCAAAGGCCGAGGTCGGTGACGAGGAAGGCACCGCACAGGTGCTCGAGCAACTCACGCGCATGCGCGGCGACACCCTGTTCGAGGAACTCGGCAAGCTCACCCGCCAGCTCCACGAATCGCTCAACAGCTTCCGTACCGACGCCCGGCTCATGGACATCGCCGCCCGGGAGATTCCGGATGCCCAGGACCGGTTGACCTACGTGATTTCCATGACCGAGCAGGCCGCCCACCGTACGCTGACCGCGGTGGAGGGCCGCATTCCGGTGATCGGCGATCTGCAGACCCGGGCGGCGGACCTGCGCGAACGCTGGGGGCGTTTTTGCCGCCGGTGCATGAGCGCCGAGGAGTCCGGCGTACTGAGCAGTGAGATGGATGGCTTCCTGGGACGCATCGAGCAGGAGATGGCCCGGACCCACAGCGAGCTGACGGAGGTGCTGATGGCCCAGGAGTTCCAGGATCTCACCGGCCAGATCCTGCGCCGGGTGATCGAGTTGGTCCATGAGGTCGAGGCGCATCTCGTCGACCTCGTGCGCCTGTCCGGAGAGCGGCGCGAGGATCGCGTCGACGAGCAGCCGACCGAGAATTCGGAGCCGAGCGGTCCGGCGATCCCGGGGCGTTCCGGTACCGATGTCGTTTCCGGGCAGGACGACGTGGATGAACTGCTCTCCGGCCTGGGGTTCTAGGCCGGTGCGCACCCCCCGACTTTGGATCCGCGGCGGCCCCCGGGGCCGGCGGGGTTCGTGACGCGGCTATGGCAGACACCGAAGACGATATCTTGCAGGACTTCCTGGTGGAGGGGGGCGAGCTGCTCGAGCAACTCGGCGAACAGCTCGTGGATCTCGAGCACCGTCCGCAGGACAAGGAACTGCTCAACGCGGTGTTCCGCGGATTCCATACCGTCAAAGGCGGTGCGGGCTTCCTGAATCTCACGCCGCTGGTCGAGGTCTGTCATCACGCCGAAGACGTCTTCAACCTGCTCCGCCAAGGCGAGCGGACAGTGGATGCGGCGTTGATGGACACCGTCCTTCGCGTGCTGGACACCGTCAACGCGATGTTCGCCGAGGTGCGCGCGGGCCGGGCGCCGACTCCGGCGGACGCCGAGTTGCTCGCGGAGTTGGCGCACTTCTCCGCCGCGCCCGGCACGCAGACTCCGCCTCCCGAGGCCCGGCACGATCCGCAGGCCGGGGGGCCCGCGGCGATATCGCCCGAAGGCGCGGATGCGGAGTTCGAGATGATCCGCGACGCCTTGGGCGGCGCGGAGGCGCCCAAGGCGGTGAACGCCCCCAAGGCGCCCGCCGGCGAGGCCGCCGCGGGCACCATCAGCGATGTCGAATTCGAGGCGTTGCTCGATGATCTCTACGGGGCGGACCGGGCGCCGGGTGCCGCATCACCGCCTGCCGCATCACCGCCTGCCG
>CAZAQG010000002.1:25167-47145 GCA_964487445.1 uncultured Chromatiales bacterium
CCGCCTGCCGCATCACCGCCTGCCGCATCACCGCCTGCCGCATCACCGCCTGCCGCATCACCGCCTGCCGAGGCGCCCGCCCGGCAGCCGGCGCCCACTGCGGGAAAAGACGTCGGCGCCCCGGTCGCCAAAGCGAAAGCGGGGAGCGGCCCGACGACGGGTAGCGCCGATACGACCGTGCGGGTCGATACCCGCCGCCTCGACGAGATCATGAACCTGGTGGGCGAGTTGGTGTTGGTCCGCAACCGGCTCGAAACGCTGAAGGCGACGGTGCCCGATGGGGAGATCACAAAAGCCGTGGCCAATCTGGGCTTGGTGACGGCGGACCTGCAGACGGCGGTCATGAAGACCCGGATGCAGCCGGTGCGCAAGGTGTTCGGGCGCTTTCCGCGCGTGGTCCGGGACCTGGCGCGTTCCCTGGGCAAGGAAGTGCACTTGGAGATGATGGGCGAGGAGACCGACCTCGACAAGAACCTGGTCGAGGCGATCGCCGATCCGCTGGTGCACTTGGTGCGCAACGCCGTGGACCACGGCATCGAGTCGCCGGCCGTGCGCGAGGCGGCCGGCAAGCCGCGGGCGGGTGCCGTGGTGCTGAGCGCCGCCCAGGAAGGCGATCATATCCTGCTCACCATCGAGGACGACGGCGCCGGTATGGACCCCGGGCAATTGCGGGACAAGGCGGTCGAGAAGGGGGTCATGGATGCCGAGGCGGCCGCGCGGTTGAGCGATCACGACGCCTTCCATCTGATCTTCAGACCGGGTTTTTCCACCAAGTCCGAGATCTCCGATATCTCCGGGCGCGGCGTCGGCCTGGACGTGGTCAAGACCCGCATCGCCCAACTCAACGGCTCGGTCGAGGTCGACTCGCGCAAGGGCGTGGGCAGCACGCTGCGCATCAAGGTACCGCTGACCCTGGCGATCCTCCCCACCCTCATGGTGGCCCTCGGTCGGCAGATCTTCGCGCTGCCGCTGGCCAGCGTCAGCGAGATCTTCGACCTCGACATGCATCAGACCAACGTGATCGACGGCCAGGAGGTGGTCATGACGCGCGGTCACGCCCTGCCGCTGTTTTTCCTGCACCGTTGGTTGGCGCACGATGAAGCGCAGGTATCCGTGGAGACCCGGCCGGTGGTGGTGGTGCACGTCGGGAACCGGCGGATCGGTTTCGTTGTGGATCGCCTGGTCGGACAGGAGGAAGTGGTCATCAAGCCCCTCGGGGCGCTGGTGCAGGGGCTGCCGGGACTGGCCGGGGCGACCATCACGGGCGACGGGAAGATCGCCCTGATCCTGGATGTGCCGAGCCTGTTAAAGGCCTACGCGCACCGCCGTTAACAGGTTTGACAACAGGGAAACCGAACGGCATGACCGAGATCGGCGTCAAGGCGGGCGATCCCCGCATCGTCGGGGCGCAGGGGCGCCCGGCGGTGCGCGCCCTGGTCGTGGACGATTCGGGGTTCTTCCGTCGACGGGTCAGCGAGATCCTCAACGACGGTCCGGACATCGAGGTCGTCGGGGGCGCGCGCAACGGGCTCGAGGCCGTGGAGCAGACCGCGCGGCTGCACCCGGACGTGATCACCATGGACATCGAGATGCCGGTGTTGGATGGAATCAGCGCCGTGCGCCGGATCATGGCGTCGCATCCGACGCCGGTCCTGATGCTCTCTTCGCTCACCTACGAGGGTGCGCGCGCCACGCTCGACGCCCTCGATGCCGGCGCCCTGGATTTTCTCCCCAAACGGCTGGAAGACATCGCCCGCAACCGCGAGGATGCCAACCGGGTGTTGCGCGCCCGCGTCCACGCACTGGGTTGTCGCAGGTTGTGGATGCACACTGTCGCGTCCGCAGCACCGGCGCCGGTGCGGACACGGCGCGCGGTCTGCGCCGCGCGCCGTCCCCAGGTGGTGGTGATCGGCACCTCGACCGGCGGACCCGCGGCCCTGCAGCGACTGCTGCCGACGCTGCGCGAGGGTTATCCGTTCCCGTTGCTGTTGGTGCAACACATGCCGGCGAGTTTCACCGGGCCGTTCGCCGAACGGCTCGACCAGCTCTGCACGATCCGGGTCAAGGAGGCGGAGGATGGAGAGCCGGTACTGCCCGGCACCGCCTACCTCGCGCCGGGGGGGCGGCAGATGCTGGCGGAACGCCGCACCGGGGGCGTTCACCTGCGCATCATGGACAGCCGCCCCGAGGTAACCTACCGACCCTCGGTGGACGTGTGCTTCGCCTCCGCGGCGCGGGCTTGGCCGGGCGGGGTCCTGGCCGTCGTGCTGACCGGTATGGGTTCGGACGGGCGCGAGGGCGCACGGCTGCTCAAGGCGAGCGGATCGCAGATCTGGGCTCAGGACGAATCCAGTTGCGTCGTCTACGGGATGCCGCAGGCGGTGGTCGGGGCGGGCCTTGCCGACTGGATTCTGCCGCTGGACGAGATCGGGTTGGGACTCGCCCGGCAATTCTAGGCTATGGATCTGCTCAGCATCATCGGTATCGCGTTGGCCCTGGGGTCGATCCTCGGCGGCAACATGCTCGAGGGCGGGCACATCGGCTCGTTGCTCCAGTTCACCGCCTTCGTCATCGTCATCGGCGGGACCACCGGGGCGACCATGCTGCAGACGCCGCTGCCGATCTTCGTGCGCGCCCTGAAGATGGCGGCGTGGATCCTGTTCCCGCCGCGCCAGACGCCCGAGCAGTCGATCGAGAAGATCGTCTCCTGGAGCAACATCGCGCGCAAGGAAGGCCTGCTCGGCCTGGAGAACATGGCCGAGACCGAGGACGACCTGTTCGCCCGCAAGGGCCTGCAGCTCCTGGTCGACGGCAGCGAGCCCGACGCGATCCGCGGAATTCTGGAGGTGGAACTGGGTGCCAAGGAACACACCGCGTTGCAGTCGGCCAAGGTGTTCGAGGCGATGGGCGGCTACAGTCCGACCATCGGCATCATCGGCGCGGTCATGGGGCTGATCCACGTGATGCAGAACCTCGCCGATCCGGGCAAGCTGGGCGAGGGCATCGCGGTGGCGTTCGTGGCGACCATCTACGGTGTGGGCTCCGCGAACCTGTTCCTGCTGCCGATCTCCAACAAGCTCAAGGGGCTGGTGCAGAAGGAGGCCCAGTTCCGGGAGATGGTGATCGAGGGGATCATCGCCATCGCCGAGGGTGAGAACCCGCGCAACATCGAGACCAAGTTGCAGGGCTACCTGCACTGATCCGCAGCCGGTCCCGGAGCGATCATGGCCCGTAAACAGAGGCAAGAGGAGCATGAGAACCTGGAGCGTTGGCTGGTCTCCTACGCCGACTTCGTCACGCTCTTGTTCGCGTTCTTCGTCGTGATGTACTCGATCTCCTCCATCAACGAGGGCAAGTACCGCGTGCTCTCCGATGCGTTGGTCGCCGCGTTCCGCTCCACCCCGCGGAGCATGGAGCCGATCCAGGTCGGGCGCATCGCCAAGGCCCCGGTGAATGCGCGCAACCAGATGCTGAGCCGGCCGGCCGTGCTGTCCGCGCCGATGACCACGCCGGTCATGCTGCCGTCCACCGGGCCGGTCCCCTCGTCGGTGCGCCGGCCGGCGTCGGCCGGGGCCGGGCCGCGCGGACAAGGGAGCGCGGGGAAGGCCGGGCACAGGGCCGCGGTGCTCGAGAAGATCGCGGCGGATCTTGAACGCAGTCTCGAGCCCCTCGTCAAGGAGGGGCTGATCAAGGTGCGTCGGCACGAACTGTGGATCGAGGTGGAGATTCGCACCAAGATCCTCTTCCCGAGCGGCAGCGCGGTCCTCGCGAGCGCGGCGGCCCCGGTGCTCGATCGCATCGCCGGGATCCTGAAGTCGTTCCCGAACGCCATCCACGTGGAGGGCTTCACCGACAACGTGCCCATCCACACGCTCGCCTATCCGTCGAATTGGGAGCTGTCCGCGGCGCGCGCCGCGAGCGTGGTGCACCTGTTCATGAAGGATGGGGTCGCCCCCCATCGCATGGCCGCCATCGGTTACGGCGAATATCGTCCGGTGGCGAGCAACGCCACCGCGGAGGGTCGCAGCCGCAACCGGCGGGTGGTGCTGGTGGTGCTCGCCGGCACCAATACGCGCACGCTCCTCGATGCGGCCGCCGTCAAGGAACTCGCCGACGCCGCTCGCACGCGCCGCTCGCACGCGCCGGGGCATCGAACGGGTTCCGGTGCGCCGGCGCCGTCGGGCGCGAGGCATTCACCATGAGAATCTGGGCCTCCGCGAATCAGAAGGGCGGCGTGGGCAAGACCACCACGGTGGTTTGTTTGGGCGGCCTGCTCGCCGAGGCGGGCCGTCCCACGTTGCTGGTGGACCTCGATCCGCACGGTTCGCTCACCGGCTACCTGGGCCGCGACCCGGAGGGCGCCGACGGCGGCGCCTATGCCCTGTTCCAGGCGGCGGCACAAGGACGCGCCGTCGATGCCGGCGCCTCCATCGTAGAGACCGGCTGCACGGGGCTCTCGCTGCTGCCGGCCAGGACGGCATTGGCCACGCTGGACCGGCAGTTGGGGACCCGGGAGGGGATGGGGCTGGTGATCGCGCGCGCCCTCGCCGACGTGGCGTCGCGCTTCGAGTTCGTGTTGATCGACTGTCCGCCGATGCTCGGTATCCTCATGGTCAATGCGCTGGCCGCCTGCGAACGGGTGCTCATTCCGGTGCAGACCGAGTATCTCGCCCTGCACGGCCTGGACCGGATGATGCGCACGCTGGAGATGGTGACGCGCGCGCGTCCGCAGCCGTTGCCCGCACTGATCGTGCCGACGCTCTTCGACCGGCGCACCCGGGCCTCTCCCGAGAGCCTGCGGCGCCTGCGTGAACGCTATCCGGAGTGGGCCTGGCGCTCGGTGATCCCGGTGGACACCCGGTTCCGGGAGGCGAGCCGGGAGGGGGTTCCGCCGTCCGTGGCCTATCCGCGGGCGCGCGGGGTGGAGGCCTACCGACTCCTCCTGGAGGATCTGCTCGAGGGTCGGTTCCCGGACCGTACGACGGTCGTCCCGGAGAGTGCTGGCACGGATCCTGCTTCTATTGTTTCACAGTCAACCAGATCCGCGGCTCCGGGAATGGAGCGCCAAAATTCCGGCGAAACCGTATCCGCCGCAGGGGAATCCAGTCACGGCAACGGGGGTTGCGAATGAACCAGCCGGAACATGCACACGAAGCCAATGATCCGGTGGTGCGCTGGGTCACCTTCCATCTGGACGAGGAGACCTACGGCATCAACGTCATGCAGGTCCAGGAAGTGCTCCGCTACACGGAGATCGCGCCGGTGCCCGGTGCGCCCGCCTATGTCCTGGGCATCATCAACCTGCGCGGCAACGTGGTGACCGTCGTGGATACCCGCGCCCGGTTCGGGCTGGCGCCGCGCGAGGTCGACGACGCCACGCGCATCGTGATCATCGAAGTGAGCAACGGGCAGGTGGTGGGGATCCTGGTCGACCGGGTCTCGGAAGTGGTGGACTTGCCGATGTCGGCGGTGGAGGCGGCGCCGAACGTCGGGACCGACGAGAGCGCACGGTTCATCCAGGGAGTGGCGAGCCGCGACGACCGGCTCCTGATCCTGGTGGATCTCAACAAATTGTTGACGGAAGACGAATGGAACGAGGTCGGGGCTCTTTAGGCGGGAGGTGAAGTCGGCCCCCGCCGGGTCGCGGTCCCGGGGTGGAGATTATGGTGGAGACCGGCGACATCCCTCCGTTGTCCCCTATCTGCCCCGGGCGACCGGGGGATCGGCCGGGTTCGCGTCGGCACCCGCCGCCGCGCCCCGAGCCGCCCAAACACCCGCCTGCGGAGCACCCGCCCGCCGACGACGAGGAGGGACCACATGTCGATGACTACGCCTGACGGTCGGACACGGTGAACGCCGTGTCCTGGATCGGAACGGGGACCGGTGGGATCGCGCTGGCCGGCGCCGTGCTCGTCGCGGCGGTCCTGGCGGGGCTCGGCGCCTGGCTCGCCGTGCTCACACGCCGGCTGGCCCGTCAGCGTGAACGGCTGCACGGTCTGCGTGCCGACGTGGAATCGCTGTGCGCAGGCGCCGCCGGCGTCGATGAGCGGCAGAATCGGCTGGAGCGCGACCTGCGTCGGGTCGGCGGGAAGCTCGAACTGGTGGAGCTGCGCGATCCGGGCGAGCGTTCCTACGCCCAGGCGATCCGCATGGTGCATCGCGGCGCGGGCAGCGAGGAACTGGTGCGCAACTGCGGGCTCGCGCGCGGCGAGGCGGAGCTGATCGCGATAGTGCACCGCGTCGACAAGGCCGGGTGACGCCCGGCCGGGCGTTTCAGCCGTTGGCCACCAGTTCGCGCGCCGGTTCACCGATGAAGTAGCCCTGCGCATAGTCCACGCCCATACGTCGCAGCAGTTCCAACGTCTCCCGATCCTCGACGAACTCGGCCACGGTCTGTTTGCCGAGCGTGCGTGCCACCATCACCATCGATTCGACCAGCACCCGGTCGACCGGGTTGCGGATGAGGTTGCTCACGAATGTGCCGTCGATCTTGAGCAGGTCCACGGGGAATTGCTTGAGATGGCCGTAGGAGTTGAATCCCGAGCCGAAGTCATCGAGCGCGAAACGGCAGCCCAGCGCGCGCAGACGCTGGAGCATCGCGCGGGTGCGCGGCGGATCGGCGATTGCCGCCGTCTCCGTGATCTCGAAGGTGATGCGCCGCGCGCACACACCGGTTTCGCGCAGCCGCTGCCGGACCAGCCCCAGGAGCCCCGGATCCTGGAAGGCGTGTCCGGACAGGTTGATGTGCAGCGAGATGGTCTCGGGCAGCGTGCGCAGCAGTTCGGTGGCCTCGTGCACCACCCAGCGGTCGATGTCGCGGATCAGGCCCATGCGCTCGGCCACCGCCACGAATTCCGCGGGTCCGAGCAGTTCGCCCTGCCTGCCCTCCATCCGCAGCAACACCTCGTAGTGGTTGATGCGCCCGTCGCGCAGCCCCTGGACCGGTTGGAACAACAGTTGGAAGCTGCGCTTGGCCAGCGCCTCGCGGATCAGGGGCACCCAGTAGGCGTTGCTGCGCAGTTGGTGCAGGGTGTGGCGGTCATCGAACGCGAACACGTGCACCCGGTTGCGCCCGCGGCTCTTGGCGATGAAGCAGGCTTGATCGGCGCGCCCCAGGATCTCGCCCGTGCTCGTGATGCGGTCCGGTTCGATCATCATCAGGCCGACACTGGCGCTGATGTGATAGTCGCAGCCGCCGGTGGCGAAGCGCAGTTCATCGACGGTGCGCCGCAGCCGTTCGGCGACCGCGCGCGCACGCGCCTGATCGGTCCCGCGCAGCAGCACCGCGAAGTCATCCGAGCCGATGCGCGCCAGCAGGTCCGTGGGGCGCAGCTCCGGGCGCAACGCCTCCGTTACGGCGATCAGCATCCGGTCCCCGGCCGCGTGGCCCTCGGTGCCGTTGATCACCTTGAACTGATCCAGATCGAGGTAGAGCAGGGCCGCGGTATGGCGCTGATAGCGGGCATCGAGCACCGCCTGGTCCAGGCCCTGTTCCAGGCCTCGGCGGTTGGCGGCTCCGGTGAGCGCGTCGTGATCGAGCAGGTATTCCAGGCGCGCCTCCATGATCTTGCGTCCGGCCAGTTCCTCCATCAACGCCCGCTCGCGACTGCGGCGCAGGTCGCGCTCGCGCTTCAGCGACAGCGCCCACAGCAGTCGGGAAAACAATTCCGAGGGCCGTACCGGCGCGAACAGCACGTCGTTCGCGCCCGCCTCATCGGCGTCGCGCAACGCCATGCGAGGATCGCCCGTCGGGTCGGCGATCAGGATCACCGGGATTTCGCGCCAGGCGCGGTAGGTGCGCACGGTGCGGCACAGTCCGATGCCTTCCTGGTCCGAGAGGCGTGCGCCGATGATCACGACGTCCACGGTGCCGTGCAGCCGGTGTGCGCGCTCGCGCAGTCGGCCGAGCGCCTCGGCGGCACCGGTCGCCGTGGCCACGTTTGGAAAGCCCCCGCGGGCGAGGAGCGTGGCGAGTGCCGCCGGGGCGGCGTCGGCGATCAGGATGCGCATCCGTTCGGTCTGGGCGAGGGCCCGCGTCACGGGTCGATTCCTGTGCTCCGGTCGTGCGTCATCTGATACGAGCCTCACATGCGCCCCCCTTGGCCGGGCAACCGTGGGCCCGCTTTCCCATGTCGCCCGATCGACGGAATTCTTGAGGCCGATACAGGAGGTGGCGGTCAGCGGGACTCGGGGCGGTGGTGTCCGGGTAGTTTCGGGCCTTGTGCTGGCATGTTTTCTGCATACCGGTTGGGTGCTATGAGCCGTCGAACCGAGGATGATCATCCGCAGCAGCGGACGTTGTGGTACACGCGTCGGGGCGTGTCGATCCGGGGTCCGTTCCCGGAGGAACTGGTCCGGCGCTACGTGCTGCTCGGCAGACTCGGCGAGGACGACGAGGTCAGCCGAGACTGCACGTTCTGGGAACCGCTGAGTGCGCACCCGGAGCTGATTCCGGAGTTGGTGATCGAGGCGCGCACCAGCGACGAGGCGCGTGAGCGGCTGATGGCGGCGCAACTGCGGGAAGACGAGCGGGATGTGTCCGAGCGGCGCGGTGAAGGTGTTTCCGAGTCGGCGCGAAGTGCTCCCGAGGCGACGCATGGGGAACGCCGCGGGGGAGGGGAACGGCGTGGGCCGGAACCGGATTGGATGGTCCGCTATCGCCGGCTCAGGAGTCGCACGCTGCACGATGGAGTGCCGCAGCGGACCCGGTATGGGGTGGTCGTAGTGATCATCGCACTGCTCGTGGGCCTGCTGTGGTACGCCGCCATGCGTGGACCCGGACCGGTCCGGCGCCCGGGCACCAAGTGCAACGCCGCACCGGGGCCCGGCGTGGACTGGAGCTACTGCACCCTGGAGGGTCTGCGCCTGAGCAAGGCCGATCTGAGCCGGGCGGATCTGCGCAGTGTCGATCTGCGTGGGGCCGATCTGGCCGGGGCACGGCTCGTCGGGGCCGATCTCTCCTACGGGAGCTTCGGTACCGCCGATCTGGCCGGCGCCGACCTTACGGACGCGCGACTGGTCGGGGCCGGCTTGGGCGGGGCCGATCTGCGGGGCGCCGACCTGACTCGAAGCGATCTTTCCTACGCCAACCTGCGCGGTGCGCGACTCGCAGGCGCGCGGCTCACCGGGGCGAACCTCGACCAGGCGATCTGGACCGACGGACGCATCTGTGCTCAGGGCTCGGTGGGCAGGTGCCGTTGAACGGGTGCGATGTCGGCGGGGCTCGCCCGGCCCTACAGGTGGCACAATCGACGATGTGCGTGTAGGGCGGGGCGCGCCCCGCCGACGTCGCCCGATCCGGGGTGCCGGCCACGGCTCATCTCGACACCATCGCGAAGATCCACGACGTCGGCCGGGCGCGCCCGGCCCTACCGGTGGGCACAATCACCGATATGCGTGTAGGGCGGGCCTCGGCCCGCCGACGTCGTCGGACAATCCCACTGACCGTGCATACAGCAACGGCGTCGGCCGAGCGAGCCTGGCCCTACGGGGGGTGGCGGGGGCGCGGTTGCGCCGCGTCTATTCCTCGGGGAACGACTCGGCCGTGTAGCGGTACGCCTTGAGGGTGTCCGACCAGTAGTCCGGCGCGAGGCCGGCCTTCTGCTTCAACTCACGAAGAAACGCGACGGGGTCGGCGATCTGTTTCCAGACCGCGGGCAGGAAGGTGGCGCGCCGCTGGCCTTCCTCCAGGATCACCCCATCCTTGCCCGGGCGCAGCCGTTGCGCGAGTTCGCGCTCGTCGTGCGCCGCCAGCGGCTCGGGATCGCCGAGCACCGCGATGTGGATGTCCAGTTCGGGGTACTCTTCGGCTGCGAGCCGGGGAAAACGCGGGTCCTGGAAGGCCGCGGCGTAGGCGTTGTGGGCCACGTCCTGCACCAGCGACCGGCTCGCCTGGAGCGCGCCGATGCACCCGCGCAGGTTGCCGTTGCGTTTCAGGGTGACGAAGGTCGCGCGCGGCGCCTGCAGCGGGGTCGAGAACTGGAAGGGGTCCACGGTCAGCGGGTAGCCGTATTCGACGCCGTGGGCGATGGACTCGCGCGCCACCCGCAGCAGTCCCCTGCGTTCCTCGGTAGTCAGCGGCGGCGGGTCAATGGAAGACATAGGCTCCGTATCCTACCACATGATCGCGCGGGCCCGCGGTATCACCGGAATTGCGCAGATCGACGGTCCTGGCGCGCAGCGAGCGCCGCCGCGCGACGGTCAAGAGGCCGTTGATCGGATTGCGCCCGCAGGCCTGTTCGTAACCGATGGCGTCGGGACGCAGCGCCTCGATGGCGCGCGAGGTGGCCGCGTCCAGCGCGCGGGCGCTCGCATAGTCGTGGTAGTGGCTGAGATCGGAACTCACGACCGGCAGGGTCTGCGGCCCGTCCCACAGCGCCTCGATGACCTCGGCGACCTCCTCGGGCCCGGCGTCGCCCACGACCAGCGGGATCAATTGGAACGGGCCGAGCACGGTCTGCAGGAACGGAAGTTGCACTTCCACGCTGTGCTCCGCGTCGTGCGCCGCATCGAGCCACAGTACCTGGGGCAGGTGCGCGATCCCTTCCAGCGCTTCCCCGTCTACGGGGATCTCCCCCAGCGGGGTGGCGAAGTACGTCGCCGTGGGCGCGGCCAGCCCGCGGAACGCGACCTGATGCGAAGGACCCAGCACCAGCACCCGTCGGATACGCTCGGGTGCCGCGGACAGGAGCGCGTAGGCGGAGGCGGCCACCGGACCGGAGTAGACGTAGCCCGCATGCGGGGCGATCAACGCCGCCGGCGGTTCGCCCTCTTTCCGTGCCTCGGCCAAGTAGTGGCGTACCACGGCGTCGAGTTGGCGCGCATCGGCCGGGTAGAACAGGCCGGCCACGGCGGGCGGGCGCACTCGGTCGTTGGGCTCGGGTTGCATCGCACTCCTCGACTACGTGGCGGGTACCGGGCCGCAGAATCCGTCCGGCGGCCGATTGCAAAACCGGATGCACGGACTAAAGTATAGTGGGTGAATGGCGGGTTCGGCGCCGGGCGACACCCCGGCGGGGGGGATGAGTATGGCGGAGTCTTCCGATGCGCCGGTGTCGTGGGGTCCCGACGTGGTCCGCACCCGCTATTGGCATACCCTCGAAGACGGGCGGGTGCAGTGCGACGTGTGTCCGCGTGCGTGCCGTCTCCGCGAGGGACAGCGCGGGTTGTGCTTCGTGCGCGCGAACCTCGATGGACAGGTGGTACTGACGACTTACGGGCGCTCGAGCGGCTTTTGCGTGGACCCGATCGAGAAGAAGCCGCTCAATCATTTCCTTCCCGGTACGCCGGTGCTGTCCTTCGGCACCGCCGGCTGCAACCTCGCATGCAAGTTCTGTCAGAATTGGGATATCAGCAAGTCGCGTGAGTTCGACACCCTCGCCGACCGTGCCTCGCCGCAGGCCCTGGTACGTGCCGCGCAGGCGCTCGGGTGCCGCAGCGTGGCCTTCACCTACAACGATCCGGTCATCTTTCTCGAGTATGCCGTAGACGTGGCGCGCGCGTGCCACGAACACGACATCCGCGCCGTGGCGGTCACCGCCGGCTACGTGTGCGACGAACCGCGCCGGGAGTTCTTCGCTCACATGGACGCCGCGAACGTGGATCTCAAGGGGTTCACGGAGCGTTTCTACTGGAAGCTGACCGGTGCGCACCTGCAACCGGTGCTCGATACGCTGCGCTACCTCAAGCACGAGACGTCGGTGTGGTTCGAGATCACCACGCTGCTCATCCCCGGCGAGAACGACTCCGATGCGGAGTTGGAGGCGATGACCGCGTGGGTGGCGGACAACCTGGGTCCCGACGTCCCTATGCATTTCACCGCCTTCCATCCGGACTGGAAGATGACCGACATCCCCCCCACTCCGCCCGCGACCCTGGCGCGGGCGCGATGCATCGCGCTACGCAACGGCCTGCGCTATGTCTATACCGGAAACGTGCGCGACGAGGAGGGCGGCAACACCTACTGCCATGAGTGCGGGAAGCGGCTGATCGGGCGCGACTGGTACGTCATCACCGATTGGAGTCTCACCGCCGACGGCCGTTGCCCCGACTGCGGCACGGCGTGCGCCGGTGTCTTCGAGGGGCGTCCGGGCACGTGGGGCGCGCGGTGCCTGCCCGTGCGGCTCGCCGCCTTCGCCTGAGGCCCGCCGCGCCTCAGGCGGCGTCCGTCGCCGCGGGCTTGAGCACGATCGCCGCCAGCGGCGGCAGCGTCAGGCGGATCGAATACGGCTGCCCCATCCAGGGTACGTCCTCGGCTTCGACCCCCGAGCCGTTGCCGACGTTGCTCCCGCCGTAGTATTCCGAGTCCGAGTTGTGGATCTCGCGGTAGGCGCCGGGGCGCGGCACGCCGAGCCGATAGCCCTCGCGCACCACCGGCGTAAAGTTGAGCGCCACCACCACCAGTTCGTTTTCGCTCAGGCGCAGATAGCTCAATACCGACTGCGATGCATCATGGCAGTCGATCCATTGAAACCCGCGCGGCTCGAAGTCGAAGCGATGCAGGCCGCCTTCCTCCCGGTACAGGCGGTTGAGATCCCCGATCAGGCGATGTACCCCTCGATGGTCGGGGTAGTCGAGCAGGTGCCAGTCGAGCGGATGTTCATGGTCCCATTCGCGGCCATGGGCGAACTCGTTGCCCATGAACAGCAGCTTTTTTCCCGGGTAGGTGAACATGTACGTATAGAGCAGGCGCAGGTTGGCGAAGCGCTGCCAATCGTCCCCCGGCATCTTGTCGATCATCGAGCGCTTGCCGTGCACCACTTCGTCATGGGAGAACGGCAGCACGAAGTTCTCGGTGAAGGCGTAGAGCAGGCCGAAGGTGAGCTGATCGTGCTGGTAATGACGGTGGATGGGATCCTTGCTCATGTAGCCCAGGGTGTCGTGCATCCAGCCCATGTTCCACTTCATGCTGAAGCCGAGTCCGCCGAGCCAAGTGGGCCGCGTCACCTGGGGCCAGGCGGTGGACTCCTCGGCGATCATCAGGGTGCCGGGTTGTTGGCCGAGGGTGATCTGGTTGAGCCGGCGCAGAAAATCGATGGCCTCGAGATTTTCATTGCCGCCGTAGAGGTTGGGGATCCATTCGCCCGGCCCGCGCGAGTAGTCCAGGTACAGCATCGAGGCCACGGCGTCGACCCGCAGGCCGTCGATGTGAAATTCCTCCAGCCAGTACAGCGCGCTCGAGAGCAGAAAGTTGCGGACCTCATTGCGCCCGTAGTTGAAGATCAGCGTTCCCCATTCGCGGTGCTCGCCGCGGCGCGGGTCCTCGTGCTCATAGAGGGCGCTCCCGTCGAAGCGCGCCAGCGCGTAGGCGTCCTTGGGGAAATGACCCGGCACCCAATCGAGCAGCACCCCGATCCCTTCCCGATGGCAACGGTCGACGAAGTAACGGAAGTCCTCCGGGCTGCCGTGGCGGCTGGTCGGGGCGTAGAAGCCGGTCGTCTGGTACCCCCAGGAGGCATCGAGCGGATGCTCGGTCACCGGCAGCAGTTCGATGTGCGTATAACCGAGGGATTTGACGTAGTCGACCAACTCGTGCGCCAGTTCCCGGTAGGTCAGGAAGCCGCCGTCGTCGCGCCGGTGCCAGGACCCGAGGTGCGCCTCGTAGACCGACATCGGCGTGTGCAGCCAGTCGCGCTCGCGGCGCGCCCGCATCCACTCCCCGTCGTCCCAGTCGTGGTGCGGGGGGGGCTCCACGATCGCCGCCGTCGCCGGGCGTTGCTCGAAATGTCGGCCGTAGGGATCGGTCTTGAGTAATATCGCGCCGGTGCGGCGGTTGCGGATCTCGAATTTGTACAAGGACTGCGTCGCGAGCCCGGGGATGAACAGTTCCCAGACGCCGGTCGATCCGCGGATGCGCATCGGGTGGCGGCGTCCGTCCCATGCGTTGAAGTCGCCGACCACGCCGACGCGCTCGGCGTTCGGGGCCCAGAGCGCGAAGCGCACGCCCGCGATGCCGTCCACGGAGATCGGATGGGCCCCCAGGAGCCGGTAGGCATGCCAATGGCGGCCCTCGCCGAACAGATGCAGATCGAAATCCGGGAGCTGCGGGGGGAAGCAATAGGGGTCGAAGGCCTCGTGTTCGCCGCCGGTCCGCTCGCGCCAGCGCAGGCGGTAGCGCTCGGGGACCGAGCCGGCGGTGCCGTGCCACTCGAACAGGTCGGTGCCGGGCACTCGTTCCAGGCGCGCACCGGTCTCGACCAGCCACACCTCCTCGGCGTTCGGCAGAAAGGCGCGGACCCGCTCTTCACCGTTGGAACGATGCCGGCCGAGCACCGCGAAGGGGTCATGATGGCGCGCCTCGATGATGCGCCGCAGCCCCTCGTCCAGGCGTCCGGATACGGTCTCGGATTCGGGTGTCAAGGGCTGGTTCCGATACGACACGTACGCCTCCTCCGGTGACAAGACCCGGAGATTTGATGGTACCATAAGCGGCGGATCCGCTGCGGAATCCGGACGACGGCCGGCGGGGTGGTGGGTGATCCCGATTCCCGGATAATCATTCCGGCGCGATTCCGGGCGCAGCCCGCCGAAGGAAGGTCCAGATGAACCTCGCCTCCACGCCCCGCTTCGTCAGCCTGCTGACGCGCGACACCCTCGCATTGATCCTCGCCGGCGGGCGCGGCTCGCGGCTCAAGTACCTGACCCTGTGGCGGGCCAAGCCGGCGGTGCCGTTCGGCGGCAAGTTCCGGATCATCGATTTCCCGCTCTCCAACTGCATCAATTCCGGGATCCGCCGCGTCGGCGTGCTCTCCCAGTACAAGGCCCACTCCCTGATCCAGCACATCCAGAAGGGTTGGAGTTTTCTGCGCGGGGAGTTCGGCGAGTTCGTGGAACTGTTGCCCGCCCAGCAGCGCATCACGTCCTCGTGGTACGCGGGCACCGCCGATGCGGTCTATCAGAATATCGACATCATCCGCGGCCACGACCCGAGCTACGTGTTGATCCTGGCCGGGGACCACATCTACAAGATGGACTACGGTCCGATGATCGCCCACCACGTCGATCGCGGTGCCGACCTCACCGTCGGGTGCATCGAGGTGCCGTTGGAACGGGCCCGCGCATTCGGCGTGATGACCGTCGGCGGCGACGGGCGCGTCGCGCGCTTCGCCGAAAAACCCGCACATCCGGAGTCGGTTCCCGGGAAGGCGGACGTGGCCCTCGCGTCCATGGGCATCTACGTGTTCAATACGGCGTTCCTCTACGAGCAGCTCATCAAAGATGCGGATCTGCCCGAGTCCACCCGCGATTTCGGCAAGGATATCCTGCCCTCGGTGATCAACCGCTACCGGGTCATGGCCTACCCGTTCCGCGACGTGCAGAGCGGGCGTCAGAGCTACTGGCGCGACGTGGGTACGGTGGACGCCTACTGGGAGGCCAATCTGGAGCTGATCGGTGTGACGCCCGAGCTGAATCTCTACGACGAACACTGGCCGATCTGGACCTACCAGGAGCAGCTCCCGCCCGCCAAGTTCGTCTTCGACGACGACGATCGTCGCGGCATGGCGGTGGATACCATGGTCTCGGGCGGGTGCCTGATCTCCGGGGCCACGGTACGCCACTCCCTGTTGTTCTCCAACGTTCAGGTCCACTCCCATGCATTGGTCCAGGACTCGGTCGTGCTCCCCGACGCCGACATCGGGCGCCACGCCCACGTGCGCCGGGCGGTCATCGATCGCGGTTGCCGGATCCCGGAGGGCATGATCCTCGGCGAGGATCCGGAGGAGGACGGCAAGCGATTCCACGTCACCGAACGCGGGGTCACGTTGGTGACCCCCGAGATGCTGGGTCAGGTGCGCCACTATGTCCGTTGATACGCGGCTCAAGGTGGTGCTGTGCTGGCACATGCACCAGCCCCAGTACCGGGACTTGGTGCGCGGGACCTATCAACTCCCCTGGACCTACCTGCACGGCATCAAGGACTACGTCGACATGGCGGCGCACCTGGAGGCGGTGCCGGGCGCGCGCGCGGTGATCAACTTCGCCCCGATCCTGCTGGAGCAGATCGAAGACTACGCGGAGCAGATCAGCGCCTTTCTGAGCGAGGGCGTCGAGATCCGCGACCCGCTGCTCGCGGCGCTCGCGGGCGTGGAACCGCCCACCGACGCCGATGCGCGTCAGGAACTGGTGAACGCCTGCCTGCGTGCCAACCGCACCCGGCTGATCGACCGATTCCCGGCCTACCAACGGCTCGTGCGGTTCGCCGAGTGCATGGGCGATGTCGCGGCCGGGGTGGAGTATCTGAACGACCAGTATCTCGCCGATCTGCTCGTCTGGTATCACTTGGCGTGGATGGGCGAGACGGTGCGGCGCCGGGACACCCGTATCAAGCGCCTGCAGAACAAGGAGGCCGGCTTCACGGTTGCCGATCGGCGGCTGCTCGTCTCGGTGATCGGCGAGCAGTTGGCGGGGATCGTCGGCCGCTACCGCTCGCTGGCCGACCGCGGCCAAGTGGAGTTGTCGGTCAGCCCGTACGCCCACCCGATCATACCGCTGCTGCTCGACATCGGCTCCGCCCGCGAGGCGCTTCCGGACGTGGTGTTGCCCCTGCTCGATGCCTACCCGGGCGGCAAGGGACGGGCCCGATGGCACGTGCGCGCCGCGATCGAGACCTTCGAGCGCCACTTCGGCCGTCTGCCGCAGGGCTGTTGGCCCTCGGAGGGCGGGGTCAGCGAGGCGACCCTGCGTCTGTTCGAGGATCACGGCTTCCGTTGGGCGGCGAGCGGCCAGGGTGTACTGACCAACTCCCTGCAGCAGATCCAGGGCGGGGACGGGTCCGCGCAGGGCGTGCACCGCCCCTATCGATTGGAGGGCGGACATCTCGGCGTCTTCTTCCGCGATGACGGGCTCTCCGACCTGATCGGTTTCACTTATTCGGATTGGCACGGCGACGACGCGGTGGCCAACCTGGTGCGCCACCTGGAGGATATCGCCGCCGTCGAGAGTGAGCGACCCGATACGGTGGTGTCCATCATCCTGGACGGCGAGAACGCCTGGGAGCATTACCCGGAGAACGGCTACTATTTTCTCAGCGCGCTCTACCGGCGGCTCGCGGACCATCCGGGGATCGAGCTGACGACCTTCTCCGAGGTGCTCGAGCGGTGCCCGGCGCCGACGGAGTTGCCGCGGCTGGTCGCCGGCAGTTGGGTCTACGGGACCTTTTCCACGTGGATCGGAGATCCGGACAAGAACCGCGGATGGGACATGCTGGGCGCGGCCAAGCGGGCCTGTGACGCGGCGCTCGCCTCGGGGCGGCTTAGCGAGGAGCAACGCACGCGCGCGCTTGAACAGCTCGCCGTGTGCGAGGGTTCCGACTGGTTCTGGTGGTTCGGCGACTACAACCCCGCCGATACGGTGAGCGACTTCGACCGGTTGTACCGGCGCCACCTGTCGAATCTCTATCGGTTCATCGGCAAGGAACCGCCGGGGTATCTGGAGCAGCCCTTTACCCATGGCGGCGGGGCGCCCCGGGCGGGGGGCACCATGCGCTCGGGCCAAGCCCAATCGTGACGCAACCCGACACGGTCCTGGACCGGCGCCGTGCCGGTTTGTTGCTGCACCCCACCTCGCTGCCCGGCCCCGGCCCGTGCGGGCGGCTCGGTCCCGACGCCTACTGGTTCGTCGATTTTCTTCGAGACGCGGGCTTCGGGGTGTGGCAGACGCTGCCGCTGGGGCCCACCCACGACGACGGCTCGCCCTACCAGTGTCTCTCGGTCCATGCCGGCGATCCGCGCCTGGTGAGTCGCGCGCTGCTGGTGCAGTGGGGCTGGCTGCCGGGCGTCTCGCCCGAAGCCGCGGAGGCCGCCGGCGACGACGTCTTCGGCGCGGCCCGGGACGGATTCCGGGAGCACGCCGACGCGCCGGCGCGTGCGGAGTTCGAGGCCTTTTGTGAGTACAACGCCCATTGGCTGGATGATTTCGCGCTGTTCCAGGCGTTGCGCGACGCCCACCAGGGCAGGCCCTGGACGCAGTGGCCCCGCGGCCAACGCGACCGCACGCCGAAGGCGCTCGCGCGCGTGCGCCGCGAACTCGCCGACGCCGTCGAGCAGGTCCGCTTCGCGCAGTTTCTGTTCCGCCGCCAGTGGCGGTTGCTGCGCGCCTATGCGAACGAACGCGGGATCCTGCTGCTCGGTGACCTGCCGATCTTCGCCTCCCACGACAGCGCCGAGGTCTGGGCGCACCGCGACTACTTCGCGCTCGACGATCAGGGCCGCCCGCTCACCGTCGCCGGCGTGCCGCCGGACTACTTCTCGGCGACCGGCCAGCTTTGGGGCAACCCCCACTACCGCTGGGACGTGATGCAGGCGGACGGCTTCCGCTGGTGGGTGGAGCGCGTGGCCGGGCAGCGCGAGCTGTTCGACCTGATCCGGATCGATCATTTCCGCGGTTTCGAGGCCTACTGGGAGGTGGCGGCGGACGCACCCGACGCCATGAACGGGCGTTGGGTCAAGGCGCCGGGCGAGGCCTTGTTCCGCACGTTGCGCGAGCGACTGGGTCCGCACCTGCCGCTGGTGGCGGAGGACCTGGGGTTGATCACCCCCGAGGTCGAGGCGTTGCGCGCGCGCTTCGGCTTTCCCGGCATGAAGATCCTGCAGTTCGCCTTCGACGGCGGCAGCGACAACCCCTATCTGCCGCACCGTCACCGGGAGAACTGCGTGGTCTATACCGGTACCCACGACAACAATACCAGCCTCGGGTGGTTCGAGGAGTTGCCGGAGGAGCGCAAGCACGCGGTGCGCGATTATCTCGCCCATCCCTCCGATCCCATGCCATGGCCGCTGGTCCGCTGGGCGTTCGCCTCCGTGGCACGCCTCACGGTGGTGCCGCTGCAGGATGTGCTGGGTCTGGATGGAAGTCACCGCATGAACCGCCCCGGCACCACCGAAGGGAACTGGAGCTGGCGCTTCGGTTGGGACTGGTTTCCGCAGGACGTGGCGCAACGCATGCACCACCTGATTCGGATCTACGGACGCGAGCCCGCGGGCGGTTGATGTTCGGCCGGCCAAGGCCGGCCCTACCGGGGTGGCGGCACGGGTCCCGTACCCATCCGTGGGGCGGGGCTCGCCCCGCCGAGCCGGCGCCTACAGCCAGGTCATGCAGCCGGTCTCGAAGGGGTGGCAGAGCAGTTCGTGATGGGGATACATGCGCAGTTTGTAGTACATTAATCCGGACAGGTCGGGCTGCAGGTCCAGGGCGAACACCACCTCCCCCTTGATGCGCTCCCCGGCAGGCTCCAGCAACAGCCGCTGATGGAGTCGGAACTCCCCGTTCATCGTCTCTCTGCCGATCAGGCATTCCACGACCACGTCGCGCGTGTCGAGGCCGTCGAGATGCGCCGCGACCCGGATCGGCAACGAGTCGCCGGCGATGATCTCCTGCGGACCCGGATCGATGCGGCGCAGGCCCACCTTGTGCCAGGAACGGGCGATCTTGCGCTTCCACGTCGCCAGTTCGCGCGCCGGCGCGCCGCCGTCCTCGGAGAGCGTGCGTGAATGACGCCGCGCCGGCCCGTAGTAGCCGGTCACGTAGTCGTTCACCATCCGCACGGCGTTGAAGCGCGGCAGCAGGGATTTCACCGAGGCCTTGGACATCCGCACCCATCCCTCGGAGTAGCCGTGGCCGTCGCGCTCGTAGTAGAGCGGAACCACTTGGTGCTCCACGATGTCCAGCAGTTCCCGGGCCTCCTCACGGTCGCGGTAGTCGGCGTCGAATTCCGGTCCGTGCGGTTCGATGGCCCAACCGTTCTCGCCGTTGTAGCCCTCGCCCCACCAGCCGTCCAGGACGCTGAGATTGAGCACCCCGTTGATGCCCGCCTTCTGGCCCGAGGTCCCGCTCGCCTCCATCGGATACTCCGGGGTGTTCACCCACACGTCTACGCCGGTGACCAGCTTGCGGGCCAAGGCCAGATCGTAGCCTTCGAGCACGAGGATCTTGCCCTCGAATTCGGGGCGTCGCGAGAAATCGTGGATTACCTGGATCAGGTGCTGGCCGGGCAGGTCGTTGGGATGCGCCTTGCCGGCGAAGATGAGCACCACGGGACGCTGCGGATTATTCAGGATGCGCGCCAGGCGTTCCGGGTCGCTGAACAGCAGCGTCGCACGCTTGTAGGTCGCGAAGCGCCGGGCGAAGCCCAGCGTCAACACGTTGAGTTCCTCCGGAGACAGGTAACGGGTCAGGCGCTCGATCTGTGAGGGGCTGCAGCCGTTGCGTCGGTGCTGCCGGGTCGCCCGGCGTCCCACCTCCGCCAGGAACTCCGACTTGAGCGACTGGCGCAGGCTCCAGAAGCTGTAGTCCGGGATCTCGTCGATATGCTCCCAGTACTCCTTGTCGCGCAGCTTGTTGCGCCATTCGCCGCCGAGTCGCATATCGAGGAGATTGACCCATTCGCGCGCCAGGAACGTGGGCACGTGTACGCCGTTGGTGACGTGGTGGATGGGGTTCTCGTCGGGTGGGATCTGGGGCCAGATGTAGCTCTCCATGCGCGAGGCCACGGTGCCGTGGATGCGGCTCACGCCGTTGTGGCAGCGGGAGCCGCGCAGGGCGAATGCGGTCATGTTGAATCCGCCCTGGGCGTTGGGGCTGGAACCGAGTGCGAGGAACTGATCGGTGCCGATCCCGAGCTGCGACATGGACTCACCGAGATAGCTCGTAATGAGGCCGTGATCGAAGATGTCGTGCCCGGCGGGTACCGGCGTGTGGGTGGTGAACACGGTGGCGGAGGCGACCAGTTCCAGGGCACTGTCGAAGTCCATGCCCTGCGCCACGTATTCGCGACAGCGCTCCAGGATCAGGAACGCGGGATGCCCCTCGTTGATGTGCCAGACGGTGGGCGCCAGGCCCAGGGCGCGCAACGCGCGCACACCGCCGAGTCCAAGCACGATCTCCTGTTGGATCCGGGTATTGTTGTCGCCGCCGTAGAGCTGGTAGGTGATGGAGCGGTCGGCCTCGCTGTTCTCTGCGGTGTCGCTGTCGAGCAGGTACAGGTCGATGTGCCCGACCTTCACGTGCCACACGCGCAGGGCGACCCGGCGTCCCGAGAGGTCCACGTGGACCTGGATTTCGCTCCCACATGGATCCCGGGCCGGTTCCGCCGGGAGATCGGCGAACGCGGTCGGGTGGTAGTGGGCGAGCTGGTTGCCCTGGCCGTCGATGGTCTGCGTGAAATACCCCTGCCGGTAGAGCATGCCCACCGCCACGAACGGGATGCCGAGGTCGCCGGCCGCCTTGCAGTGGTCGCCGGCCAGGATGCCGAGCCCGCCGGAGTAGATGGGCAGGCTCTCGTGCAGTCCGAATTCGGCGCAGAAGTAGGCGACCAGGTCGACGGCGGGGTCGATGTGTGGTTCGATGTCGCTGCGCATCCCCTCGCGCTGGTAGGCGTCATAGGCCGAGAGTGCCCGATTGTATTCCTCCAGGTAGATGCGGTCTTCGGCGGCCTCGGTGAGGCGCTTCTGGGCGACGCGGCGCAGGAAGACCTTGGGGTTGTGTCCGCAGCGTCCCCACAGTTTCGAATCGAGGCGGTAGAACAGCCCGCGCACCTGGCGGTTCCAGCTATAGGCGAGATCGCTCGCGAGTTCCTGGAGTCGGGCGAGGCGTTCGGGAATGTGGGGCTGAACTTCCAGCCGGTATCGGGTACCTGTCATCGCCGGATCTCTTCGTTTTGGCCGCCGCCGGGCGTCGCGGGACGTCCGGCCTCCGCGTCCCGGCGGAATGGCCTGGTGGGGGGCTGCGGGGGAGGCGCATCGCCCGTGAACCGGGCTTCGCGGCCACACCCGTGCCGCCGTGTGCCCGGGGATCGGTCGGGGCGCACCGATGGTCCGGGCACGGCTCCCGCGGCGGTACGGATGCCCATGCGGGGGTTGGTGCCGGGATAGAGCATCATCAACGAACAATCAAGAACTTACGTATTTTCCCGCATAATTCCGCATTGTTCCTTGGTATCAGTCAGTTAGATGAGTTTCCACGCTCGGAATACATGCAAAATAC
>CAZAQG010000003.1:0-19132 GCA_964487445.1 uncultured Chromatiales bacterium
CCCCGAATCCGCTTTACTGCAAGCTCCGCATCAGGACATCACGCCGGAGGGAGTCGGCGTGCGGTCGCGGCGGGGCGGCCGCCGGGCTCACGGAGCACCTTATGCACCTGGAAGCGCTCGTCGCCACCTATGGATATGCCGCGATCCTCCTGGGGACTCTTCTCGAGGGGGAGGTCGTGGTGCTGGTGGCCGGGTTTTTGGCCCACCAGGGGTATTTGGATCCCGGGGGCGTGGTGTTGGCGGCGTTCTCCGGGACCCTGTGTTCGGACCAGCTCGCCTATTTCCTCGGGCGCAGCCGGGGCGGCGCGGTGCTGGAGCGCCGGCCGGCCTGGAAGGCCAAGGCGGCACGCGTGTTTGCGCTGCTGCATCGGCGCCGGATCCCGCTGACACTCGGATTTCGCTTCCTCTACGGGTTGCGCACGGTGACCCCGTTCGTGATCGGTGCGAGCGGTATCCGGCCGCGCGAGTTTGCACCGTGGAACGTGCTCGGAGCCGCCGTCTGGGCGGCGGTTCTCGCCGGGCTCGGTTACTCGATCGGCGGCGCCCTGACGGTGGTGGTGGCGGATGCACAGCGCTACGAGCTGTGGGCCCTGGCAGGCGTCGCGTCGCTCGGCACACTGATCTGGATCGGTTATGCCCTGCGCGGGCGTTTTGCCGCCAAGGTCGCCGACCCCGAAGGCGGTCTGTAAGCGGCGGCCGGCGGCCTCGGCGTCACGCGCCGGATTCGGTGCGGCGCCAAGCGTAGGTGCAGTCCAACTCCGATCGAACTGCGGTGATGCCGCCAAGACCGTCCTCGATCATCGTCGCCAGGGGCGTGCGCCGGGCGAAGCGGCGGTGCGGCGTGTTGATCCACAGCGCCCCCCGGGTCGGATCGCGCGGGCAGGCGGTGCGCAGCGTATCGGCGATCCCCACCAAGTGCTCCACTCGCTCCGAGATCTCCGGCGTGTCCGGGAGCGGGGTGTTGTCGCGAAACCGCCGCAGGTGCCGGGTCCGTGTGTCCGGGGGCAGTCCGAGGATCGTCCGCTGGTCCTCCGGGTCGACGCCCCAGCGATCCAGCAACTGCATGATTCCGCGCGCCACCTCGATGCGCTCTTCGTAACTGGGTTCGTCCATTCGGCACCCTCTTCGGACGGGACGGGGCCTTGTCGTCTCGTCCCGGCGTGAAACACTACACGGGCAGTGAGTGCTTGGCGCGATCAGCGAACGAGGACGTCACCCGCTGCCCGCGCAGCCGCCGGCCCCTAAAGTTTTGGCGGCAATCCCCTCATAGCCTCGCGCGCTTGCGCGCCGATTGCCGCAAGAGTTCTCTACCGGGAACTGGTCGCCCGGGCGAGCGAGAAATTCGCCACCCTCGGCACCGGTCGCGACGAACCGGTCTGACGAATCCGGTTCAGGTGAACCGGATCAGGAGTACGACGAACAACACGACCAGCAGCAGCGGGATCAGAACCGCCCGCCAGTCCTTGTCTTTCGCCTGACGACTCTGCTCGAACGCAGCCTTGATCCCGGGTCGGAACCAGAGGATCAGCAGCAACGCCCCGACTCCCAGCAGGACCTTCCCCAAGGTACCGATCGGTTCCACGGCGTCGCGCCTCCGCTGCCCGGATAGTTTCCCCATGCTAACCCGACGGCCGGTTCCCAGCCAGGGGGTGGTTCGTCAGTCCGTCGCCCGCCTGTTATGCTCACCGCCCATGAACGAAACGACCGATGACATCGTGTTGGTGGACCGCCCCGACGCGCTCGAGGCGCTGTGCGAGCGCCTGCGCGGCTGCCCATGGCTGGCCCTGGACACCGAATTCCATCGCGAAACCACCTACCGACCGCAGTTGTGTCTGGTGCAGGTCGCGACGCCGGAGTTGACCGCCTGCATCGACCCCCTGGCGCTCGAGAGCCTCGATCCGCTGCTCGATCTGCTCTATGACCGGAATGTGCTCAAGGTGCTGCACGCCCCGCGTCAGGACCTCGAGATCTTTCACTACCTGCGCGGTGCGCCCTTCGCGCCGGTGTTCGACACCCAGTTGGCCGCCCCGTTGCTCGGCCATCCGGATCAGGCGGGTTTCGCCAACCTGGTCGGCGCCATTCTGGGTGTGCGCTTGGCGAAGGCACACACGCGGGCCGACTGGCGCCGTCGGCCGCTTCCGGAGGCGCAACTGCGCTACGCGGGCGACGACGTGCGCTACTTGGCCCCGCTCTACCAACGCCTGCGCGCCGGATTGGAGGAACACGGGCGCCTCGATTGGCTCGACGCCGAGTTCGCGGCACTCAGCGATCCGGTCCGGTACGAAAATCCGCCGGAGCAGGCTTGGCGCAGGCTGCGCGGGGCCGATCGGCTGCGGGGTCCGAGCCTGGCGGTCCTGCAGGGTCTGGCCGCATGGCGCGAGCGCACCGCGAGCGCCGAGGACCGGCCGCGCGGTTGGCTGGTCAAGGACGACACCCTGTTCGATCTGGCGCGGATGATGCCCGCCTCCGATCAGGACCTGCGCCATGTGCGCGGGCTCAGCGAAGGGGTCGTCCGGCGCCACGGCGTCGCGGTCCTGGAGAGCATTCGTACCGCGCGCGAGCGAGCGCCCGAGCCGGTCCCTGCGCACCGCGCCGGGCGGCGGCTCGCGCCCGAGGAGGATGCGCTGGTGGACCTGTTGATGGCCGTCGTGCGCGTGCGGGCGTTGGAGCACCGACTGAGTCCGGCGGTCCTCGCGCCGCGCCCCCAGATCGAGCGCCTGGTGGCCGGCGATTCCGACAGCGTGTTGCATGCGGGCTGGCGAAGAGGGCTGATCGGCGAGGAGTTGAGTCGCGTCCTGCGCGGCGAACAGGCCCTGCGCGTGGCGGAGGGGGCGTTGCGCGTGGAGCCCGTCGTCGCGCACTGACCGGGTCAACTGCGCACGCCCACCCCGCGGCGCAGCAACTGCAGACTCACTACAAACAGCACGGCAATGAAGCCGAGCACGATGGCATAGGATACGGAGAGCGGGATGTCCGATACCCCCAGGAACCCGTAGCGGAAGGCGTTCACCATGTACAGGATGGGGTTGGCGAGCGAGGCGTGCTGCCAGAACGGCGGCAGCATCTTGATCGAGTAGAAGACCCCGCCCAGATAGGTCAGGGGCGTCAGCACGAAGGTCGGGACGATCGAGATGTCGTCGAAGTTCTTGGCGAAGACCGCATTGATGAAGCCCGCGAGCGAGAACAGCACCGAGGTCAGGACCACGGTGGTGCACGCCACCAGCGGGTGGCTGATCCCCAGGTGACTGAAGAACAACGCGACCACCGTGACGGCGGCCCCCACCGCCAGCCCGCGCGCCAGCCCGCCCGCGACGAAGCCGAGCAGGATGAGGTGGTTCGGCATCGGTGAGACCAGCAGTTCCTCGATACTGCGCTGGAACTTCGATCCGAAGAACGAAGACACCACATTCGAGTACGAGTTCGTGATCACGGCCATCATGATCAGTCCGGGGACGATGAATTCCATGTAGTTGTATCCGTCCATCTTCCCGATGCGGGCCCCGATCAGCCGTCCGAAGATGATGAAGTACAGCGAGGTGGTGATCACGGGCGGCAGGATGGTCTGCACCCAGATCCTGCTGAAGCGCAGGACTTCCTTGATGACTACGGTCTGGAAGGCGATGTACTTCTGGCGGGGCGTCATCATGGCGCGGGCTCCCGTCGCGCACCGTCGCCGACCAGGTGCATGAAGAGTTGTTCGAGGCGATTGGCCTTGTTGCGCATGCTGAGCACCTCGATACCGAGATGCGACAAGGCTGCGAACAGCGCATTGATCCCCTCACGCTTGTGGATCTCGACCTCCAGGGTGATTTCGTCCACCAGGCGCACCACCTGCCCGGAGATCCGCGGCGGCTCGCCGAGCGGGCTCGCGATGTCCAGGAGGAAGGTCTCGGTATCGAGGCGGCTCAGCAACTGCTTCATGCCGGTATTCTCCACCAGCACGCCCCGGTCGATGATGGCGATGTTCCGGCACAGGCTTTCGGCCTCCTCGAGGTAGTGCGTCGTGAGGATGATCGTGGTTCCCTGCGCGTTGATGCGCCGGAGGAAGTCCCACATGGAACGGCGCAGCTCTATATCCACGCCGGCGGTGGGCTCGTCCAGGATCAGCAGCTCCGGCTCGTGCATGAGCGCACGCGCGATCATCAACCGTCGCTTCATGCCGCCGGACAGATTGCGCGCCATCGTACGCCGCTTTTCCCAGATCCCCAGTTGGTGCATGACCTCTTCGGCCCTGGCGAATGCACGCCGCCGATCCATGCCGTAGTAGCCCGCCTGGTTGACGAGCACCTCGACGAGCGGTTCGAATACCGGGAAATTGAACTCCTGCGGCACCAGCCCGATGTGGGTGCGTGCATCCTCGAATTCGGTGTCGATATCCTTGCCGAAGATGTGGACCTTGCCCGAGGTCTTGTTCACCAGCGAACTCGTGATCCCGATGAGGGTCGTCTTGCCCGCGCCGTTGGGTCCCAGGAGCGCGAAGAAATCGCCGCGCTCCACGTCGAGGTCCACGCCCTTGAGGGCGCGGTGACCATCGGCGTAGGTCTTCGTGAGTCCGCGTACGCGCAGTGCCATGGACATGGTGGGGATCCGGGGTCCGCCGGCCTGCCGGCACGGCATAACGCTTCATATTACCATGACCGTTGCGCGGTGCGCGTTCCCCGCACGGCCTGCGGGGGCGCCAAGGAGGCCCCCGGCAGGCCGATCTTTACGGCGCATGTTCGCTTTAAGAAGCGGCGGTCGGGGCGGGGGCGGTGTAATCGACGCCGCCGGTCGCCTCAGTAACGGCGTACGATCCCGCGCCGGTTCATCGCCGCGTCGTGCTTCGCGGTGTCCGCGTTTCGCGGTTGCGGGTCCGGATTCTCGGCGATCCAGTTGCCGATGGCGAGGTAGTCGAGGTGACCGATCCGGAAGGCCCGGATCGCATCGTAGGGTGTGCACACGATCGGTTCTTCGTGCATATTGAAACTGGTGTTGATCAGACAGGGCAGGCCGGTCAGTTCGCGGTACCGGGACAGGATGCGATACAGGCCGGGATTGTCCTGCTCAGCGACGAGCTGCGGGCGCGCCGTATTGTCGATGTGAACGACGCCGGGGCAGTTCTTCGCCATCCAGTCGGTGCAGTTGAACGTGATGGTCATGAACCGCGCCGCGTCCTCGGCGCCCTCGAGGCCGGTGAAACACTGCGCGCCGTATTCCGCCATAACCGCCGGCGCGAACGGCATGAACTCGGTTCGTTGCAGCGCCGCGTTCAGCCAGAAGTGCACCGACGGGTCGGTGGTCGGATACAGGATGGTGCGGTTGCCGAGCGCTCTCGGACCGTATTCCATGCGCCCGCTGAAACGCGCCACTACGTTGTTGTCGGCGAGCAGCCGGGCGATCTCGGAGTCGACGTCATCGTGGCGACTCGCCTGCACGCCGCTGCGATCGAGTTCCCGACGGATCTCGTCGTCGCCGTATTCCGGCCCGAGGTAGACGTGCGGCATGGTCGGGAATGCGGGGTCGTAGCCGCGGCCCGAGAGTTCATGGTACAGGCCGAGGGCCGCGCCCACCGGCATGCCCTCGTCGGACATGCCCGGATGTACGAACACGGAATCGACCTCGGGCATTTCATGGACGCGCTGATTGATCTTGACGTTGGCGCACACTCCGCCGGCCAGCGCCACGTTGCGCCGCCCGGTTCGGGCGAGCCAGTGGCGCACGAGACCGACGACCAGCTCCTCGGAATAGTCCTGGATGCTTGCGGCCAGATCCTTGTGGCTGAAATCCGGCGGAAGCAGTCGTTGAAGTTCGCGCAGGGCGGATAGAAAGAACACGTCGGCGACGTTGCGAAAGCGCCCCTCCTCGAGGACCAGGATCCGGCGCAGGATCGGGACGTAGCGCGGTGTGCCGTTGGCCGCCAGGCCCGTGATCTTGCCTTCGTGGCGACCCGCCTTGAAGCCGCAGATCTGGGTGACGTAGGAGTAGAAGGTCCCGAGCGAGTCGAAGCTCGGGATCGCGCACAACTCTGTGAACCGTCCGTCTACGACGTCGTAGACCTTCCCGCAGTTCCCGTCTCCGCCGCCGTCGATCGAGAATACCGCGGCATCCCGATAACCGCTGGTATAGTAGGCGGAGGTTGCGTGGCAGTAGTGGTGGTCGAGGAAGTGTATCGGGCAGAGGAACCCGAATTCCTCGCGCAGGATTCGTTCAAGTCTTCTGCGCCGCGCGGCGAAGGCCGGTTGGCGCACGGCGTAGTAGATCTTGTCGAGCCCCGGCACCCGGTTGCGCAGTTTGCTGACGTTCGAGGCGACCTCGAAGAGATATCGCTTGTACTTGCTGCGCTTGAGGCCGAACCAGCCGTTCTTGAAGTCTACATAACCGTCGATGAGGTGCTGGTTACGGGTCGCCACCGCGATGGCGTCGATGTCGTCGGGCTCGATTCCATGGTAGTCCAGGAGCGCGCGGATCGACTTGCGCGGCACTCCGAACACCATCTTTTCCCGGACCAGGCGCTCATCGGTGACGGCGCCGATCAGTTCCCCGTCGCGCACCAGCGCCGAGCCGCAGCTTATATGGTCACCGATCCCCAGCACGCGCATGGTTCCCCCCCTTGCCCCGAGGTGCTTATGCAAACTTCGGCCGCTCAAGCCGGTCCGGGCCGTGTCGCGTTGAGCCGCGGCTTCGTCCGGGGCCTCTTTTTTATGATGCAGGCCGGAGAATCGGCCGCAGTCGCCGCCGCCGTTCCCGCCGCATTATCGGCCGCTCCCCCCGTGATCCCCCGCCGACCGCCGCTCTACCAGCCTTGCCCAATCACCCGGGCCCGTCAAGGGCCGGAGACTCACTCGTCCGGATCGTAGCCGAGGTTGGGCGCGAGCCAACGCTCGACGGCGGCCGCCGTCATGCCCTTGCGCCGGGCGTAGTCTTCCACTTGGTCCCGGCCGATCCGCCCGACGCCGAAATAGTGCGCATCGGGGTGCGCGAAATACCAGCCGCTCACCGCCGCGGTCGGGACCATGGCGAAGCTCTCGGTGATCGAGATCCCGGCGTTCGCGAGCGGGTCGATGAGTTCCCAGAGCAGCGCCTTCTCGGTGTGGTCGGGGCCGGCCGGATAGCCGGGGGCCGGGCGGATGCCCCGGTACGCCTCGCCGATCAGCGAGGCGTTGTCTAGCGCCTCGTCCGGCGCATAACCCCAGAATTCGCGACGGACCCGCTGGTGGAGGCGCTCGGCGAACGCCTCGGCGAGCCGATCGGCGAGGGCCTTGAGCAGGATCGCGCCGTAGTCGTCGTGCTCGGCCTCGAACTGCGCCACCTTCCGGTCGATGCCGATACCGGCGGTCACGGCGAACGCTCCGAGGTAGTCGGCGAGTCCCGATTCGGGCGGGGCGATGAAATCGGCCAGGCAGCGGTTGGGTCGCCCGGGCGGCTTCTCGTCCTGCTGGCGCAGGTGGTGCAGGGTGAGGCGCACCTCGTTGCGCGAATCATCGGTATAGAGCTCGATGTCGTCGTCGCCCGCGCGGTTGGCCGGGAAGAAACCGATCACCGCGCGCGCCTCGAGCCAACCCTCGCGCACGATGCGATCGAGCATCGCCCGCGCATCGTCGAACAGCCGCCGCGCCGCAGCGCCCTTGTCGGGGTCGTCGAGGATCTTCGGGTAATTGCCGGCCAGCTCCCAGGCGTGGAAGAACGGCGACCAGTCGATGAAGCGTCGCAACTCCTCCAGCGGATAGTCGTCGAATGCGCGCGTTCCCAGAAACGAGGGGGCCGGGGGCGTGTAGCCGGACCAGTCGATCGGGGCACGGTTGGCGCGCACCCGATCGAGGGAGAGCCGGTTGGTCCGCGCCTTGCGGCCCCGATGCTGCTCCCGGACGCGTTCGTATTCCTCCCGGATCGACGCGACATAGGCCTCGCGCCGGTCGCGGCTCATGAGGTTCTGCGCCACACCGACGGCGCGGGAGGCGTCCTTGACGTAGATCGTCGGCTCGCCGTAGTGCGGCGCGATCTTCACCGCGGTGTGCACGCGCGAGGTGGTTGCGCCGCCGATGAGCAACGGAATCTTGAAGCCGCGACGATCCATTTCCTTCGCCACGTGCGACATCTCGTCGAGCGACGGGGTGATCAGCCCCGACAATCCGATGATATCCGCGTTCTCCGCGTGCGCGGCCTCCAGGATCCGGTTGGCGGGCACCATGACGCCCAGATCGATGACCTCGAAGTTGTTGCATTGCAGGACCACGCCGACGATGTTCTTGCCGATGTCGTGCACGTCCCCCTTGACGGTGGCCATGACGATCTTGCCCTTGGTCCGTCGGCCCGCGCCCTTGCCTGCATTGATGAACGGAAGCAGATAGGCGACCGCCTTTTTCATCACGCGAGCGCTCTTGACGACCTGGGGCAGGAACATCTTGCCGGCGCCGAACAGGTCGCCCACGACGTTCATGCCGTCCATCAACGGGCCTTCGATCACCTCGACCGGGTGGTCGAACTGACGGCGCGCCTCCTCGGAGTCCTGCTCCACGTAGTCGGCGATGCCCTTCACCAGCGCGTGCTCGATGCGCTTGGTCACCGGCCATCCGCGCCACTCCGGATCCTCCTCCCGCGCCACGCCGCCGCCGGAGCGATAGCGGTCGGCGATCTCGAGCAGCCTTTCGGTCGCATCCGCTCGGCGGTCGAGCACCACGTCCTCGACCCGCTCGCGCTGCTCCTGCGGGATCTCCTCGTAGACCCCGAGCTGGCCGGCGTTGACGATGCCCAGGTCCATCCCGGCGCGGACCGCGTGGTACAGGAACACTGCGTGGATCGCCTCGCGCACCGCGTCGTTCCCGCGGAAAGCGAACGAGACGTTGCTCACGCCGCCCGATACCAGGGCGTGCGGCAGGGTGCGCTTGATCTCCCGGACGGCCTCGATGAAGTCCAGCGCGTAACGGTCGTGTTCCTCGATGCCCGTGGCGATGGCGAAGATATTGGGATCGAAGATGATGTCTTCCGGCGGAAATCCGATCCGCTCGGTGAGCAGCCGGTAGCAGCGCGCGCAGATCCCGATCTTGCGCTCCCGGGTATCGGCCTGCCCCTGTTCGTCGAAGGCCATGACGACCATCGCCGCGCCGTAGCGGTGCACCAGCCGGGCCTGGCGCAGGAAGGCCTCTTCGCCCTCCTTGAGGCTGATCGAGTTGACGACGCCCTTGCCCTGTACGCACTTGAGGCCGGCCTCGATGATCGGCCACTTCGAGGAGTCGATCATCACCGGCACGCGCGAGATATCCGGCTCCGAGGCGATCAGGTTGAGGAACGTCGCCATCGCCCGCTCGCCGTCGAGCATCCCCTCGTCCATGTTGATGTCGATGATCTGGGCGCCGTTGTCGACCTGCTGGCGCGCGACCTCCAGGGCCGCATCGAAGTCCCCGGCCAGGACCAGCTTCTTGAAGCGCGCCGATCCGGTCACGTTGGTGCGTTCGCCGACGTTGACGAACAGCGAGTCGGGACCGATGTTGAGCGGTTCCAGCCCGCTCAGGCGGCAGTGGATCGCGGGCTGCGGCACGCGCCGCGGCGGATGCCCGCCGATCGCCTCGGCGATGGCGCGGATGTGCGCGGGCGTCGTGCCGCAGCAGCCGCCGACGATATTGAGGAAGCCGGCGCCGGCCCACTCGCCGATCTCGCGCGCCATGGACTCCGGGGTGTCGTCGTATTCGCCGAACTCGTTGGGCAACCCGGCGTTGGGGTGGGCGCTGACCCGCGTATCGGCGACCCCGGACAACTCCTCCACGTACTGGCGCAGTTCACGCGCGCCGAGGGCGCAGTTGAGGCCGATCGACAGGGGCCGCACGTGGCGCACCGAGTTCCAGAAGGCCTCGGTGACCTGCCCCGAGAGGGTTCGGCCGCTGGCGTCGGTGATGGTCCCGGAGATCATCACCGGGCGCCGCTCGCCGCGCTCATCGAACAGCGTTTCGATGGCGAACAAGGCGGCCTTGGCGTTCAGCGTGTCGAAGACCGTCTCCACCAGGAGCAGGTCGGCACCGCCGTCGAGCAGGCCGCGGGCGGCCTCCGCGTAGGCGCTCGCGAGCCGGTCGAAGGTGACGTTCCGATCGCCCGGGTTGTTGACGTCCGGCGACAGCGACGCGGTGCGGTTGGTCGGTCCGAGCACGCCGGCCACGAAGCGCGGTCGCTCGGCGGTCGCGGCGGCGTCCGCGGCCTCGCGGGCGATACGCGCCGCGTCGAGATTCATCTCGTAGACGACCTCCCGGAGCCCGTAGTCGGCCTGGGAGACGGCGTTGGCGTTGAAGGTGTTGGTCTCGAGGATGTCCGCACCCGCATCGAGGTAGGCGGCGTGGATATCGCGAATGATCTGCGGCTGGGTGAGCACCAGCAGGTCGTTGTTCCCCTTGAGGTCCGAGCCGTGCCCCGCGAAGCGATCCCCCCGATAGTCCGTCTCATCGAGTCCGTAGCCCTGGATCATGGTGCCCATGGCGCCGTCGAGGAGCAGGATACGTTGGCTGAGGAGGCGGGTGAGCGTGTCCATAGGCGGGAGGGGGTGCGGTGTATCGGGATCGTTCGCCGCGGGTCGTCGGATCGGCTTCACGTCCGGTTCAAGGCGCGCCACTATACCATGAGTCGTTGCCGCCCATGGGGCGACCCCGGATCGTTTCGGGATCCGCATCGGGTCCGTCCGGGGACGGGGTTCATGGTACACTGTGACGCCCCGGGCGGCGTCCTGCACTCTGGCGGCGGCGGGAACCGTTGTGGACGAAGCCACCGTGGACGACAGACCTGAGAACGCGGCGCTCGCGCAGCGTGCCCCCCGCCTGGAGGCGCGCGCGCTGGAGTGCGTGCGTAATGATCGCGTCCTGTTTCACGATCTGGACGCCGCCTTGGAGCCGGGCCAGGTTCTGCAGGTCGAGGGACCCAACGGCTGCGGCAAGACCAGCCTGTTGCGCATCCTGTGCGGATTGAGCCTGCCCGGCGCCGGCGAGGTGTATTGGGACGACGCGCCGCTCCCGGAGGTGCGCGCCGAGTACTCCGAGGCCCTCGCCTACGTCGGCCATCGGCACGGGGTCAAGGGGGAGTTGACCCCGATCGAGAATCTGCGTTTTCATCGGGCGCTCGCGGGCGGGACGCCCGATCGGGGCCCGGGCGACGCCTTGGCGCACCTCGGCCTGGAGGGTTTCGAGGACGTTCCGTGCCGCACCCTCTCCGAGGGCCAGCGCCGACGCGTGGCGTTGGCACGGCTGCTCACGACACGGCGACCGCTATGGATCCTGGACGAACCCCTGACGGCCCTGGACCGCTCCGGCGTGGCGGTGGTGGAAGGGCTGATTCGGGATCACGCCCGATCGGGGGGCATGGTAATGATCACCACTCACCAAGCGATACGGCTCGAGGGCTGCGTGCTCGGCCGGGTGCGGCTCGGCGGGTGAGCGGGACCGGCCCACTGGGTGCGGCGGGGGCGCTCCTCCGGCGCGACCTCACCCTTTTCTTCCGGAACCGCTCCGAGATCATCAACCCCCTGTTGTTTTTCATCATCGTGGTGACGCTCGTGCCCCTGGGCGTGGGTCCCGAGGCGTCCACCCTGCGCGCCATGGCGCCCGGCGTGGTCTGGGTGGCCGCGCTCCTGGCGGCGATGCTGTCGCTGGAGGGGATCTTCCGATCGGACTTCGACGACGGTTCGTTGGAGCAACTGGTGATCAGCCCGCAGCCGCTCGCGCTGCTGGTCTTCGCCAAGGTCTTCGCGCATTGGCTGGTGAGCGGACTGCCGCTGGTGGTGCTCGGGCCGGTGCTGGGCGCCTCGCTGTTCCTTCCGGATCGGGCGATGGGTACCCTGGTGGTCAGTCTGTTGCTCGGAACGCCGATCCTGAGTCTGATCGGTGCCATCGGTGTGGCGCTGACGGTGGGGGTGCGGCGCGGCGGCGTGCTGCTCTCCCTCCTGGTGCTGCCCCTGTACATCCCGGTGCTGATCTTCGGAGCCAGTGCGGTGAGCAGCGCCGCCGCCGGCCTGCCGGTGATCGGTCCGCTGGCACTGCTCGGAGCGCTGCTGGCCTTGGCGCTCACCTTGGCGCCTCTCGGGGCCGCCGCGGCGCTGCGCATCAGCCTGGGTTGAAGTCGGGAACGGGCGGCGGTTAACCTGGGTCAACGATTTATTCGATCGGTATGGGACAATCGGGCCGATTGATGGTCACACTTCTTGGTCCGGTGCAGAGCGGAGTTCGTAACGCATGAAGAGGGCGCAACGCGGCGAGGTGGCGATCCCCACCTCAACCATGCGAAAATTGTGGGCATTTTTCCACAGGCTCGCGTCGCCGCGCTATTTCTACGAACTGGCGGGGAAGCTGGTTCCGTGGCTCGGTTGGGGTACGGTGCTGCTCCTGGCGGCGGGTCTGTACGGCGGTCTGTGGCTTGCGCCGCCCGACTACCAGCAGGGCGACGCCTATCGGATCATCTTCATCCACGTGCCGGCGGCCTGGATGTCGCTGTTCGTGTATGTGCTGATGGCGGGGGCCGGTTTCGTCGGACTGGTGTGGCGGATCAAGATAGCGGATGTGGTCGCCAAGACCTGTGCGCCGATCGGCGCCTCGTTCGCCTTCCTGACGCTGTGCACCGGCTCGCTGTGGGGCAAGCCCATGTGGGGCGCCTATTGGGTGTGGGATGCACGCCTGACCTCGGAACTGATCCTGCTGTTTCTGTATCTGGGCTATATTGCGCTGGAGTCGGCCATCGAGGACCGCCGCACGGCGGCGCGGGCCTCTTCGGTACTGGCCCTGGTGGGGGTGGTGAATATCCCCATCATCCACTATTCCGTCGAATGGTGGCATACCCTCCATCAGGGTCCGACGGTGTTCAAGCTGGGCGGACCATCGATCAGCCTGGACATGCTGGTGCCCTTGTTACTCATGACCCTGGCGTTCAAACTGTTCTTCTTCACGATGCTCCTGGTGCGCGCGCGCACCGAGGTGCTCGAGCGGGAAGCCAACAGCGCCTGGGTTCGGGAGACGGTGACGAGCCAATGACCTCCTTTCACGAATTCATCCATATGGGCGGTTTCGCCTTCTATGTGTGGACGTCCTACGCGATCTTCGCATTGGTTTTCGCGTGGAACGTGTTCCAGCCTTTGTTCCACCAGCGGCGTGTGCGCGAACGGCTCGCGCGCCGTTCGCGGGGGATGCCGCGATGACTCCGACGCGTCGCCGCCGCCTCATCTTCGCCGTGCTCCTGATCGGGGGTATCGGCACCGCCGTCGCGCTCGGCGCCTATGCATTCCGCCAGAACCTGTTCTATTTCTATAGTCCGACCCAGGTCGCCGAGGGCGATGCCCCGCCCAACCATCCGTTCCGGATCGGCGGGCTGGTTGAAAAGGGCAGCCTGAAGCGCGACGGGATGACGGTGCATTTCATGGTCACCGACACCGCCAAGAGCGTCCCCGTGGTGTACACGGGGATCCTCCCGGACCTGTTCCGCGAGGGTCAGGGCATCGTGGCCCAGGGGCACCTGAACCGGTCCGGGGTGTTCGTGGCGAGCCGGGTGTTGGCCAAGCACGATTCCACCTACATGCCGCCCGAAGTGGCTCGCGCACTCAAGCGGGCGCACGCGCGCGAGGCGGCGGCGGCGCGCGCGAAGGCCGCGGAGGCGGGGGCCCGGTGATCCCCGAGGTCGGTCAGTTCGCACTGATGCTGGCGTTGGGCTTGGCCGTCGTGCAGGCGACCCTGCCCCTGCTCGGTGCGTGGCGCGGGGTCCCGGAGTGGATCGCCGTGGCGCGCCCGGCGGCGCGTGCGCAGTCCCTGTTCGTGCTGCTCTCGTTGTTGTGCCTGACGTATGCCTTCCTCACCAACGACTTCTCCGTGGCCTACGTGGCGGAGAATTCCAACACCGCGCTGCCGTGGTTCTACCGCATCGGCGCCGTGTGGGGCGCCCACGAGGGTTCGCTGCTGTTGTGGGCGAGCATCCTGTCGGTCTGGACCCTGGTGGTGACCTTCCGCAGCCGCAGCCTGCCGCCGGATTTCACCGCCCGCGTGCTCGGCGTGATGGGGTGGGTGAGCGTCGGGTTTATCCTGTTCATGCTGATAGCCTCGAACCCCTTCACGCGCCTGTTTCCGGTGCCGTTGAACGGGCGCGACCTCAATCCGTTGCTCCAGAATCCGGGCTTGGTGTTGCACCCGCCCATGCTCTACATGGGCTACGTGGGGTTCGTGGTGCCCTTCGCCTTCGCGATCTCGGCGCTGCTCGACGGGCGCCTCGACGCCGCGTGGGCGCGGTGGTCGCGTCCGTGGACCACCGCGGCGTGGGTGTTTCTCACGCTCGGTATCGCGATCGGGAGCTGGTGGTCCTACTCGGTCCTGGGCTGGGGCGGCTGGTGGTTCTGGGACCCGGTGGAAAACGCCTCGTTCATGCCGTGGCTGGTGGGTACCGCGCTGATCCATTCCCTGGCCGTCACCGACAAGCGCGGCGCGTTCAAGAGCTGGACGGTATTGCTCGCGATCTTCTCGTTCTCGTTGAGCCTGCTCGGCACGTTCCTGGTGCGCTCCGGGGTGCTGGTTTCGGTGCACGCCTTCGCGACCGACCCGCGGCGTGGAATCTTCATCCTGCTCTTCCTCGCCCTGGTGGTCGGCCTGTCGCTGCTGCTCTACGCCTGGCGGGCCCCGACGGTGAAGGGCGGCGGAAACTTCCACGTGCTCTCTCGCGAGACGCTGCTGCTGGTCAACAACGTCCTGCTGATTTCGGCCGCCTTCGCGGTACTGCTCGGCACCTTGTATCCGCTGATCCTCGAAGGCATGGCGGTGGGCAAGATCTCCGTGGGGCCGCCCTACTTCAACACGGTATTCATCCCCCTTACCCTGCCGATCGTGTTCCTGGCGGCGATCGGTGCCGGGGTGCGCTGGAAGTACCAGAAATTGCGGCCCCTGCTTCGATACCTGTGGCCGCCGTTCGTGGTATGCATCGCGGCCGGCACCGGGTTCTCCATCTGGTACACCGGGGAGGTGCGGGCGCTGGTGATCGTCGCCGTGGTGTCGGCATTCTGGGTCATGCTGCTCTCGGCTCGCGACATCTGGGGCCGGATCCGACACAATCTCGCCGGCGCCAACCGCTGGTACCGTGTCCCGCGCCACGTCCTCGGCATGGCGCTCGCACACTTCGGCCTCGGGGTGTTCGTGCTCGGCGTGACTCTGGCCGGGACCGGCAGCCTGGAGAAGGACGTGAACATGGCGCCCGGCGATTCCGTGACTCTGGCCGGCTACACCTTCCGATTCGAGGGCGTAACGAAGATCCGGGGCCCCAATTACACGGCCACGCAGGGCATAATCACGGTGTCCCGCGACGGGCGCCGGGTGGCGTTGTTGCATCCGCAGAAGCGCGTCTACATCGTGCAGACCAGCCCGATGACCGAGGCGGGCATCAAGTCGGGCCTGTTCCGCGATCTCTATGTATCGCTGGGTGAGCCGACCGGTGACGGTGCCTGGGCGATGCGCATCTACTACAAGCCGATGGTGCGCTGGATCTGGTTGGGCGCATTGTTCATGGCGCTGGGCGGCCTCCTGGCCGCGATCGACCGGCGCTACCGCCTGGCGGTGGCGCGCGGCGCGGCGCCCGCACCGCGAACACCGGAGCCTCCGGCGCACCCGGTCCCGGTTTCTCCAGGCAGCCCCTGATGGTTCGTTATCTGGTTTCCTTCGGCCTCTTCGCGATACTGGTGGCGCTGCTTGCGATCGGGCTTGGCCACGATCCGCGGCTCATTCCATCGCCGCTGATCGGAAAACCGGCGCCGCAGTTCAGCCTGCCGGAATTGGCGCATCCGGAGCGGACCTTGAGCCGCAGCGACCTGCTCGGCAAGGTGACGTTGTTCAACGTGTGGGCCTCCTGGTGCGTCTCGTGCCGCGACGAGACGCGTGTGCTCGACATGCTGGCCAAGAGCGGCGTGGTCCCGATCTATGGACTCAACTACAAGGATCAGCGCACGGCGGCGCTGGAGTGGCTCAAGGCCTTCGGCAACCCCTACGTCGCCAACGCCTTCGATCATGCCGGACGGGTGGCGATCAACTGGGGCGTCTACGGCGTGCCGGAGACCTTCGTGGTCGACGCCAAGGGCATCATCCGCTACAAGCAGATCGGTCCGATCACGCCCTACGTGCTGAACCGGAAGATTCTGCCGCTGGTGCGCCGACTCCAGGAGGAGGCACGCCGATGAGGCGACTTTACCCCTTGTTGCTGCTGTTGCTGCTCATGCCCGCGGCGCGCGCGGCGTCGCCCGCCGCCCCGCCGGCGGTGCCGACCTCCGGGTTCACGAATCCGCGTGAGGACGCCCGCTACCACGCGCTGCTCAAGAACCTGCGTTGTCTGGTGTGCCAGAACGAATCGCTGCAGGACTCGCAGGCGGGACTGGCCCGGGACCTGCGCCGGGAAGTCCGCGACCAGATGCGCCAGGGCAAGAGCAACCGCGATATCATCGGTTACCTGGTGGCCCGCTACGGGGACTTCGTGCTATACCGCCCGCCGCTGATGCACAGCACCTATCTGCTGTGGTTCGGTCCGTTCATCGGCCTGCTCATCGGCATCGTGGTGCTCGTCGCGCTGGTGCGCAAACGGGCCCGCACCCCCGACAGTGAGCCCCCGCCGGCCGGCGCGCGCAAGCGGCTCGTCGAATTGTTACGTGATCGGGAGGGGCCGAAGACGTGATTCTGTTCTGGGCGATTCTGGTTTTCATGGTGCTCGTGGCCCTGGCGTTCGTGGTGCCGCCGCTGCTCGGCCGCGGCGCCGGCGCCGTCGGCCCGCAGCGCGCCGGCGTACATCGGGTGCTGTTCCGAAAACGCCTGGCGGAACTGGAGACCGATCTGGAGGACGGCGCCCTGAGCCCCGGGCAGTTCGATCAGGCGCGCGCCGACCTGGAGCGCGACACCCTGGAGTCGTTGGAGCGCGCGGACGCGGACGCCGCGCGCCCGGCGCGGCGTCCGCGCACCCGCGTGCGCTGGGCGACGGCGCTGGTGGTGGTCGTGGCGATCCCCGTGCTGGCCGGGCTGTTGTATCGACAGTATGGCGGCTGGGAGCTGCTCTCGCCGCAGATGCGCGCCCGCCTCGCGGCGGAGGCGGTCGCGCAGGGGGATAACAACCCGGCGCTGATCCGCGACATGGTGGCCGAGTTGGCGGCGCATATGCGCCGGCATCCGAAAGACCTGCCGGGCTGGATACGACTGGGGCGTTCCTATCGGGCGCTCAAGGAGTTCGACCGGGCGGCGCAGGCCTACGAGCACGCCTACCGACTTTCCAGCGGCAAGGACGCGTCGGTGATGGCCGACTATGCCGAAGTGCTTGCGCTCGGTCGCAACGACCGCCTGGCGGGCCGCCCCGCGCAACTGGTCCACGAGGCACTCGCCGTCGATCCCCGCCAACCCAAGGCGCTGTGGCTGGCGGGCTGGGCCGCTTACCAGATCGGTGAATACAAGCGCGCCGCGATGCAGTGGAAGCGACTCGCGGCGCAGGCGCCGCGTGGCAGCAAGGTGGCGCGGGTCCTCAAACGCCAAGTGGCGCGGGCCGAGGCCATGGCGCGCGGTGCGACGCCGGCCGCGGCCGCGGCGGCCGGTGCCGGGACGGGGGTCACGGTACGGGTCAGCCTGGCGCCGCGGTTCGCCTCCCGTACCCGGCCGGACGAGAGTGTGTTCATCTTCGCCCGCACCGCGCGCGGCCCGCCCATATCCCTGGCCGTGGTGCGGCGTCACGTCAGGGATCTGCCGGTAACGGTCACCCTCGACGACTCCCGGGCGATGATCCCGGGGCGGACGATTTCCAAGCAGCGCGAGGTCATCATCGGCGCGCGCATCTCGCGCAACGGCAACCCCCTGGCCGCCAAGGGCGACCTCCAGGGGCTGAGTGCGCCGGTCGCACCGGGCGGCAAGGGCGTGGTGCACCTGACGATCGATAAGGTCATGCGCTGAGCCGGTGGAAAGCGATCGCCGCGGGCGCGCCGATCCGGCCGACGGACGCATCGATCCGGCACGGCGCGACATGATTCGTACCCTCTGCGGGCGCCGCGGGCGTTCGCGAAGACGCCCCGCCGATCGATCCTCGCACCCCCGGTGCCGCGTAGCGCCTTCCTTGACACCCCACGCACCCGCCGATAGAGTCCCGGCTGCACGCTTCAGGTGGCCCGAGGGCGTCTCGCCCGAGGGATGAAACGGGAAGCCGGTGCGCACCGGGACTCATCCCGGCGGCCATTCCGGCGCTGCCCCCGCAACGGTAGGCGAGTCAAGGTCCGGCATCATGCCACTGTGCAACCGCACGGGAAGGCGCCGGATCGGACTACGGTCCACTCGCGAGCCCGGAGACCGGCCTGAAGTGTCCTGGTCGGTGCTGCGAGGGGCGGCACGGCGGACCTGTTCGCCCGTCCGCGCGCTGACGCCCCCTTCGCACCCGGTTCATCAACCGCACACGCGGGTGCGCGTGGCGAAGGGAGCGTTCCATGAGAAGAACCCACCGGGCCGGCGCGGCCCTCCTTCTGTTGGGCTGCGTCGCCGGCACGGCCCGGGCCGACGAGTTGACCACCTCACCGATCATCGTCACGGCCACCCGGACCGCGGAGACCGCGGATCAGTCCCTGTCCTCGGTCACGGTCATCACGCGCGCGGACATTCGCCGCAGCGGCGCGGTGACGCTCCCGCAGCTGCTGCGCCAAGTCAACGGCCTGGACGTGGCGAGCAATGGTCCGTTCGGCAAGGTCAGCTCGGTGTTCCTGCGCGGTACCAATTCGGACGACGTGCTCGTGATGATCGACGGTGTGCGCGTGGGCTCCGTGACCGCGGGCACGGTTTCCTGGGAGTTCCTGCCGCTCTCCGAGATCCAGCGCATCGAGATCGTGCGCGGCCCGCATTCCAGTCTCTACGGTCCCGACGCCGTGGGGGGGGTGATCCAGATCTTCACGCGCAAGGGACGCGGGCCGTTGCGCGCCGGGGCCGATGTCACCTATGGAAGTCACGAGACCTACCAGGCCTTCGGCGGGGTCTCGGGCGCCGTCGGTCGCGGCTGGATCAACCTGCGCGGCGGCGGTCTCGGGACCGAGGGGATCAACGTGAGCCAACCGGTCCTGGGTTTCAACGAGCCGGACCGGGACGGCTACTACAACGATTCGTTCACCGCGGGTGCCGGTTACCATTGGGACAACGGCACCGCGGTGCGCGTCAATGCG
>CAZAQG010000003.1:19232-47116 GCA_964487445.1 uncultured Chromatiales bacterium
CACCGCGGGTGCCGGTTACCATTGGGACAACGGCACCGCGGTGCGCGTCAATGCGCTGCGTGCCACGGGTAATACGCAATATGACTTCAATTCCGCCAACGAGGCCGACTTCCTTCAGGAGGTGATCGGCGGGCTCGTCCGGCTGCAGCCGACGGGCGCCTGGACCGTGCGCCTGCGCGCCGGTCGCAGCCTGGATGATCGCACCAGTTTCCGCGAGGGCTCGACCGCCGCGCCGACGCGCTTCGACAGCGAGCGCATCACCGCGAGCTGGCAGAACGACGTCAGCGTGGGGTCGCACCAGCTCATCACGGCAGGGGTCGACTATCTCAACGACCGCGTCGATAGTACGTACAACTTCACCCGGACTTCGCGTTACGACATCGGGGCGTACGCGCAGTATCAGCTCCACTTCGGGCGCAGCGACTTCCTCGGCTCCCTGCGCCTCGATCACGATGAACAGTTCGGCAACCACACCACCGGCAGCATCGTCTACGGCTACCGTCTCACCGAGGCTCTGCGCGTGACCGCCTCCTACGGTACGGCCTTTCGCGCACCGACTTTTGACGATCTGTACCTCGTCATCCCCATTAATTATCACGGTAATCCTAGCCTGCGCCCCGAGACCTCCGACACAGCCGAGGTGGGTGTGCGTGGGCGCCACTCCTGGGGGCGTTGGCACATCAATGCGTATCGCACGGGGATCCGAGACTTGATAACGTCTCAAGGTTCCACGATGCAAAACATCAATAGAAGCAGTATCCGCGGGCTAGAAGCGGGCGTGGATACGCGCATCCTCGGTTGGGACGCACACATTACGGCGACAGTCATGCGCCCGCACAATGACATTGACGGAACGATCCTGGTGCGCCGCGCGGAGCGCTCGCTCAAGGTCGCAGTGGACCGCAGTTTCGGTTGCGCTCACGTGCACGTAAACTGGATTGCGGTGGGGCGCCGATTCGACAAAAATTACATGACGTATCCGCCAGAGTCCGTGCGGCTGTCGGGTTACGGACTCCTCGGGGTAAACTTGGAGTACGCTCTGTCCCCGCACTGGAGCGTAAACGCGGCGATGAACAATGTCTTCGATCGGACCTACGAAACCATATTCGGCTACAATCAGCTCGGCCGGACCGTGTTCGTCGGGGTCCGGTACCGCGGCATCCCGTGGGGCGGGGGCGTGTGAGCGTCGGCCTGGCACGATTCATCGTCGCTTCCGGTGCGCTGCACTTGGCGTTGTTCGCGGCGTGGCCGGTGCCGACGCGGACCTTGATTCCCGGCGCGGCGCCCCGGGGCCCGAGCCTGGAACTGCGTCTCGGCGTTGCATCGGCGCCGGCGCCGGGGGCGAGCGACGCCACGGTGCGGCCCGCGCACCGCGCCCGCGCGTCGACCGAATCCCACCGGCCCCGGGACCGGCGCCTCGCGCCGCGTGAGGTGCGGGCTGCCGGGGTGTCGCACCGCATCGTCACCCGGCACCCGCAGCAGGTGGCGCGCGTTGCGGAGCCTGCCAGCCCGGCCCCGGCGCGCCCGGCCCGGCCCGTCGCCGCGGCGCGCGCCGGGGGCGGCGGCACGTCGGCGGCGCAATTCCTGCGCACTTCGCTGCTGCGCCTGCTCGGGGAGCACTTCACCTACCCCTGGATCGCCCGCCGGCGCGGCTGGGAAGGCGAGGTCCGCTTGGCCCTGCGGGTGGGTGCCGCGGGACGGGTCTCCGACCTGCGGGTGGTGAAGACCTCCGGCTATGCGATATTGGACCGCGCCGCCCTGCGCAGCGCGCGGCGCATCCATGCGGTCCCGGAGGCGGCCCGCTGGATGCGCGGTCGACACCTTGATATCGTCGTGCCGGTGGAGTATCGGTTGGTCAACGGTTGAGATCCTGGCTGGGCGGCGATGGGGCACCGGCTCTCGAAGATCTACACCCGCACCGGCGATCGCGGCGACACCGGCCTTGGCGACGGGACGCGCGTCGGCAAGGACGACCCGCGCGTGGAGGCCGGCGGCACCGTCGACGAACTCAACAGTGTCCTCGGGATGGTGCTCGCCGAAGAACCACCGCAGGCGGTGAGCGAGTGCCTGCTCGACGTGCAGCACGATCTGTTCGACCTCGGCGGCGAATTGTGCCTGCCGGGCCATACCGCGATCACCCCGGAGTACGTCGCGCGACTCGAAGAGGTCCTGGACTGCTTCAATGCCGACCTGCCGCCGCTCAAGGAGTTCATCCTGCCGGGCGGTGGGCGCGCCGCATCAGCCTGCCATCTTGCACGCACCGTGTGCCGGCGCGCCGAACGTCGCTTGGTCGCGCTGCAGCGCAGCCAAACGGTCGGTGCGGAGGCGGTGCGATACCTCAACCGCCTCTCCGACCTGCTGTTCGTACTCGCGCGCGTACTGGCCCGGTCGGCGGGCGTCGGCGAGACGCCGTGGCACCGGCGGGAATTCCCGCCTTCGGGTCGGCGCGGGCGGGACGGGTAAGCCGGTCTCCGGCGAGCCCCGTTGCGGGCGAAGGGGCCCCCGGCGGGATCGAGCCCGGCGGCCGTCCGTGCACCCCCATGATTACGCGCGCCCGCCCCGGCAACGCCGGCTCATCGGCCCGCGGAACCCGCCGGAAGAACCGAAAAAAAGCGGAACCGGCCTGTGCCGGTTCCGCCTGGTCGATGGATGCCGCGCCTGTAAACGACCGCGGCCCACCACGGACACGTCGGGGCTAACGCCAGAGGGGACGCCCGCCGGTGCCCTTCACCTGTTCACGCCAGGTCGCCTCGACCAGCTTCACCACGCTCGACGGCATGGGAATATAGTCCAGCTTCTCGGCGATCCGCGTACCATGATGGAAGCCCCAGGCGAAGAACCGCAGGACCTTGAGGGTCTGCACCGGGTTCGAGGGGTGCTTGGGTACCAGCACGAAGGTCGCGCCGGTGATCGGCCAACTGGCACGACCCGGCTGATTCGTGAGAATCAAATAGTAGCCCGGGGCGTCCTTCCAGTCGGCGTTTGCGGCGGCGGCGGCGAACGCCCGCGCGGTGGGTCGTACCACCTGCCCGGCGCGGTTCGCCATCCGTGCGTAGTTCATGCGGTTTTGAAGCACGTAGGCATATTCGTTGTAGCCGATGGCGCCCCGCAGTCGCTGGACGTAGGCGGCCACGCCTTCGTTACCCTTGCCGCCGACCCCGACGGGCCAGGGAACCGCCTTTCCGAAGCCCATCTTGTTCTTCCAGGCACGACTGACCTTGCTGAGATAATTGGTAAAGATGAAGGTGGTGCCGGAGCCGTCGGAACGATGCACGACGATGATAGGGAGGTCGGGCAGGCGCAGGCGCGGGTTGAGCCGCTCGATGCGCGGGTCATTCCACTTTTTGACATCGCCCAGGTAGATTTCCGCGAGCAGTTTCCCGTTGAGGACGAGCCGGCCGCGCCTCACCCCCGGAAGATTGATGGTCGGGATTACGCCGCCCATCGCGGTGGGAAACTGGACGAGCCCCTTCGCGTCCAACTGCCCGATCTTCATGGGCGCATCGGATGCACCGAAATCCACGGTGCGCGCCTCGATCTGGCGGATGCCGCCGCCCGAACCGATGGACTGGTAGTTGAGCCTGACCCCGTGATCCCTCGCGTAGGTCTGTGCCCATGCGGAATAGAGCGGATAGGCGAAGGTCGATCCCGCGCCGACGATCTGGGTACCGGCGTGGGCCGGCCCGGCCGCCCCGAAACCGAGCAGGGTGCCTCCGAGCAACAGCGCTGTTCCGAATCGCTTCAGCATAATCGAATTACCTCGCGTGTTTGCCAAGCGTGCTGGTCTGTGTCGCGGCTGCATTGGTGGAACGCACTGTCGTGCGCCCGGCGTGCAACCGTCGGCGCAGAGTCTATGGCTGTAATATGACAATGCCGTGACCATGCGCGGGCGAGTCGTTCGTATCACTACTTCCATCGTTTCCGCGAACCGGGCTTGCGGTGACGATCTGCGGCCGGGGGAGGCCGTTTCGGCGTACAATCGAAACCGGCCGTGGTGCCCTTGTGTGCGTGCGGAGGCGGGAGGGCGGTGTGAAACAGGCGGCGGTCGTAGTCGGCATGGGCGAGATGGGCGGCGTGTTCGCGCGCGGCTTCCTGCGCGACGGTCGGGCCGTGGTCCCGGCGCTGCGCAATAGCGATCTCACGCAACTCGCCGCCGAGCTTGCGGATCCGGCGGTGGTGCTCGTGGCGGTGGGCGAGGCGCAACTGCACGACGTGTTGGCGGAGATCCCGGCGCCGTGGCGCGACCGGCCGGCGTTGCTTCAGAACGAGCTGCTTGCGCGGGATTGGGAACGCCACGGACTCGATACGCCGACGCTCGCCGTGGTGTGGTTCGAGAAGAAGCCGGGGCGGGATGTAAAGGTGATTCTGCCGACCCCGTTGTACGGACCGGCGGCCGGCGTGCTCGCCGCTGCGTTGGAATCGCTGGGGATCCCGTGTCGCATCCTGGGGGATGCGGAACAACTGCGTTTCGAGCTGGTTCGCAAAAATCTGTATATCCTCGTCTCCAACATCGCGGGCCTGGAGGTGGGCGGCGACGTGGGCGGTCTTTGGGGCGCGCACCGGGACCTCGTCCTGACGGTCGCCGACGAGGTACTGGCGATTCAGGAGTGGCTGACGGGAGCGCCGCCGGCCCGCGATGCGTTGATCGATGGCATGGTGGCGGCGTTTCGGGCCGACCCGGCGCATCGTTGCACGGGGCGCAGTGCCCCCGGGCGCTTGGCCCGCGCCCTGGCGCACGCGGATCAGGCCGGTCTCGACGTCCCGCGGCTGCGTGCGATCGGCGCGCGTAACGCCGGTACCTGAGCCGCATCGCGCCTCGCGCGAAACCGTATTCTTCGGCGTTGGCGGCGCCGAATGTTCCGCCGGCCCGAATTGATTCCGGGATGAAAAATTTTGATGACTCGCGGTGAAAATAATCCCGCTCGACACGGCACCGGTCCGTGAACTTTCCACATAGGCCCCGGTCATACTTCGTGGATGCCTAAGGATTAGGCGCCCACCCGCTTTTCCTCCCTGAGCGGGTACATACATCCGGTTCTCCCCAGACCGGGTGGAAGCGTTGCCCCGGTTTTCTCCCCCCCCTTGAAAACCGGGGTTTTTTTATTCGGGATTCGCGGCCCGGTCAGTCCGCCGCCGACCGGTCCCGGTCGTCGTTCAGCCAGCGGTCCAGGCCGTCCACCAAGTCGTCGATCCCCATCCGCTGCGGGGCCGAGAACAACTGGGCGCTGAAACCCGGGTTCCGTCCGCTCTGTTCCCGAAGCACTTTCAACAGCACGGCCTTCCCCGCGCCGCGCCCCAGTTTGTCCGCTTTGGTAAGCAGTACGTGGACCGGGAGCGCGGCGAGCGCGCACCACTGCAACAGCGTGTCATCGGCGGCCCCCAAGGGGTGCCGGATATCCGTGACCAGGATCAGCCCGCGCAGGGAGCGCCGCCGGCCCAGATAGTCCTCCAGAGCGCGATCCCACCGGTCCTTGATCGCGCGCGGGACTTTCGCATAGCCGTAGCCCGGCAGGTCGACGAGCCGTAGCCCGGGCGCCACCTCGAAGAAATTCAGCAATTGGGTGCGCCCCGGTGTGCGACTCACGCGGGCCAGGCCCCGGTGTCCCACCAAGGCGTTCAGGGCGCTGGACTTGCCGGCATTGGAGCGCCCGGCGAAGGCGACTTCGCGGCCTCGATCGGGTGGTGCGCGCGCAAGGTCCGGGGCGCTGGCCAAAAAGCGCGTGGCGTGGTAGCGGCTGTTCATTGCTCGGTCTCCTCACGTCGCACCGGGCGCCCGGTGCACCTTTCAATAATCCGGCTTGCCGCGGCACCGGGCAAGCGCCGCGCCGTAGTCGGCCCACGGCCGATCGAGGTGTTGCGCGGCATCGCCGCTCGATGCAACCGCCATTCCCGCACAGGGGGCGGCGTTCGCCGACTCGGTGTGGCCACCCCGGTGAGCGTTCTGCGAGCCCCGATCGCACCCGCGCCGGCGGTCGACGGCGTGTTTCGGCTTGCTTGCTTTTGTTCCGGGAAGTGTTAGGCTGTGAAGCATCATGAGATGAAATTCGGCAGGGACAACCCCATGAAATCACAAACAAACCGGCGCCGATGGCAGCGGTGTCTGGTACCCTTTCTGTGGGTGTTGCTGGTGAGCGTCGCGTGGGCCGCGCCGCCCCCGCCCGGCAGTGCGAAGTTCGAAGCGGGCTTCGACTATCGCTTGATCGATCCGCCGGTCCAGGTCCCGGGCGCGGAGCCGGGCAAGGTAACGGTGGTCGAGTTCTTCTGGTATGGCTGCCCCCACTGTTATCGCTTCGAGCCGTACCTGGACAAGTGGCTCGAGCATAAGCCGCCCGGCGTGCAGTTTATCCGTATTCCCGCGCCCCTCAATGCGGCTTGGACCGTGCACGCCCGCGCCTACTATGCCGCCAAGGAACTCGGCGTCCTGTCGCGGCTGTTTCAACCGCTGTTCGACGCCGTTCAGCGCGAGGGCTCCGCGCTGGGGACCGAGGACGCCCTGGCCGGTTTCTTCGCCCGCCACGGGGTCAAGCCCGCGGCGTTCCGGGCCGCCTACGGGTCGTTCACGGTGGACGCCGAGGTGCGCCGCGCCCGGGCGCTGGCGCAGCGCATCGGAATCACCGGGGTCCCGACCGTAGTCGTGGCGGGAAAGTATCGTACCAGCATGGATCTTGCGGGCAGCGATCAGCGGCTCATCGCCATCCTGAACTACCTCGTTCGCAAGGAGAGCCGTCGGGGTATGCATACGGGTGCGCTCGAGTCCGCGACCGCCTCCGCCGCCAACCAATCGACCGCGCGGTAGGGCGGAGGTCGGTGGCGCGTCGAGCGGTCGGCGCGTGCATGGTCAGGGACCGAGCGGCCCCATGAATGCAGCGGAACTCTTCGTCAGGTGCCTCGAAAACGAGGGGGTCGAGTATGTGTTCGGCCTGCCCGGCGAAGAGAACCTGGACGTGCTCGACGCCCTGATCGACTCCCCGATACGGTTTGTCACCACGCGCCACGAGCAGGGCGCCGCGTTCATGGCCGACGTCTACGGGCGTCTGACCGGCCACGCCGGGGTGTGTCTGTCGACGTTGGGCCCGGGCGCCACCAATCTCGTCACCGGTGTGGCCGACGCCAACATGGATCATGCGCCGCTGGTGGCCGTCTCCGGCCAGGCGGGCACCAACCGCTTGCACAAGGAGTCGCATCAGACCCTGGATCTGGAGCTGATGTTCGCGCCGGTGACCAAGTATTCCTCCCGGCTGCTGACCCCGAACATCATCACCGAGGTGGTGCGCAAGGCCTTCAAGCTGGCGCAAACGGAGAAGATGGGGGCCTGCTTCGTCGAGTTTCCGGAAAATATCGCGCGCATGGCCATCGAGGACACACCGTTGCCGGTGCGCCAGCCGATGTCGCCCGAGCCGACCGCCGACCGCCTCAACTACGCCGCGGCACTCATCTCCGAGGCGCGCGACCCGATCATCCTGGCGGGCAACGGCGTGATCCGCTCCAAGGCCTGGCGGCAGTTGGCGGAGTTCTCCAGGCGCCTGAACATCCCCGTCGCCAATACCTTCATGGCGAAGGGGGTGGTGCCGTTCTTCAAGAACCCGCTCGCGCTGGGCAGCGTGGGTCTGCAATCCAACGACTATGTCAATTGCGGCTTCAGCCGCGCCGATGTGATCATCTGCGTGGGTTACGACCTGGCCGAGTACCACCCCGATCTCTGGCATCCGACCCGCGACCGCAAGCTGATCCACATAGACGCCAATCCCGCCGAAGTGGATGCGCACTATAACATCGAGTGCGGCGCGGTGGGCGACATCAAGCACAGCCTGACACGGATCGCGGAACTCGCCGTCCCCCACGACGATCATAAGATGCGTGTGCTGCGCACCTTGCTCATGGAGGAGATGCAGGCGCTCAGCGAGGACGAGGGCTTCCCCGTAAAGCCGCAGAAGATCATCTGGGATCTGCGTACCGCCATGGAACTCGAGGACATCGTCATCTGTGACGTGGGCGCGCACAAGATGTGGATGGCGCGCATGTTCCGCTGCGAGTACCCGAACACCTGTATCATCTCCAACGGTTTCGCGAGCATGGGGATCGCGGTTCCGGGCGCCATAGCCGCCAAGATGGTATACCCCGATCGCTCGGTCGTGGCGGTAACCGGAGACGCGGGTTTTCTCATGAACTGCCAGGAGATCGAGACCGCCGTACGCCTGGAGGTGCCCATCGTGGTGCTGATCTGGAACGACGGCGGCTACGGGCTCATCGAGTGGAAGCAGATGAACCAATTTCACCGTTCCGCCTATGTGAAGTTCGGCAATCCCGATTTCGTACGCCTGGCCGAGGCCTTCGGGGCCAAGGGATACCGGGTGCGCGGCGCCGCGGAACTGCTGCCGACGCTGCAGGAGGCGCTGGCATCGCGTCGCGTGTGCATCGTGGACTGCCCCGTCGACTACGCGGAGAACCTCAAACTCACGTCGAAACTGGGCGAGATGGTCTGCCCGCTATGACGCTCCCCTATCCCTCCAACGGGACGCCGCCCCGGCTGCAACCGCTATACCCTGACCCGGGACCGGGGCGCCGCAGTACCGCGGAACTCGGGCAGCGCCTGCGGCTGTTGAGTTACAACATCCAGGCGGGCATTTCCACCAGCCACTTCTACCAGTACTTCACTCACAGTTGGAAGCACGTGCTCCCGGACGCGGGACGCTTCGTGAACCTGGACAGCATCGCCCGGCTGGTGAGCGGGTTCGACATCGTCGGCCTGCAGGAGGTGGACCCGGGCAGCCTGCGCAGCGGCTTCGTCAATCAGACCGAATATCTGGCGCTCAAGGCGGGATTTCCCTATTGGCACTATCAGACCAACCGGTGCATCGGCAAGTTCGCGCGCCAGAGTATCGGCATCCTGAGCCGCTACCGTCCGACCCGGCTCACCGAACACAAGCTCCCCGGTCGCATTCCGGGTCGTGGCGCGCTGCGCGTGGAATTCGGCGCCCCCGGCATGCAACTGGTGCTGCTGATCATCCATCTCGCGCTGGGGCGGCGCGCCCGGCTCCAGCAGCTCAAATTTATCGGCGAACTGATCAGCGACGACCCGAACGTGATCGTGATGGGCGATCTCAATTGCCGCTCACGCAGCCCGGAGATCGATCAGTTGCTGGAAGATACCGGGCTGTGCGAGCCGATTCACGACCTGCTGACGTTCCCGAGCTGGCGCCCGAGCCGCAACATCGACCACATCCTGGTCAGCCCGTCGCTGAAGGTGGAGCGTGTGTCGGTGCTCGACTACCCGTTCTCCGACCACCTGCCCGTGGCCATGGACGTGACCCTGCCCGGAGGGCTGCGGCTGGGCGCCTGAGCCCGGCGCCGGTTGCCGCCCGCGCCGCGGGCGCCGGGCGCCGCCGCGAGAGAGACCTCGATGATCGCACTGCTCATCCTGCTCGCGGGCTTCGTGTCGTTTCTGCTCTGGCGCGCGATGGGTGAGCGCCCCGACTTCGATCTGCGGATCCGCGGGCATCGCGTCGAGTGTGTCCGAGGCGAGGTACCCCGGTCGTTTCTGCACGCCGGCGCCGAGGTGGCGCGTATCGCCGGCCTGCGGCGCGGACGTATCCGCGGCTACCTGGACGGAAAATCGGTGCGCCTGCGCTTCTCTTCCGCCGTCCCGGAGACCGTGCGCCAGCGCTTTCGCAATGTCTGGCCGCACGAGGCGACACCCGGACCGCGCCCACCCCGCTCCGGCGGGCCGCGGCGCCGCGCACGGGGGTGACGCACGGGGCACCCGCCCGATAGACTTCGGTAGCGCCCGTCGGTCCGGCGGGCGGCGCCCGACGCCGTGGAGGAGGGCCGATCGATCATGCACACTTCGGTGCTGGAACCGCATTATTCGCCGGGGGAGGAAATTGCCCACAGCGTAACCCATGGGATCGGCCTGGCGCTGGCCGTGGCGGGCTTGGTCGTGCTGGTGGTGTTCGCCGCGCCACAGGGGGGTGCCGGGCGGATCGCCTCCTCGGCGGTGTTCGGTGCCGCCCTGGTGCTGCTCTATCTGGCCTCGATGCTCTACCACGCCATTTCCGCACCGCGCGCCAAAGGCGTACTGCGGCATCTCGATCACTGCGCCATCTACCTGCTGATCGCGGGCACCTACACGCCGTTCGCGCTGGTGAGCCTGCGCGGTGCGTTCGGTTGGTCGCTGTTCGGCGTGGTCTGGGGGCTCGCCCTGCTGGGGATGGCCCGCGAGCTGTTCGCACGGCGCAGTTCCCAGGTCCTCTCGGTGGCCCTGTACTTGGGCCTCGGCTGGCTGGCGGCGGCGGTGATCCCGACGCTCGCACGGGTCGTGCCGGGCGCGGGGCTGCTGCTCCTGGTGTCGGGCGGTGTCGCCTACAGCGCGGGATTGGTCTTCTATCTATGGCGCCGCCTTCCCTATCATCATGCCGTCTGGCATGGCTTCGTCCTCGCCGGGAGCGCCTGTCACTTCTTCGCCGTTCTGTTCTATGTGATCCGCGTCCCGGCTTGAGGATGCAGCGCGCCCCCCGCGACGAGCGTCGGGGAGGGTGCGTGTTCTTACGGAGTACGTTACCGTTGCGAAGGGAGTCGGGGTGAGGGTTTGTAATCAACCCGGAAGTCTGAAAAGCACGCGGGGCGCAACGACGGTCCGGCCGGGTGTAAGATAAGCCCCGGGATGGGAATGAGGCGTAATGGTCACCGACCCCATGATGGATCCGATCGAATTGTTTGGGCAGTGGTATGAGAGGGCGCGCGGGGCGGGCTTGGCGTTGCCGCAGGCCATGACGCTCGCCACCGCGGGGCGCTTCGGAAAGCCGGCGGCGCGGGTCGTCCTGCTCAGCAGCTTCGATCACCGCGGCTTCGTATTCCACACCAACTACGAGAGCGTCAAGGGCGAGGAGATCGCCGCCGAGCCGCACGTGGCACTCGTCTTCTGGTGGGAGCCGCCGGGCTATCAGGTGCGCATCGAGGGCCGCGCGGAGAAGACGACGCCCGCCGAGTCCGATGCCTATTTCCGCGAGCGCCCGCACGGCCACCGGCTCTCCGCCTGGGCCTCGGACCAGAGCCGCGTGATCCCCGACCGGGCCGTGCTCGAGGCGCGCATGGCCGAGGCGACGGAGCGATTCGGCGACGTCGAGGTGCCGCGCCCGCCGCATTGGGGCGGCTACCGCGTCGTGCCCGAGCTGATGGAGTTCTGGGAGAATCGTCCGGATCGCCTGCACGATCGGCTGCGCTACCGGCGCGCCGGTGACCGGTGGGCCGTGGAGCGGCTGGCGCCGTGAGGCGGGCGCGGGGGTCCTGCGCGCCGCCGCCTTGGCCTGACGCTTTGGGCGATCCCTGATCGGGCCAAGCATGAAACACCGCACCAGGGTAGAATCACGGGCTGAGACCCCGGCGAGAATCCGAAGGAGCCACGCGATGCCCCGTACGCGAACCTGGATCGTACTCGGTTTGGTCCTGGCCGCCGCCGTGGCGCGGCTCGTGCCGCACGTGCCCAACTTCACACCGGTGGAGGCCATGGCACTCTTCGGCGGCGCCTACCTCGGCGATCGGCGCACCGCGCTGCTGGCCCCGCTCGCCGCCCTGTTCGCCAGCGATCTGGTGCTCGGCTACGCGGTCTACGGTTACGGCTTGGTCTATCCGGGGATGGCGTTCGTCTACCTCGCAGTGGCCGCGATCGCCGTCCTCGGCGGACGGCTCGGCGGGCGCGCGGGCGCGGGCCGCGTGGCACTCGGCGCCCTCGGTGCCGCATCGCTCTTTTTCCTGGTCACCAACTTCGGCGTCTGGCTCACCGGCGGACTTTACCCGCACACCCCCGAGGGGTTGCTCGCCTGCTACACCGCGGCGCTGCCGTTCTTCCGCTACACGCTCGCCGGCACGGTGATCTACTCGGCCCTGCTCTTTGGCGGGTTCGCGCTCGCGCGTCGCCGATTCCCCGCCCGGACCCGATCCGGATCCGGCCTTCGGGGCGTCGCGCCTTAGATTGCGAACGCGATCACCAGCGGCAGGAACAGCATCCCGGCGAGCACCGAGAGCGAGACCAGGGCCGCCGCCAACTCCCGGTCGAGCCCCTCGATCGAGGCGAACACCAGGGTGTTGAACCCGACCGGGGCGGCCGCGCCCAGCACCACCACGGCGCGATCGAGGCCGGTAAGGCCGAAGAGCCGCGCCCAGAGCCATCCCAGCGCCAACCCGCCGCCGGCGCGCAGTATCAGCGTCAGGAGCAAGACCGCCGACGGGCGCCGCGGCACACGGAAAAAGATCCCCATCGCCACCAACACCAGGAACACGGCCGCCCCGCCGCCCCATTGGAGCCCGAGCAACAGGGGTCCCGGGACCGGTGCGCCGCCCAGGTTGAGCGCGAGCGCCACGGCCATCGCCCAGAACGGCGGGAACCGGCCCATCGCCCGCAATACCGGGCGCAACCCCGCCTCCCCGCGGCCGTACCAGGCGGCGATCGCGTAGACGAGCGTCAGCACCAGCACACCGTTACCGAAGTCGAAGAACGCCAGGTGTCCGGCCCCCGCCGGTCCCCATGCCGCGAAGGCGAACGGGTAGACCACCGCGAGATTCATGATCATCGAACCGACGATCTGCACCCCGCGGCGCGCCGGCGGGAGCGCCAGCGGGTATCCCGCCGCCGCCGCCAACCCCCACATGGCGAGGATCGTGAGTCCGGCGGCGAGCGGCAGCCGCGCGATTCCCGGCGTGAGCGCCAGCGGCGTCACCGTGCCGAGGATCAGCGCCGGCATCCCGTAGCGCACCACCCAGGCGAGCAGGCGCTCGCCGTGCGCCGATCCCACCCAGCCGAGCCTGCGAGCCGCCGCTCCGGCGATAAAGGCGAGTGCCACCGGCGCGAGCCGCATGGCCAGTCCGACGATGGTGGTATTCTCCGTCATGGCCGCGCAGTCTACCGCGTCCTGCTCTCCGCGGTGGTCTTCGGAACCTGTTGAGAGGATATCGGTCTCCTCAAATGACGATGCGCCCCTGATGCGTGGGGCGCGGACGCGGAGTACCGGCAACGCCGCGTGCCGCCGGCCGATGGTGCGGGGGCAGGGATTTCATGCACCGGTCCCCCGACGGACCCGGGTAGCCACGAAGAACAACAAGGCGAGCCATCATCCACGCACACCCCGGACCCGGCCGCCCCCTGCGCCTCTGGTCGACGCTGTCGATCGGCATCGGCGGGATGATCGGCGGGGGTATCTTTGCCGTCACCGGGTTGGCGATCGAACTCACGCGCGGCGCGGTTCCGATCGCGTTCGCCGTCGCGGGGGTGGTGGCGCTGCTCACCGCCTACAGCTATCTCAAGCTCACGTTGCGCTATCCGAGCCGCGGCGGTACGGTCGAGTTCATCAACCGCGCCTACGGCAGCGGCGTATTCACCGGCACCCTCAGCATCCTCCTGTGCCTGAGCTACGTGGTGTTGCTCGCGGTCTACGCCTACGCCTTCGGCGCCTACGGTGCCGGATTGTTCGGTGCCGTTCCCGGCCCGATCCTGCGCGGCGCACTCGGCAGCGGCGTGCTGGTCGCGCTCGCGGCGGTCAACTTCCTCGGCCCGCACCTCGTGGTGCGTAGCGAGAACCTCTTCAACGTGCTCAAGTTGGCGCTGCTCGCCGCCTTCGTGCTCGCGGGCCTGATCGCCCCGGCGCATTGGGGGCGCCTGGCACCGGCCGGGTTCGTCGGCCCCTGGCCGCTGTTCAGCGGTGCGATGATCATCTTTCTCAACTACGAGGGCTTCGAGCTGATCGCCAACGCCGCGCCCGACGTCGAACACCCTCGCCGCACTCTGCCGATCGCCTACCTGGGCGGCGTATCGATCGTGCTCGCCGCCTACGTGCTGATCGCGTTGGTGACGGTGGCCCATCTCGACTTCGCCGCCGCCGCGCTGCATTCGGACAACGTGCTGGCCGCCGCCGCGGCGCACTTCCTGGGGGCGCCCGGCGCGGTCCTGATCGCACTCGCCGCGTTGCTTGCCACGAGTTCGGCGATCAATGCGACCTTCTACGGATCGGGCCGCCTGACCTACCTCATCGCCCGCTACGGCGAGCTGCCCGCGGAGTTCGAACACAACATTCGCAACCAACCCGTCGAGGGGTTGGCCGCGTTCCTGATCCTGGCGCTCCTGATCCTGAATCTGGTCCCGTTGAACACGATCGCCACCATGGGCAGCGCCGGTTTCCTGCTCGTATTCGCCGCCGTGAACCTCGCCTGCCTGCGCTTGGCGGGCGAAGTCGGCGCGAGCCGCATCGTCGCCCTCGCCGGGGTGATCGCGTGCGCGGTCGCCTTCGTCGCGCTGGTGGCGCAGACCGCGGCGAACCCGGCCACGCGCGCTCAGGTCGGGGTGCTCGCGGGGATGATCGCGCTCTCCTGGTTCATCGAGGTGCTCTACCGGGGCGTCACCGCACGCGAGGTGCACATGGGACACCGCCCGGCACCCGCCCTCACCGAACCCCGCTCCCGGGGCGGTCTCAGGCCGTGATACCCACACCCGAATCCGCCGCCGCGCGCCGCGAAGCGCCGCAAGGCCGCCTCGGCGTCGCGACGCTCACCATGATGACCGCGGCGCTGTTCCTGACGCTGCGCAACATGCCGATGATGGCGGCCGTCGGCCTGCAGATGGTCTTCTTCAACGTCGTCACGGTCTTCGCGTTTCTCATCCCCATCGCGCTGGTCTCCGCGGAGCTGGCCACGGCGTGGCCGAAGAACGGCGTGTTCCACTGGGTCGAGGAGGCGTTCGGCACGCGCTGGGGCTTGGTCGCCGTGTGGTTGCAATGGGTCCAGAGCCTGTTCGGGATCACCTCGATCCTCTCCTACGCGGCCGCCGCGCTGGCCTACGCGGCGGCGCCGTCGCTGGCCGGGTCGCGCGGCTACATCGTGGCGGTGATCCTCATCATCTATTGGGCCGCGACCTTCGCCAACCTGCGCGGTACGCGGCTGTCCGGACTCATCAGCAGCGTGTGCCTGGCGCTCGGCGTGCTGTTGCCGGCGCTCGTGCTCATCGTGCTCGCCGGCCTCTACGTGGCCTCGGGCGCCGCGCTGCATCTCGATCTCGCGTTGCGCCCCGGCAACTGGTTGCCGCTGAACCATGTGCGGCACGGCCTGCTGCTGTTCCTGAGTTTCATCTTCGGCGTGGTCGGCATCGAGGTTTCCGCCTCGCACGCGCGCGAGGTCCGCGACGTGCGCCGCAACTACCCGATCGCGGTGTTCGCCGCCGCGGTGCTGGGTTTCGTGTTGACGCTGCTCGGCGGACTGGCGGTCGCCGCGGTCCTGCCGGGTGCGCGGATCGACCTCGTCTCCGGGGCGGTCCAGGCGCTCGCGGCCCTCTTCGGGCATTTCCACCTCGCGTGGCTCGCGCCCCCGACCGCCGTGCTGGTCGCGCTCGGCGCCGCGGGGCAGGTCAGCACCTGGGTGGTGGGTCCGATCAAGGGCCTGTGGGCGGCGGGTCGGGCGGGCAACCTCCCGCCCGTACTCCAGGAAGTCAACGAGCACGGCGTGCCGCGAAACCTGCTCTTCGTGCAGGCCGTGCTGATGAGCGTCGTGGCGCTCACGTTCCTGGTGATCCCGTCGGTGGACACCGCGTTCCTGTTGCTGACCTCCGCCGCGGTGGTGCTCTACGCGGTGATGTACCTGCTGCTCTTCGCCGCGGCGATCCGACTGCGCTACACTGAACCCGACGCCGCGCGCCCGTACCGGGTGCCGGGCGGGCGCAATTGGGGACTGTGGCTGGTTGCGGGTACCGGCTTCACGACCACGCTGGCGTGCCTGCTGATCGGCTTCATTCCGCCCGGCCCCGGGATTTCGCCCGCCGCCTACCGCGTAGCGATGCTCGCCGCACTCGGCGTGATGCTGTTCATCCCGTTGGCCCTGTATCGCTGGCGGCGCCCCGCGTGGAATCGTGCGGCCTGATCGGGAAAGGTCGCGAAAACCCGGAATCGGATCGTCCGTCGCCGCCGCCGGGTGCCCTGTAGGACGGACCGACATAGCGGGAAGCATGCGATCCGCGGGATCCGTGGGCGCACCCATTCCTTCCGGAGACGAACATGGTCAAGAAGCTCGTGCCCCTGGATGATCCGAACACCGATTTCACTCCCACCTACGGGTCGCGGCTCATGGATCGGCCGATCCCCAAGTACGCCCTTCCGAAGCAGGGCATGCCGCCGGCGGCGGCCTATCAGCTCATCCACGACGAACTGATGCTCGACGGTAACGCGCGGCTCAACCTCGCCACCTTCGTCACCACGTGGATGGAACCGGAGGCCGAGCGGCTGATGGCCGAAACCTTTTCCAAGAACATGATCGACAAGGACGAATATCCGCAGACCGCCGAGATCGAGCGACGTTGCGTGAACATGGTCGCACGGCTGTTCCACGCGCCCGAGAACGGGCATCCGGTCGGCGTCTCGTCGATCGGCTCCAGCGAGGCGATAATGCTCGCGGGCATGGCCCTGAAGTGGAACTGGCGCAAACGGCGCACCGCCGCCGGTGCGGACGCCGCGCGGCCGAATCTGGTGCTGGGCAGCAACGTACAGGTCGTGTGGGAGAAGTTCTGCCGCTACTGGGAGGTGGAGCCGCGTTACATCCCGATGACCGAGGGGCGCTACGTCATCACACCCGAGGAGGTGGTGCGGCGCATCGATGAGAACACGATCGGTGTGGTGGCGATCCTCGGTACCACGTTCACCGGGGAGTTCGAGCCGATCAAGGCGATCCACGATGCGCTCGTGCGGCACAACAAGGCCCATGGGCTGGAGGTCCCGTTGCACGTCGATGCGGCCAGCGGCGGGTTCGTCGCGCCGTTTCTGCACCCGCGGCTGCGCTGGGACTTCCGGCTGCCGCTGGTGGTCTCCATCAACGTATCCGGCCACAAGTACGGGCTCGTCTACCCGGGCATCGGTTGGGTGGTATGGCGCGATGAGCGTCACCTCCCGGACGACCTCGTGTTCCATGTCAACTATCTGGGCGGCGACATGCCCACCTTCACGCTGAATTTCTCGCGCCCGGGCAACCAGGTGGTGGGGCAGTACTACAATTTCCTGCGCCTGGGGCGCGGCGGATATACGCGCATCCTGACGAACCTGCGCGATATCGCCCGCTACCTGGCCGGGCGCGTGGTCGCGATGGGTCCGTTCGAACTGCTCAGCGACGGCAGCGCAATCCCGGTGTTCGCGTTCCGGCTGAAGGACGCCGCGCGCTACTCGGTGTACGACGTCTCCGAGCGTCTGCGCGTGCGTGGTTGGCAGGTCCCCGCCTATACCATGCCCTCGGACGCGGAGGGGATCTCGGTGCTGCGTATCGTGATACGGGAGGGCTTCTCGCGCGACATGGCCGAACTGCTGATCGGCGATCTCGTGCAGGCGGTCGAGGCGCTGGAGCACAGCCCGCCGCGCACCCCCACCGGTCCGTCACCGCAGTTCCACCATTAAGCCCGCGCGAGTCCGCCCGGGTCTCCTCCCGCGCGCGGATGCGGCGTATCATTTCTGCCGGCAGCCTGTCGGAGTCCGAACGGAGGGTACGCGGCATGCGCGCGAGCAGGGTGTTCTACGGGGTACTGGTGCTCGTCTTGCTCGGCGGCATCGGTGCGGCCGGCTACTGGTACCGGTCGAGACCGGTTCTCGAGGGGCCCCCTCCCGTACGCGCGCCGGTGCCGGCGCCCGTCAAGGAACCGTTGGTCCGCCATCCGATCCCGCCGCCGCCGGCGCCCGCACGATCCGCCCGCCGCGCACCCGGCACGGCGTCGACGCCGGCGTCGACACCCCCGTTGCCGCCGCTGGATCGCAGTGACCCGGCCCTGAAGCGGGCGCTCGCCGGACTCGTGGGGCGTGCACGGCTGGAACGCCGGCTGCGCCTCAAGGAGATCGTCCGGCGCGTAGTGGTGACCGTCGACAACGTGTCCAAACGCCGACTGCCGTTGCGCTACCTCCCGTTGCGCCCGGCGCCGGGGCGCTTCGAAGTGCGTCGTATCGGCGGCCCGACGGCCGATCGCTACGTCCTCAGCGCGAAGAACTACGCGCGCTATACCCCGTACGTGGCCCTGCTAGAGGCGGTCGATCCCAAGCGGCTGGCCGCCGTCTATATCCGCTTCTATCCGCTGTTCCAGCAGGCGTACCGGGATCTCGGCTACCGCTACGGGTACTTCAACGATCGTCTGGTCCAGGCGATCGGCGTCCTGTTGGCCGCCCCCGAGCTCTCCGGTCCGGTGCGGTTGGTGCGCCCCAGTGTGTACTACGAGTTCGCCGACCCGCGCCTCGAGGCCCTGCCCGCGGGGCAGAAGGTGCTCATCCGTATGGGACCGGAGAACGAGCGGCGCGTGAAGCCCTGGCTGCGCGCCTTCCTGCGGGCGACCGAGCGGCGTTGAGGCCGCATGTGCGACCGCCGCGGTTTCCCGGTTTATCCCGGGGAATCGAACGGCTCCCATGCCGCCGGCGGGCCGTCGGTGGAGTCGGGCCGCCTCGAACCGCTATACTGCGCCCATGAGTGAAGACGCCGTCACCCGACTGAACGTCGAACGTTTCAATGCCGTCGCCGGCTCCTGGGACGAGAACCCCGTGCGTGTGGAGCTTGCACAGGCGGTCGCGCGCGCGATCGCCGAGGCCGTCCCGGCGACGGCGCAAACCCGTGCGATGGAATTCGGCTGCGGCACCGGGCTGGTGACCGCACTGCTCGCGCCGGGTCTCGGTCATATCGTGGCGGTGGACAGCGCCGCGGGCATGCTCGATGTGCTGCGCACCAAGGTGCGTGAATTGGGGCTCGACAACGTCGAGCCGCTCGAGATGGACCTGGCGCAGTCGCTGCCCGAGGGGCCGTTCGACCTGATCTTCAGCGCCATGACCCTGCATCACATCGAGGACGTCCCGGCGCTGCTCGCGCGGCTGCGCGGGCTGCTCGCCCCCGGCGGCCATGTCGCGCTCGCGGACCTCGAGCGGGAGGACGGCACCTTCCACGGCGACGCCCCCGGGATCATGCATCACGGCTTCGATCCGTCGACCATGGCGGATTGGCTCGCCGCGACGGGCTTCGACGAGATACGCACGCGCCGCGCGCACGTGGTGTGCAAGACCGGGTCCGATGATCGTCCCCGCGAGTACCCGGTGTTTCTCGCCGACGCGCGCCGCGCGGCGGGTCGGTAGAGGCGCCGCGGCCGGCCCGGGCGGGGCGGGCCTCGTTACGCACTCAGCAATTCCTCCAGGCGGTGCGGGCGTTCCACCGCGTAGCCCTGCACGTAATCCACGCCGATTTCGCGGAGCAGTTCGATGGTCCGCTCGCTTTGTGCGAATTCGGCGATCACCGCCTTCTCCATGAAATGTCCGACTTCGCACATCGACTTCACCACCGCGAAGTCGCTGCTGTCCTCGGTGAGATCCCGGACGAAGGCGCCGTCGATCTTCAGGAAGTCGACCGGGAGGTTCTTCAGGTAGGCGTAGGAGGACATGCCGCTTCCGAAGTCGTCGAGCGAGAACTTGCAGCCCGTACTCTTGATGACGTGGATAAAGTCGCTCGCGTCCGACAGGCTCGCGATGCCGGCGGTCTCGGTGATCTCGAAACAGATCCGGCGCATCGGCACGCCGGTGCGCTCGGCCTGCTCGTTGACGTAGCGGATGAGCCGCTCGTCGTTCAACGACGGGCCGGACAGATTGATCGTGAAGCCGCCGATCCCGAGCAGTTCGTCCTCGTGGCGCGCGATCCATTCGAAGGCGTTGCGGATCACCCAACGGTCGACCTCGATGATCCGGCTGTAGTGTTCGGCCGCCCTGATGAACTCCTGCAGCGCCATTTGTCCGCTGAGCTCGTCGGAGAGTCCGAGCAGCAGCTCGTACCAGACCTGCCGGGAGATGTGCTCCTGGAGGGGGAGGATCTTCTGGCAGCGCAGATTGAGCGCGTCCTCGTCGAGCGCGCGGTCGATCAGCATCGCCCACTTCATTTCTTCCCTGCGCCGCGACAGGGCCGCGTGGCGCGAGTGGTAGATTTGAGTGCGTCCGCCGCCCATCTCCTTGGCGACGCCGCAACTGGTCTCGGCGGCCTGCAGCAGCGCGGACTCGTTCTCCTCGTGCGCATGGATACCCACCAGGCCGACGCTCACCGATATCGAGAGGCGCTGGCCGCGCCACGACACGCGGTGCTCGTGCAGCTCCTCCATCTGCTCCTCTACGACGCCGAGCGCCTGGTCGATCGAGTGGTCCCGGAGCAGGATGGCGAACTGATCGGGTCCCACGCGGCCCAGGGAGTGATCCGCGCCGACGCGGTTTCCCAGGAGCGCGGCGAGGTCCTTGAGCAGCGCATCGCCCGCCTCGTAGCCGAGGGTGTTGTTCACGACCTTGAACTGGTCGATGTCGAGGAACACGAGCGCGTGCCGACGCTCGGAGTATTTCGCCTCCGCGACCGCTTCGGAGAGACACTTCTTGAACTGCACACGATTGATGAGCCCGGTGAGCGGGTCGTGGGCGGCTTGATAGAGAAGCTGGCGGTGCAGCTTCTGCAGCATGCTGTATTGTGCGCGGTCCATGGCGGGTTCGTCCGCGGCGTCGAGGACCACGGCATCGCCGTCGTGCAGCAGCGCGGCGAGTTGCGCCTCGCCCACGATCCGTTCCTTGCGCCCCAACACGTTGACGAATACGTACTTGGCCGAATGGGGCGCGATCCAGGCCGTCTTGAGGCGCTTGGGTTCGGCGCGGCGGGCGTCGAAGAGGATCCAGTGCCCCTCCTCCAATCGTCGTACCCGGCGCAGCCATTCGTTGTCGTCTTCGGTGTCCGGGCGCTGCCGCGCCCGCAGCGCGGGCTCCTCGGTCGGTTCTTTCCGGACGCACTCGGCGACCACCGCGCCGAGGTTCTTTTGATAGGTATCGTTCTGTACCCGCAGCAGCAGGTCCAGTTGCCGGGCGACCCGATGGAACACCGCGGTGGTCCCGTCGAACTCGGTGTTGATCAGGTTGACGATCCACCGGAAGGCGTGCCGCAACGTCGCTTGTTCCCGTTCGTTCTCCGAGTCGGCCAGTACCTCCAGTTCCGAGAGCTTGTTGATCACCTGCCGGACGATGTGGGTCTTGTCGAGGAACAACCGGTCGTCGAGCAGCGCCATCTTCAGCACCGGCACTTCGAGCTTCTCGATCCAGGGGCGCACGCTGCGGGCGACCTGCAGGTCGGTGAGCAGGGTGGCGAACAGGTTGCCGGCGACGTCGATGACGCGCCCCTGGTGCTCGGGGATGTCTTTGGGCGCGGCGCCGTGCGCGCCCCCCGCGAGCACCGCCTCGAGTTCACGGCGCACATCGACCGTTCCCGAAGCGCCGCTCGACGCCGCCAGTTGCCGACGGAACTCGGGACTCGAGAGCGCCTCGAGCAGTTCGGTCGTGTTGTAGGGGCGGGTCGCCGCCGGGCTCGCGGCGGCGGAAGCATGCGATGGGGTGGTGTCCCCCGCCGCCGGCCCCCCGGCAACCCCGGCCTGCGGTACGGAGCGACCGAGTCGCTTTTGTAGTGAGCGCAGGTCACCCATCAATTGATACAGATCCGGCACCGACACCGCACCGGGCCCCGCGGGGCGGTACGTCGCCGGATCGCTCGAAGCCGCGGCCCCGCCAGGGCCGGTGTCGGGACCGGGTGTGGCGGAGGGGGTATCGGGCGCATCCACCACGGACGGCACGTCGCCGGGCGCCGGGTCCCCCGCGTCCGCCCGGGTCTGCGGGGTCTCCGTTCGGGGTTCACCGGCGCGCTTGAAGGAAAAGGTCAGCTTGGGCAGTACACCCTGCCCGATCAGAAAATCGTTGAGGGCGCCATAGAGTTGTCCGGCGGCGGTATGCACCCCGGCCTTGAGGGCCTTGTAGCACACCAATTTCGCGCTGTGGGCCAAGTCCAGGGACGCGATCGCCTCCTGGAGCGATTTGGCGAACAGCGCGGGACCATAGGGGTTGTTGCGATCGTTGATCGGCGCGCCGAGGACCAGGCTCAGGCGCCGGGTAAGAGCGGTCAACGCCTCGCGGTGTTCGGTCTCGACCCTGCCGACGAGGCCCGTGATGGAGAGCCATTCCTCGAATGCCTGTGGTTCCACGAGACTGAGGGAATCGGACGCAGGCGCCGCGAGGGGTTCGGCGTCCGTGGCCGCGCCGATCCGACCGGCGGCGGTGTCGGCGAGTCGTCGTTCGGCGGCCTCCAGGAAGGCGTTCTGCACGGCATCCTTGCGGCGGTTCAGGACGCTCAGGGCCTGGAGATTCGCGTTCTGCACGGCGATCTCACGACTGTCTTCGGCGGCCTGGAACAGTGCCTCGTTGAGATCCTGATAGAACCGCTGGATGAGTGGTGCCAGTATCTCGCGTACCCGGTGGTTGCATTCTTGCACCACTCGTGGGCGATCCGCCGGATTCAGCGTCTGGTCGGCATCCGTCGCGACGGCCCCGTTCGAGGCCGTTTGCCGGGCGAGTTCCCGGATGGTTTCCTGGAGCCGCTGCAGGGCGGAGAGATCCGGGTCGATGAAGGCCAGCCCGGCGCTGTCGCCGTCGGCATGCACGATGCGACCCCGGAAGTCGAGGTGCGGCGTGCCCCCGCCGGGAGGAAGGGGACAATGCACGGTGACGGTTTCCCCAACGGACAGCGCCATGGGGGGCGGGAAGCCGATCAGCAGCCCCCCCAGACAATAATCGCGCACGGTGCACGGGCGCGGAGCGGTACCCGGAATTTGAAGTTGCGCCGCCAGTCGCGCCGGTTCGCGTCGAAAAGCGCGACGCTCACGGCCGTCCCGGCCGCCGCTACGGGGCGTGGGTTCGCGTGAGGCCATCGTCGTGCGGATCCTCGTTGACAACGTCCCTGTCCGGTTCCCCCGAAGACCCTCCGGGACCGTAGGCTTGCCTCCTTTGATCGGCTCGACACGCAGACTCTTTAGCGGCGGCGCTCGCTCAGGGGATCTGGATCTTGCCCCCGCCCGGCGGGCCGCCTACGCCTCCAAACCCGCCGGAGTCGGATTCGGGGAGCACGATGGAGGAGGCCGTCTCCCGGCGCAGCTCCTTGAGGTCCTCCATGGCGCGCTCCACCGCTTCCTCGGTGGCCCCGGAGAATTTCTGCACGGCTTCTTCCAGGGTGGATGCCGGGATCTCGAAGGACAGGGGCAGCGTCCCCATCGGGGTCAGTAGCTGGGCTTGGCCGGAGTAGGCCACCGCGCGCGTCTCGTCCGGAGAGCCGTCCGCATGCACCGGGGTCAGCCGCCGAATAGTCCCCACCCGGCGGTCTGTGAAGATCTCCTCCCGGTACAGGCCGTCCGGGTCCATTCTCGCATCGCTCGTCCTGCTCTCGGAAGCCATGTCGTGCGCCTCTCGCTGTGGCGTGAAGGGATACCGTATCGATTCGTTAGCTTAACAGATCACACGCCAAAACCGGCCTCGCACGCACGGGGTCGGTGGCGCACCGGGGCGAAAAGGCGCACAATGCGATCGGTTCTCCGGTTGGGCAAGGCCCTGGCCGGACTGGTGTTTCCGAGACAGGGGATTGCAGATGAGACTGATTTTGCTGGGCGCGCCGGGCGCCGGGAAGGGTACCGTGGCCAAGCGGCTCACCGCAGTGGATGGCTCTGTTCAGATTTCCACGGGCGACATCCTGCGTGGGGCGGTACAGGCGGGTTCCGAACTGGGTATCGAGGCCCAGGGATACATGAAGCGCGGCGACCTGGTACCGGACGCATTGATCCTCGGCATCATGGGGAAGCGCCTCCAGGAGCCGGATTGCGCCAATGGATTCCTGCTCGATGGTTTCCCGCGCACCATCCCCCAAGCCGAGGCCCTGCGAGACCTGCTCCGGGAACTGGGTATCCAGTTGGACGCGGCGATCAACCTCGTCGTCCCGCGGGAGGTGATTCTCGACCGGCTCACCACCCGGCGCACCTGTTCCAACCCCAAATGCCAGGAGATCTATAACATCAAGAGCAAACCGCCCAAGCAGGAGGGTATCTGCGACAAGTGCGGCAGCCCGGTGGTGCAGCGCGAGGACGAGACCGAAGAGGCGATCGGCAAGCGGCTGGACACCTATAATGAAAAAACCGCCCCGCTGGCCGGCTTCTACGAGGGCGAAGGGCTGCTGTTCGACGTCAGCAGCACCTCCAGCGACGAGGTGGTGGCGGCAATCCTGGGGAAGGTCGGCATCTGATCCAGTCGGCGGCGCCGCGTGCGGCGCCGCTCTCGGGGGCGAGGCCGGCGGTGCATTGCGCAGCGCCGGCTTTCGGCCCCGGCATACCGGCGAAGGGGTGCGTGACATCGTCGAAGTCCGGGTGGTGGCGCCCGGCTTGCAGTTGCCCGCGACCCAGGATCTGGACGCCCCCGCCGCCGCAGAACATCCCAAGTCCGACAGGCGGCCAGAGCGCCCGGGGACGTGTCCGCCACCATGAACTACTATCCGCTTGCCCTGCCGTTCTTTTTTATTCTGCTCGGGGCCCTGGCCGGCCTCCTGGTCATGGTCGAGATCGGTGTGCTGCGCTACACTTACGAGCGCATCGGGATTCATCCCCGTTATGTCTTTGCGCTGCTGCTGGTCTCGCTGCTGGGGGCTTACATCAATATCCCGGTCGCGCAGTTACCCCCCCATCAAGTGCTGTCGGGGCGGGAGGTGGATTTCTTCGGGATGCGCTATGTGATCCCGGTGGTGGTCCACTGGCCGGGCACCGTGATCGCGGTCAACGTGGGCGGCGCGCTGGTGCCGGCGGCCGTCTCGCTCTACCTCCTGGCTCGAAACCACTTGTGGGGGCTGGGCCTCGTCGGCGTGGCGGTCGTCGCGGCGGTGTGCCACGGGCTCGCCCACCCGGTCCCCGGCGTCGGCATCGCCGTGCCGGTGTTCGTGCCGCCGCTCGTCACCGCCGCCGTGGCGATCCTGCTTTCACGGCGTTACGCCGCACCGCTCGCCTACATCAGCGGCAGCCTGGGCACACTGATCGGCGCGGACCTGCTCAACCTGGACAAGCTCCAGGGGCTCGGCGCGCCGGTGGCCTCGATCGGCGGGGCGGGGACCTTCGACGGCGTGTTCCTGACCGGGATCCTCGCGGTGCTGTTGGCGGGGCTGGTGGTCGGGCGGGCACCGGTGAACTGAGGCGTGCCCGTCGTCACAGGCGGATTGGCGCGCATCTTGCTTTGTTTTGAGCCGTGCCGAGCCCCCGGGTTTTCGGCGCCGGGGGTGCGTGCCTCCGGGGATAGGTCGCGCCGGACCGGGTCCGGCCATCGAAGCGCACAGGGAGTCGGGTGAGTTCCCAACACACACTGGATCCGTCGGATTGGGAAGCGTTCCGGGCCCAGGGGCACCGGATGCTGGACGACATCCTGGACTACCTGGAGCGTATCCGCGAGCGCCCGGTGTGGCGCCCGATCCCCGAGGAAGTCCGGGCGGCGTTTCGCGAGCCGCTCCCGCGCGCACCGGCGGCGCTCGCAGACGTGCATGAGACCTTTTTGCGCCGGATCTTGCCGTTCGCCGTCGGCAACGCCCACCCCGGGTTCCTGGGGTGGGTCCATGGGGGCGGCACACCGGTCGGCATGCTCGCCGAGATGCTGGCGGGCGGGCTGAACGCCAACCTCGGCGGTCGCGACCAGATGCCGATCGAGGTCGAACGCCAAGTCGCCGAGTGGGCCCGCGAACTGTTCGGGTTCCCGCCGGGCGCCGGCGGCCTGTTCGTGACGGGCACCTCGATGGCGAACCTGCTCGGCGTGCTGGTGGCGCGCACCGCCGTTCTGGGTCCAGAGAGTCGCCAAAAAGGAATGGCATCATCCGCCGGATCGTTGACGGCCTACGCCTCCGCCGCGGCCCACGGGTCGATCGCGCGTGCGCTCGATCTCGCCGGGCTCGGGAGCGATGCATTGCGCCTCGTCCCGACCGACCCGCAGCACTGCATCGATACCGCCGCGCTGGAACGGGCGATCACCGCAGATCGCGCCGCCGGCCGGACCCCGTTCCTGATCATCGGGACCGCCGGCACCGTCGACGTGGGTGCGATCGACGATCTCACGCGCCTGGCGGAGATCGCCGACCGGGAAGGCGTCCGGCTGCACGTCGACGGCGCCTACGGGGCGCTGGCGATGCTTGCTCCCGAGCTGGCGCCGCGCCTGCGCGGCATCGAGCGTGCGCAATCGATCGCCTTCGATTTCCACAAATGGGGCCAAGTGCCCTACGACGCGGGCTTCTTCCTGGCCCGGGATCGCGCCCTGCAGCTCGACGCCTTCGCCTCGCCCGCCGCGTATCTGCGGCGCGAGGCGCGCGGGATGGCGGCGGGCTCGCCGTGGCCCTGCGATCTGGGGCCCGATCTCTCGCGCGGATTCCGGGCGCTGAAGACCTGGTTCACCCTCAAGGTCTACGGCACCGAGGCGCTCGGGCGGGCGATCTACGGGACCTGCCGGCTCGCGCAGTACCTCGGGCGCCGCGTCGAGGAGACGCCGGAGCTGGAACTCCTCGGCCCGGTGCCCCTGAACATCGTCTGCTTCCGCCACCGGGGCGAGCGGCCCGACGCGCTCAACGCCGACATCGTCGTTGCGCTGCACGAATCGGGGATCGCCGCGCCCTCGACGACCACGCTGGACGGGCGCTTGGCGATCCGCGCGGCGATCGTCAACCACCGTACCGAGCGGCGCGACCTCGATGCGCTCATCGACGCGACGTTGAAATTCGGCGCGCGTTGCGTGCGGGCTCCCGGCGCCTCATGAGTTCCGATCCGGACACGCCGCGGTGCGCCGTGGGCCGCACCCCGCTGATGGGGCTGGCGACGCTGATGGGGCGGGTGTTCGCCGGCGCCGGTCTCGGTCCGTCGGCGCAGCGCCTGATCGAGCGGGCGAGCGCCGATCCCGAGGATGCGGAGGCGTTGCTCGACCTGTCGAGCGCCCTCTATCTTGCGAACAACCCCGATCTCGCGCGCGCCACGCAGGAGCAGGCGCTGGCGATCCGCCGGCTCTATTCGCTCGCGCGACCGGCGGATCCGCCCGGCCTGCGCGTGCTCGCGATCATGGCGCCGGGCGAACCGGCGGCCAATACGCCCGTCGACTTCCTGGTCGAGAATTCCGATGTCGCGCTCGACCTCTACTATCTGGTGCCCGGCCGGCCGGAGACGCCGCCGGTGGACGACTATGATCGGGTATTCGTCGCCGTGGGCGAATCCGACCGCAACGCCCCCCTCCTGCGGGAGGCCGAGGCATTACTGGCGGGGTGCGCGCGCCCGGTGCTCAATGCGCCGGCGCACATCGCCCGCCTGTCCCGCGACCACGTATTCGCGGCCATGCACTCGGCTCCGGGGATCGTCGTGCCGGCCACCGCGCGCGTCGATCGGCGCGCGCTCGAGGGGATTGCGTCGCAAGATCCCGCCGCCCATCCGGTCGTGGAAGGAGCGGGGTTCCCGATCGTCGTCCGCCCGGTCGGTTCGCATGCCGGGCGGGGACTGGCGAAACTCGACGCGCCCTCCGCCCTCCCCGGGTACCTGCGCACCGCACCGGGGGACGAGTTCTACGTGATGCCGTTCGTGGACTACCGGGGCGCCGACGGCCTGTTCCGAAAATACCGCGTGGTCTTGATCGGGGGCCGGCCCTATGCCTGCCACATGGCGATCTCCGATCACTGGATGATCCACTATCTCAACGCCGGTATGGAGGAGAGCGCCGCCAAGCGCGCCGAGGAGGCGCGCTTCTTCGCCCGATTCGAGGAGGACTTCGCGCGACGTCACCACGACGCGCTCCGGGCCCTCGGCGAAGGCGTGGCGCTCGACTACTTCGGTATCGATTGCGGTGAGACCGCGACCGGCGAACTGCTGATCTTCGAGGTCGACAGTGCACTGATCGTCCACGCGCTGGATCCGGTCGACCTCTATCCGTACAAACCGCCCCAGATGCGCAAGGTGTTCGACGCGTTCCGCGCGCTGCTCGGCGCCGGCTGATCCCGCCTCGTCGGTCGGCACCCCGGTGCTC
>CAZAQG010000004.1:0-46020 GCA_964487445.1 uncultured Chromatiales bacterium
CCTGAGATCACTCGGCCCGAGATCAATCGCCCTGAGATCAACTGAAGTTCGGTGCAAAGGGAGGGCGACCCGGGCGGCCGCCCTCCCCCTTTCTACCCCCCCAGTCTGCACTCCCCCCGCATAAGGTCCTTCAAGGTCTCGCGCCGTCGTATGACCTGCGACCGATCCTCGTCCACCAGGATCTCCGCGCCGCGTGGTCGGGCGTTGTAGTTGGAACTCATGGAGAAGCCGTAGGCCCCGGCGCCGCGGATCGCCAGTAGGTCGCCCGGGCACAGGGCGAGTGCGCGGCCCTTGCCCAGGAAGTCACCGGTCTCGCACACCGCACCCACTACGTCATAGGTCCGCGGCGCATTCGGGCGCGGGCGCACCGGTACGATCTCGTGCCAGGCGTCGTAGAGCGCCGGGCGCATCAGATCGTTCATGGCCGCATCGACCACCGCGAAGTCGCGCGCGTCGGTATGCTTCAGATATTCGACCCGTGTCAGCAGGACGCCGGCGTTCGCGACCAGCGCCCGGCCCGGTTCGATGACCAACTCCATGCGTTCCTCACCCAGCGCCGCGAGCAGCGCGGCCGCATATTGCGCGGGCGACGGCGGCCGCTCGTCACGATAGCGCACGCCCAGCCCGCCGCCGAGATCGAGGTGTGTGAGCGCGAGCCCCTCGGCGCGCAAGGTGTGCACCAACGAGAGGACTCGCTCCAGGGCGGCGACGAACGGGGCGGTGTCGGTGAGCTGGGACCCGATATGACAGCCCGCGCCGCATACTGTCACGTGCGCCATGTCCGCGGCGCGTCGGTAGAGGCGCAGGGCCGTTTCGGGATCGACGCCGAACTTGTTTTCCTTGAGGCCGGTGGCGATGTAGGGATGGGTCCGTGCGTCCACGTCGGGGTTCACCCGCAGCGAGACCGGCGCCCGCAGCCCCATCGCCCCGGCCACCTCGTTCAGGCGCTCGAGTTCACTCTCGGATTCCACGTTGAAGCAGCGGATGCCGGCCTCCAGCGCCCGGCGCATTTCGTCGGCCCGTTTGCCCACGCCGGAGAACACGATTTTGCGGGCATCGCCGCCGACGTGCAGGACCCGCTCCAATTCGCCCACCGAGACGATATCGAACCCCGAACCCAGGCGCGCCAGCACGTCCAGTATCGCCAGGTTGGCGTTGGCCTTCACGGCGTAGCATACAAGGTGCGGGTGGGCGGCGAGGGCGTCGTCGAAGGCGCGCCAGTGGCGTTCGAGGGTGGCGCGCGAGTAGACGTAGGAGGGTGTGCCGTGGGCCGCGGCGACGGCCTCCAGATCAACCTCCTCGGCGAACAGACGACCGTCGCGGTATCGGAAATGGTCCATGGACTACGGGCCGAACGGATCCCTGGGTCAAGGCGCCGGCGGCGCGGGTTGCTTCCGGTCGCGTTTGCGCTGATGGCCCGGGGAATGGAGGCCGCCCGGGTGTGGGTTTGTAGCGGCGGCCGGCGCCGGGGGCAGATACAGCGGACCCTTCTGGCCGCATCCACCCATCAACGGGCCGGCCAGGGCCGCAATCAGCACCGTTCGTGGCACAATGGCGTACCGACTTGGTTGCACGTCACCGTCCGCAGCATTACGAGGGACCCGAGTATAAACGTTCTCCGGCATCGCAGCATCCGCGCCGTGGGCGCCTTCACCGCGGCGTCGTCGTCCAGCGTCGCCGGGGCGGTTCGTCGCGTGCGTCCGCCGCACGGCGACACGGTGTCCTGCAGGGGGTCGCGGGTCGTACGCCCCGGCGCAGCGGCGGTGATGCGATGATCGATGCGACGGGGCTTCCCGAGTGTGTGGAGCGCGCGCCTCGCGGCGCGGTTGCCGCGAGCATCCTGTGGCTGCACGGCCTCGGCGCGGACGGCCGTGACTTCGAACCGTTGGTCGATGAACTGGCGCTCCCGGAGGATCCCGGGGTTCGCTTCGTATTCCCCCATGCCCCCTATCGTCCGGTGAGTCTCAACGCCGGCGCGCGGATGCGCGCCTGGTACGACCTGCTGCCTCCGGGGCCGAGCCGGCGGGAGGACGAGGCGGGCATCGCCGCGGCTGCGGACACCGTGCGCGCGCTGATCGAACGCGAGGCGCGCCGCGGCGTCCCGCCCCGGCGGCTGGTGCTGGGCGGTTTCTCCCAGGGCGGTGCCTTGGCGTTGTACGCGGGCCTGCGCCACCCCGAGCGGTTGGCGGGGATCGTCGCGTTGTCTTCTTATCTGCCGCTGGCCGGGCGCCTGCCGGAGGAAGCGGCCGCGGCCACCCGCGACGTGCCGATCCTGCTTGCCCACGGGAGCGCCGACCCGCTGATCGGCCGCGACATCGCCGAGCGTTCCCGCGACCGATTGCGCTCGCTGGGCTACCCGGTGCAGTGGCGCCTCTACGACATGGCACACTCGGTCTGCCCCGAGGAGATCCATGATCTGCGCGCATGGTTGACGGGGGTCGCGCTCGCCGCGTCCGGGACCGCCTGAGGCGCGGCGCTCAGTCGCCGGGGCCCGGGTCGAGGTGTTCGAGGGTGCGGTTCAGACGATCCTCGATGCGCTTCTTGTAGTTCAGGTAGTGGATGGTCTGCATCCCGCCCTGCGGGTCCGCCCCGAGCAACCCGCGCGAGACGTCGATGTCCGTGATATAGATCGGGTAGCGCTCGCCTCCCTCACGCCGCTGCAGGATATGGCGGGTGAACTCCGCGTACAGGTCCTCGCCGTATTGCAGGGAGGAGAACTCCCGATGATCGCAGTAGAGGGTGTAATCGGTCCGGCGGTCCACCGAATGCGCGATGACCTGGACGTCGAAGTAGTTGCGCCCCGGGTCCGGGCGTACGATCCGCGCGGGCTCCGCGCGCCACCGCTCGGGGCCGCGCTTCTCCAGACGGTAATACTCGACCGCATCGCGTGCCGCCCCCCCCTCCCCGGGCCGCGGCGCGTGCCGGAGGCGGACCGACTCGAGAAAACGCTGGAATTGACTCAGCAGCGCGTTCTCATCGTAGAACGGCAGTGACTGGTGGAACAGCGACGCCCGCTCGTCGATGATGTACACCTCGACCCGCTCACCGCTCACATGATAGAAGAACTGCACCACGGCGGGTCGGTTGGCCTCGAAGATCAGCGGCAACGGCGTCTCGCGCAGGGTCTGCGCGTCCAGGATGACCGGGCTGAAATCCTCGCGCGGTTCGGCGAGTCGTGCCAGCAGACCGTCCAGGGAGACCACCTGCCGGTAGCGTGGGACCCGGTTTTCCGGCTCCAGCAGGTAGTAACGATGGGCGACGCGCAGGACGAACCGGGCCGCGTCGGATTTGCACAGCCCGTAGAAGCAGTTGATCACGTCCTGAAACAGGCCCTCGATGCGTTGCGCGATCAGCGGACCGCGCGTCGAGGAAAAGCTGTAGGCGGCCGGCGCCCTGGGCACGGCCCCGCCCCCCTGGGGCGCCCACGCCAGGTAGTCGCACAGGCAGTCGAGCAGCGCGTCGGGCCCCGTATAGCGGAAGGTCAGCACCTCCTGCCAACTGGTCAGCACCACCAGGTCGAAGCTCAGTGCCAGATTCTCCCAGCGCCCGCCGTAGCAGAGGGCATCGGTGCGATTGCTCGTCAGGTGCATCCCATAGCGCGTGAGCCGCGCCATGGGGTCGAGGCCGAGGTTGATGAACAGCAGCGCCTGCAGGACCTTGGGCGGGCGCGCCAACTCCTCGATCCGCGCATCACCGAGCCGCGCATCCGGAAAACTCCTCTGCAGGCAATCCAGGATCCCGTGCAACTCCCCGTAGCTCACTCCGCACTCGCGCGTGCGCAGCCCGATCACCGTTCCATGATCCATCAGGCGGTTGAAATAACACCATGCGAGCAATTCGACGAGGCCGTAGGCGCGCTTGAGCGGGGCCTCCCGCTGCGCGTCTTCCTCGCCGACGTCGTCGCGGAACAACAACCACTTCTGCCGATCCCCCTCGCTCTCCTTCTGCACGATGCCGAGATGCTTCTCCGCCAGGTTGCGCGAAATACCGGGATTGATGATCTCCACCTTCCCGGCCTTGCGCTCGAACGAGGCGTAGAGCTTGCGCCCCAGGGTGTGGAGGTCCAGCGGATCGATCGAGGCGGTATGCCGGTGCTCGCGCGCGAAGTCCGACAGCATGCGGTAGCTGCGGGTGAGCTGGTCGACCAGGATACGGCGCTCCTCGAGCACACGATGAATTTTCCATGTGGCGCGTGCGTCGAGCACGTGCAGGTCCACCGATTTCCAGCCCCATTCGCGCGTCAGTGCGCGCATCACCTCGCGCCTGCGGCTGGTGCGCGCGGGCGGTTCCGGTTCGCTGAGCCGCTCGCCGACCTTGAAGTAGAAGCAGCGTCGCGCCAGCCCGAGGCGCTCGTGTTCCCCGCCGGCGCTCAGGTACTCCTCGACCTTGGCCTCCAGCATGACGTAGGGATCGAGCCGGTCGAGGTCCGTTTCCCCGGCGTAGACGGCGCGCTTGAAGCGCAGGCTCAACAGGTCCACGCGCGGGTACTCGCTGGCGTAGACCTCCATGAGCAGGATCTTGAGCAGCGACTTGTACGGGGAATCGATCGCCTTGTAGAGCTGCCACAGGGAGGCGCCCAGGAACTCGCCGGCCGGGACCTCGGCGAGCCCGCCGAGGTCGATGTCCTCGCCGGCGCGTACGAACCGGCGACGCTTGAGTTCGCGCACGTAATCGTCGTAGTGGCCCTCCGCCTCGGGCGGCACCAGCCACCAGATCGGGTGACGGCCGGCGAGCAGCAGGCCGGTGCGGTAGAACTCATCGAGCAGGAGCTGGTGCTGGATCTTCCCGCTGCTCTCGGCGGACAGCGCCTCCTCGCCCCCGGCACGGAAACGCTCGGCATCCATCACGAAGAAGTGCACTTCCAGTTCGATGGCGCGGGCCCAGGCGCTGATACGCTCCGTCTTGCGGCGCAGATCGTTGCGCTGCTCGCGGGTCAGGCCGGGCTGATGGCAGACCCACACGTCGAAATCGCTGTTCTCCGAATAGGCGATGGTCCCGCTGCTGCCCATCAGGTACAGGGCGTGGATCCGGTAGGTCGGCAGCGCCCGCTTCTGGTAGTGGAAGCTGCGGGTCAGTTGTCGCGCCGCTTCGATGCCGCGCTTGGCCGGCGAATAGTCGGAGATCCCGAACGGCGTGCGCTTGGAGACGAAGCCGGGCAGCAGGGGGTGGTTGGTGTGGAACAGCAGCGGCAGCAGATCGAGGAACTGGCGCTGCTTGGGGCGCAGGGTCTCGCGCAGGCGCTGGAGGCGCTCGCGGTTGATCCCGTAGAAGCGCCGCCTCAACTGCCGGCGGTCGACCTCGCGGGTGAATCGATGATGGGTGAGGACTTTTGCCGTCATGGTCGTATCCATATCGGCAACGGTGACCGGATCTACAGTCCGCGACCCCGGCCGGCCCCTCCGCAGAAACCTGATAATCGGTTTTTTCTCAATCGGTTACAGCAAAAGCAACGGTTCCGGTGCAGGCCCCGTCGGGGTGGGCTATCTTTAAAATGCTGCGGTATCGCAGGTACAGGCCGACGCGTCCGCGGGGACGCCGGGAGGGTGGGCGCATGAAAGAGAGGACGCCGCCGCAGGTGGGTGCCCCGGATCCGGAACGGGAGACCTCACCGGTGGCCGACGAGACCGATGAGGACTTTCCGTTGGCCGGCATGCAGGCCGACGACCGGCCCGTCTGCCTTTTCAACGGGGCCGTGTTCCAGGACGGGGAGTTCGTCTGCAGCGGCGCGGACCTGCTGCGTTGCGATCACGGCGTATGGATCCGGGAGGGTTCCTGCGATCCCGACCACCCCTGACCGGGATGCCCTCAGGCGAGCCGCTCGCGGGCACGGCGGATGGCGGTGCGTACCTGCGCGGGCGCCGTGCCGCCGGGGTGATCGCGCGAGGCCACGGACCCCTCCAGCGTGAGCACCCGGTAGACGTCCTCGTCGATGGTCGCGGAGAAACCGCGCAGCTCCTCGAGGCTCAGTTCGGAGAGGTTGCGCCCTTGTTCGATCCCGAAGCGCACCGCGCGCCCCACCGCCTCGTGGGCGTCGCGGAAGGCGATCCCCTTACGCACCAGATAGTCGGCGAGATCGGTGGCCGTGGTGTAGCCGCGCAGCGCCGCGCGCCGCAGTTCCTCGCGCTCGACCCGCATCTGCGGGATCAGCCCGGTGAACGCCCGCAACGCGTCGCGTACGGTGTCGACCGTATCGAACAGCGGCTCTTTGTCCTCCTGGTTGTCCTTGTTGTACGCCAGGGGCTGCGCCTTCATCAGGACCAGCAGCGCCGTCAGGTGGCCGATCACGCGCGCACTCTTGCCGCGTACCAGTTCGGGTACGTCGGGATTCTTCTTCTGCGGCATGATCGAGGACCCGGTGCAATAGCGGTCCGGCAACTCGACGAACTCGAATTGCGCGGACGACCACAGAATCAACTCCTCGGCGATGCGCGAGAGGTGCGTCATGAGCAGCGCGGCGTCGGCCAGGAACTCGATGACGAAGTCGCGGTCGCCGACCGCGTCCAGCGAGTTCGCGGCGATCGCCTCGAAGCCGAGCAACTCGGCGGTGTAGGCGCGGTCGATGGGGTAGCCGGTGCCCGCCAGCGCGGCGGCGCCCAGCGGCAGCACGTTGATCCGGTGCCGGCACTCGGCGATGCGCTCGTGGTCGCGATCGAGCATCTCGAACCAGGCCATCATGTGGTGGCCGAAGGTGACCGGTTGCGCGGCCTGGAGGTGGGTGAATCCCGGCATGACGGTCTCGGCCTCGCGCTCGGCGACGTCGAGTAGCACCGTCTGCAGCGCGCGGATCTGCTTGCGCACGGCATCGACCTCGGCGCGCAGATACATGCGCAGGTCGGTGGCGACCTGGTCGTTGCGCGAGCGCCCGGTGTGCAGCTTCTTGCCGGGGTCGCCGATGCGCGCGGTCAGGCGCGCCTCGATGTTCATATGCACGTCCTCGAGGGACAGCGACCAAGCGAAATCGCCGCGCTCGATCTCCCCGAGCACTTCGTTCAGGCCGTCGACGATGGCCTGGCACTCGCGTCGGTCCAGGATGCCGGCCCGCTCCAGCATCCGTGCGTGGGCGATGGAGCCCTCGATATCGTAGGCGTACAGGCGCCGATCGAAGGAGACCGAGGCGGTGAAGGTCTCCACGAAGGTGTCGGTGGGTTCGCTGAAGCGCCCCCCCCAGGATTTGTTCGGTGCGCCGTCCTTCATGGTTCCGCCGTGCCTGCCGATATAATGGGCCGCAGTATAGCAAGTTTCCGGACCCCTCCCGCGGTAGTGCGACGGCGGGATCGGGTCCGGTGTGATCGGAGCGGGGGCCGGGCGCGTGGCCGAACGACCTGCGACAGAAGGTGTGGAGCGGCTGTTCCTGCCGGACTTCTGTGACGTGCGCACGGTGTTCGCCGTGGTCGTCCTGTCGGAACTGCTGGCGGTGGTGTTGGTGCTCGCGCCGCCGCGCGCCCCGGCCGATCCGTGGGGCGAGCTGAGCCTGGTGTCGCTGTTCATCCAATGGGTCGCCCTGGCCGGGGCCGCGTCGCTGTGCGCCCTGCGTCCGCGGCTGGCGCGCCTCGGCGATACCCGCGCGGGCTGGGTGAGCTACGGCGTGCTCCTCGCCGTCACGCTGGCCGTGAGCGAGGCGGCCTTCCGGCTGTTGCAGTTGAAGGGGCTGCATTACGGCGGGGTGCGCGAGGCGCAAGGGGCGTTCGTCCTGCGCAATCTGCTGATCGCCGCCATCGTCAGCGCGGTGGTGCTGCGCTACCTGTACGTGCAACATCAGTGGCGGCGCAACGTCCAGGCCGAGGCCCGCGCGCGGCTGCAGGCCCTTCAGTCGCGCATCCGCCCGCACTTCCTGTTCAACAGCATGAACACCATCGCCGGTCTCACACGCGAACGCCCCGAACTCGCGGAGGAAGTTGTGGAGGACCTCGCCGACCTGTTTCGGGCCGGCCTGGCCGATTCGCGCCAGCGGGTCGGGCTCGGCGAGGAGATCGAGATGGCGCGGAGCTACCTGCGCATCGAGGCCCTGCGCCTCGGCGATCGGCTTCGGGTCGACTGGAGGATCGGCGACCTGCCGCTCGATCTCCCGGTGCCGCCGCTGATCCTGCAGCCGCTGCTCGAGAATGCGGTCTATCACGGGATCGAGCCGCGCGCGGAAGGCGGCGAGATCCGCGTCGAGGGTCGTCGGGAAGGCGGCGCGGTGGTCTTCGTGCTTCGCAACCCGGTGCCCGACGCCGCGCCGCGGCGCCGTGAGGGCCACCGCATGGCCCTGGAGAACATTCGCCAGCGCCTCGCCCTGGCCTACGGGGACGAGGGCGCACTCACGGTGCGCAGCACAGGCGGCGTGTTCGAGGTGCGGGTGCGGCTTCCCGGCGCGCCCCCGGGAGGTTCGGCCGATGCGCCGACGGGCCGGGTCGGCGGGGGGGCGCCGTGAAGATCGTAATCGCCGACGACGAGGCCCTGGCGCGGCGCCGACTCCGCGCCCTGGTCGCCGGGATCGGGGGCCACACGGTGCTCGGCGAGGCGGCCGACGGGCGCGAGGCCATCTTGCGCACCCACGAACTCGCCCCGGACGTGGTGCTGCTGGATATTCGCATGCCGGGGCTGGACGGACTCGAGGCGGCGCGCCATATCGCCGCCTTCGATCACCCGCCGGCCGTCATCTTCACCACGGCCTATGGCGATCATGCACTGGAGGCCTTCGAGACGTACGCCGTCGACTACCTGCTCAAGCCGATTCGTCGCGAGCGGCTCGCCGCCGCGCTGGAGAGGACGCGCCGCCTGACCCGCGCGCAGCTCGACACGTTGCGCGCGGACGGGGGCGGCGGGGCCGGCACCGCCGCGCGTACCCATTTGTGCGCGCGCGTGCGCGGCGACCTCGTGCTGGTGGCGGTCGAGGACATCCGCTACCTGCAGGCGGAGCACAAGTATGTCACCGTGCGCGGGAGCGAGCGCGAAGTCCTGATCGAAGAGAGCCTCACGGGCCTGGAGCGGGAATTCGGTGAACGGTTTCTCCGCATACATCGCAACGCCCTGGTAGCGCGCGCCTATCTCGCGGGTCTCGAGCGCGGCCCGGACGGGCGCGTCTACGCGCGGGTGCGTGGTGCGGATGCGCGGCTCGAGGTCAGCCGCCGCCACCTGCCGCGGCTGCGGCGGTTGGTACGCCTCGCAGCCGGCGCCCGGCCTGTCTGAGGCTGCGCATCGGGTTGCCTCCGGACGCGCCCCGGCATAGGATGGACCCGGCCTCTGCATCATGCACAGTTCTTGAGGGAAATCATATGGTTTTGGTATCGGAGACCGGGTCGTGACCGGTGCCGTGCTGCGTATCGCCACGCGCCGCAGCACGCTCGCCCTGTGGCAGGCGAACCGGGTTCGCGACGAGCTGTGCCGGCGAAATCCCGGCCTGCGGGTCGAACTGTTGGCGATGCAGACCAAGGGAGATCGGATCCTCGACAGCCCGCTTGCAAAGATCGGCGGCAAGGGATTGTTTCTCAAGGAATTGGAGGAAAGCCTCCAGGGTCGGCGGGCGGAGCTGGCGGTGCACTCGCTCAAGGACGTCCCGGCCGAACTGCCGGAGGGGCTCGTCCTCCCGGTCGTCCTGGCGCGCGAGGACGCGCGCGACGCCTTCCTCTCGCCTTACCCGAACCTCGCCGGACTCCCATCCGGGGCGCGGGTCGGTACCTCCAGTCTGCGGCGCGCCTGCCAGTTGCGCGCGCGCCACCCGCACCTGCGGATCGTCGATCTGCGCGGCAACGTGGGCACGCGGCTCGCCAAGCTCGACCACGGCGACTACGATGCCGTGATCCTCGCCGCGGCCGGCCTCAAGCGTCTCGGCCTGGGCGGGCGGATCACCGCGCTCCTGGAACCGGAGCAGAGCCTGCCGGCGGTCGGCCAGGGCGCGATCGGCATCGAGTGCCGGGCGGACGACGCACGGGTGCTGGAACGGATCCTGCCGCTCGACGACCCGGCGACCCACCTCCGGGTGAATGCCGAGCGTGCCTTCGGCGCACGCCTCGGCGGCGGTTGCCAGGTTCCCATCGCCGGGTATGCGACGCTCGAGGGGGCGGCGCTGCACCTGCGCGGTCTCGTCGGCCGCCCCGATGGATGCGAACTCGTGGAGGGCGAGACGCGGGGGCCGGGCGACGAGGCCGCGGCGCTCGGGCGCGCGCTTGCCGAGGAGCTGCTCGGACGCGGCGCGGCGCGCATCCTCGAGGAGCTGTTCGCCGCCGGGGATTGAACCCGCGGGGAGGGGTGCGATGGCACGATCACCCGGAGAGACGGCGCCGCTGGCGGGGGTGGGGATCCTGGTCACCCGGCCGGCGCACCAGTCCGAGCCCCTCTGCCGTCGGATCGAGGCCGCGGGCGGACGCGCGATCCGCTTTCCGGTGCTGGAGATCCTCGATCCGGCGGATCCGGGCCCCCTGCGGTCGGTGATCGAACGGATCGAGGAGTTCGATCTGGCGATCTTCATCAGTCCCAACGCCGTGACCAAGACCCTGGACCGGTTGCCCGGGCGCCGCCCGCTGCCGCCGGCGTTGCGCGTCGCCGCAATCGGCCGGGGCTCGGCGAAGGAGCTGGCGCGCGCCGGGGTGCCTGCGGACATCGTACCGGCGCCGCCGTTCAACAGCGAGGCGCTGCTGGCGACCGAGGCGATGCAGGCGGTGGCGGGCCGGCGCATCGTCATCTTTCGCGGTGAGGGTGGACGCGGGAAGCTGGGCGACGAGCTGCGCCGGCGCGGTGCGCGCGTCGAGTACGCAGAGGCCTACCGCCGCGCCCGTCCGGACGCCGACGTGAGCCGAGTGCTGCGCCACTGGGTGCGCGGCGAGTTGCAGGTCGTCACCGTCACCAGCAACGAGGGGTTGCGCAACCTGTTCGAACTGGTCGGGAAGCTCGGCCGGCAATGGCTGTGCCGCACCCCGCTGGTGACCCTGAGCGAACGTACCGCCGCGCTCGCCCGGGAACTCGGTTGCCGCGAGTCGGTGACGGTGGCCCGCGAGGCGAGCGACGAGGCACTGGTCGCCGCCGCCGGGGAATGGGTGCGCAGGCGGCGGGATTGACGCGCGCGCCTCGCCGGGGTGTGCACGATCCGTTACCATTCCCGCAGGAGCGAACGCCCCGGCCCGCCCGCGCGGCGACCGGGCGCGGCGATAGCGAAACGGCCTGCGGCGTTCACCGACGTCGCGGCGTCGGGGAGAGCAGCGGGCATGAATGAACAGGGGTCGGTCCCGGAGCAGGCCGGGGCGGGCGAGGAGCCCGCACAGACGCCGGTCGGGTCGGCGCCGGACACTGCGGCGCGCCCCGGTCGTTGGGGCGCATGGATCGCGATCCTGGCGCTGTTGGTCGCCCTGGCGTCCCTCGGCGGCGCCGGCTGGCTGGGTTGGCACCAGTACCGCGAGGCGCGTGCGCGCGCGAGCCTCGAATCCCGGGTCGCCGCGCTGCGCGTGCGGCTGGAGGCGACCGCCGCGCGGCTGGATCGCGCCGAAGCCGCGCACGAGGCGCGCGAGCGCGACCTGGAGCGGGCGTTCTCGTCACTGCGGACCCGCTTGGGGCGCGATCGCGGCGGCTGGATCGTCGCCGAGGCCGGCTACCTGCTGTCGATCGCCAACCAGCGCGCCCAGTTGAGCGGCGACGCCGCGACCGCGCTGGCCGCGCTCGAGGAAGCGGACCGACGCCTCGCGGCGCTCGCCGACCCGGCGTTCCATCCGGTGCGCGAGCGCATCGCCCAGGAGATTGCCGCGCTCAAGGCGGCACCGCGCGTCGACCTGACGGGGATCGAGGCACGGATCGCAGCACTCATCGCGCAGGTCGACACGCTGCCGGTGGCCGGTGCGCGGGTACGGCCGATCGTGGGCGCGGGCGGGCCCGCCCGCGGCGCGGCGGTGCACGGCTGGCGGGCGGCGTTGCGCGAGGTCGGCGACAGCCTGCGCAGCCTCGTAGTCGTCCGCCGGGTCGAACACCCCGCGCGTCCCTTGCTGGCGCCCGAGCAACGCTATTTCCTGTACCAGAACCTCATTCTGCAACTGGAAACCGCGCGCCTGGCCTTGCTCGGAAGTGAGCCCGGCGTATACCGCTCGAGTCTCGAGACCGCCGGGCGGTGGGTCGCCGAATACTTCGATCCCCAGGCGCCCGCCACCCGCGCGGCCGAGACCGAAATCCGGCGGCTCGCCGGTGCGCGCGTCGCCACGCGGCTCCCCGACCTCTCCGGCTCGTTACGCCTGCTGCGGCGCATCGCGGGCGGCACCTACGGCCCCGCCCCGGCGGGCGCAGGCGCGGGGCGGTGAAATCCCTGGCGCTGCTGTTGGCGGCGGTGGTGGCGGCGGTCGCCGCCGCTCTGCTCGTGCTGCGCGATCCGGGCTACGTGATGATCGCCTACGGTCATTGGCGGGTGGAGACCACGTTGTCGCTGGCGGTGGTGCTCGTACTCCTCGGGTTCGGGGTCTTTTACCTGTTGCTGCGGAGCCTCTCGGGTGCTCGCCGCCTGCCCGGGCGGGTACGGCACTGGCGGGTGCAGCGCCATGCGCGCCGCGCGCGCGGTGCGCTCACGCGCGGCCTGCTGCAACTCGCCGAGGGTCGCTGGGCGGATGCCGAGCGCACCCTGACGCGCTCGGCATCCGCCGGCGACGCGCCGTTGCTCCACTACCTCGGAGCGGCGCGCGCGGCGCAACGCCAGGGCGCGCACGAGCGCCGTGACCGCTACCTCGCGCGGGCCCACGAGAGCATGCCGGAGGCCGATGTGGCGGTCGGCCTGACCCAGGCGGAGATGCAGATCGCCGAGCGCCAAGCCGAGCAGGCCCTCGCCACCCTCACCCACCTGCGCACCCTCGCGCCGCGCCATGTCCATGTGCTGAAGCTGTTGGCGGCCCTCTACGGTGATCTGCACGAATGGGCATCCCTGCGCGACTTGCTGCCGGAGTTGCGCCGGCGTCACGTCGTCGACCCGGCCCAGGCCGCGGAACTGGAGCGGCGCGTGCATGTGGCGCTGCTCGACGAGGCCGCGCGCGATGGTGACCTGACCCGACTGCGCGCCGCCTGGGCACGGGTGCCGCGGCGCCTGCGCCGCGACGAGGCGCCGTTGCTGTGCTACGTGGGCCACCTGCGCGAGTTCGGCGCCGAGGCCGAGGCCGAGCCGCTGCTGCGCGAGGCGTTGCAACATTCCTGGAGCGAGGCGCTCGTCGCGTGCTACGGCGTGATCGCCGGTCCCGACCCCGGTCGCCAGCTGGAAACCGCCGAGTCATGGTTGTCGGGGCACGAGCGCAATCCGGTCCTGCTGCTCGCGCTCGGGCGCCTGTGCCTGCGCAACCGGCTCTGGGGCAAGGCGCGCAGCTACCTGGAGGCGAGCATCGGCGCCGGACCGCAGCCGGCCGCCTATCGCGAACTCGGGCGGCTGCTCGAACAGCTCGGCGAACAGGACGCGGCCCGGGAGCACTATCGCAAGGGACTCGAGCTGGCGGTGGAGAGCGATCCGCGGCTGCCGGGTCCGGGGCCGCAGGGCCTGCCGCTGCCGTCCGCCGCACCCGGTCTCGTCCCCGGCGCCCGCGCCGCTTCCTGACGGACTGGGTGTTCGTAGCGGGGCGTGTGGGAGATCGGCCCCTCTACGGCGGTCGGCCGGGCGCGCCCGGCCCTACCGGGGGGCACGATCACCGATGCGCGTGTAGGGCGGGTCTTGGTCCGCCGTCGTGGAACGGGAATCCCGCGCGGGCGCGAAGGAGTCGTAGTAGAGGCGCTCGAGGGGGAGGCCGTGTTCGTGAAAGGCGTGCTTGGCCGCCTCGATCATGGGCGGCGGACCGCTCATGTAGACCTCGTGGGCGCTGAGATCCGGATATTCCTCGATCACCGCCTCGTGCACGAAGCCTTGGCGCCCGTCCCAGCCCTCGGCGGGACCGGCCTCGGAGAGCACGGGCGTGTAGCGGAAGCCGGGATATCGCCCGGCCCAGCCGAGCGGTAGTTCGTGCAGATAGAGGTCGTGTTGCGCACGCGCACCTCGGTATAGGTGGATCGGGCGCTCGATCCCTTCGTGGAAGGCGTGTTCGATCATGCTTTTGAGCGGCGCGAAGCCCGTGCCCCCGCCCACCATGATGATCGGGCGCTCCGAGTCCTCGCGCAGAAAGAAACTGCCGAGCGGACCCTGGAAGCGCAGCAGGTCTTTCTCCTTCATCTCGTTGAAGACGTGACCACTGAAGCGCCCGCCCTCCACGTGCCGTATATGCAGCTCGAGCCGTTCGCCGTCGTGCGGGGCGTTGGCGAGCGAGAACGATCGCCGGCCGCCGCCGCGCAGCAGGATGTCGAGGTACTGCCCGGCGAGGAACTGCAGGCGCTCGGTGGCCGGCGTCTTCAGGAACAGGCGCATCACGTCCGGTGCGAGCCGCTCCATGCGCGTCACCCGACAGGGCAGAGTCTTGACCGCGATGCCCCTGGCGGCGTCGATCTCGCGCATCTCGATCACGAGGTCGGAGACCGGGTAGGCGCTGCAGAGCAGGGCGCGGCCCTCGGCCTCCTCCTCCGGCGTGATTCCGGTCGGTGTCGGACCCCGGTAGTCGATCACGCCGGAGAGCACGCGCCCCCGGCAGGTGCCGCAGGTGCCGTTGCGACAACCGTACGGGAAGGCGAGGTCTGCGCGCAATGCCGCTTCGAGTACGGTCTCGCCGTCCTCGACTTCGAATCCGTGCCCGCTGGGCCGTAGGCTGACGTGAAAGGCCATGATTTAAAATCCCGCTGTAGACAATCGAACCATTGTCCCCGTTTCGCCGGGGCGGAAAAACCCGCGAACCCTGTGGTGATCGTCGGCTGCGCGAGAAACCCGGTGCGGCACAGTGGCGCGCCGACCCGCCCGCCCGAGTGGACGGCCCGGGCGTTCTGAACGGGTCAACATGCCCGGTGGCGGTTGTGTTCCAGCCAGTCCAGCAGCGGGTGCCACTGGAGCAGATCGGGCGCCACCAGGGACGGTGCGAGTTCGAAGATCCCCAGTCCGCGCTCGGCCGCGCGCCGGTAGTTCCGGCTCTCGCGCAGGGCGGTGACGTAGGGGATGGCGAGGCGTTTGAGGAACCGTTCGAGGTCTTGGAACACCGATGTCTGTTCGTGCACCCGGTTGGCGATTACCGCCAGGCGCGGATCGCGGCGTGAGATCCGCCCGACCAACAGCAGTTCCTCGATGAAGTGCGCCGCCGCGCGGGTGTCCGGGGAGGACGGGAGTACGGGGACGATGAGCGTGGCGGCGCGGCGCGCCAGCGCCGAGAGTCGCTCCCCGTGTATCGCCGCCGGGCCGTCCATGATCAGGTACTCGGTGCCGCGCGGGACCCGGAACGGCCCCCGCCAGGCCGCAATGCCATGCACCCGGGGCCGCATCGGCGGACGATGTGCCAGCCACTCCAGCGAAGAACCCTGCGGGTCGAAGTCGGCGAGCGCCACGTTCGCCCCGTCCAGGGCATAGAAGCCGGCGAGGTTGGTCGCGATAACACTCTTTCCACTGCCGTCCTTGGCGCTCAGCACCATGATGCTACGCATCCCTACTCTCTCCCCTTGGGCCGTAGCAGATCCCGCTCCGGATCCGCCGACAAAGGCGGCTCTTCCCGGGGTGTCGGCCGGCCGACCGCGGCGCTGAAACCGGGCTCCGCGCGCATCCGGACCGGAGCCCGTCGAATTTGGCTGTTCGTAGCGGGACGAGCGGGAGAGCGAGGACCGTTTCCGGTCGTTCGAGGCGAAACACTAGGGGTCGTCGAAGATGCCGAGCGCGGACCAGACCTCGTCCACCCGACGACGCACCTCCTCGCTCATGTGGATCGTCCGGCCCCAGGTGCGCTGCGTCTCTCCCGGCCACTTGTGGGTGGCGTCGAAGCCGATCTTGCCGCCCAGCCCCGCGACCGGCGAGGCGAAGTCGAGATAGTCGATCGGTGTGCGCTCGATGATGAGGGTATCGCGTGCCGGGTCCATGCGCGTGGTCATGGCCCAGATCACGTCTTTCCAGTCGCGCGCGTTCACGTCCTCGTCGGTGACGATCACGAACTTGGTGTACATGAACTGGCGCAGGAACGACCAGACCCCGAACAGGATGCGCTTGGCGTGGCCCGGGTACTGCTTGCGGATCGTCACCACGGCGAGCCGGTACGAGCAGCCCTCGGGCGGCAGATAGAAGTCGGTGATCTCCGGAAACTGCTTTTGCAGGATCGGCACGAACACCTCGTTGAGCGCCATGCCGAGGATCGCCGGTTCGTCGGGCGGTCGACCGGTGTAGGTGCTGTGGTAGATCGGTGCGTCGCGGTGCGTGATGCGCTCGACGGTGAATACCGGGAAGGACTCGACTTCGTTGTAGTAGCCGGTATGGTCGCCGAACGGGCCCTCGGGGGCGCTGTCGCCGGGGTGGATCCAACCCTCGAGCACGAACTCGGCGCTCGCCGGCACCGGCAGGTCGTGGGTGAGGCACTTCACCAGTTCGGTGCGCGCGCCGCGCAGCAGGCCCGCGAAGGCGTACTCCGAGAGGGTGTCCGGTATCGGGGTCACCGCCCCGAGGATGGTGGCCGGATCGGCGCCCAGCGCGACGGCGACCGGGAACGGTTCGCCCGGGTGCGCGCCCTGCCAGTCGGCGTAGTCCAGGGCCCCGCCGCGGTGCGCCAGCCAGCGCATGATGACCCGGTTGCGGCCGATGACCTGCTGGCGGTAGATGCCGAGGTTGTGGCGCTCGCGGTGCGGGCCGCGCGTCACGACCAGCGCCCAGGTGATCAGCGGACCGGCATCCTCCGGCCAGCAGGTCTGTATCGGGAGCGAGCCGAGGTCCACGTCCGCCCCTTCCAGGACATGGCGCTGGCAGGGTGCGTCGCGCACCATCCGCGGTGCCATGTTGAGCACCTGTTTGAACACCGGGATCTGGCGCCAGGCCTCGCGCACCCCCCGCGGCGCCTCCGGCTCCTTGAGTGCGGCGAGCAGCCGCCCGACCTCGCGCAGCGCCTCGACCGAATCCTGTCCCATGCCGAGTGCGACCCGCCGGGGGGTTCCGAACAGATTGGCCAGCACCGGGATCGAGTGGCCCTTCGGCCGCTCGAACAGCAGCGCCGGTCCGCCCCGGCGCAGCGTGCGGTCGCAGACCTCGGTCATCTCCAGGTGCGGGTCGACCTCCACGCCGATCCGGCGCAGCTCCCCGCGCCGTTCCAGGTCGTCGATAAAGTCTCTGAGGTCCTTGTAGCGCATCACCGGTTCCCGGTGGGGGTGTGGGACGCAGCCCGCGTGCGCGGACCCCGCCTTTGGCCGGCACTGTACCGGAATCGGCCCGGCCCGTCAGCCGTGCGCCGGTCTCACAGGTCGAATTCGGCGATCACAGGGGCGTGGTCCGAGGGCCGTTCCCAGCCGCGCGGGGCCGGATCGATGCGCGCCGCGGTGCAGCGACGGCACAGCTCGGGGCTCGCCAGGATGTGGTCGATGCGCAGGCCGTGGTTGCGCCGGAAGGCCGCCGCGCGATAGTCCCACCAGCTGAACCGGCCCTCCGGTTGCTCGAACCGGCGGAAGGTGTCGCACAGCCCGAGCGCGAGCAGTCCCGCGAACGCGGCGCGCTCGGGTCCTGAACACAGCACCCGTCCGCGCCAGCGCTCCGGGTCGTACACGTCGCGGTCCTCCGGCGCGATATTGAAGTCTCCGAGCACCACCAGGTGCGGGTGGCGCTCGAGTTCCGTGCGCAGCGTCTCGGTGAGACGCCCCAGCCAGGACAGCTTGTAGGCGTATTGGTCCGAGTCCACGCTTTGCCCGTTGGGTACGTACAGGTTCCAGATCCGCACGCCGGCGCAGGAGGCGGCGTGCACGCGCCGCTGCGGGTCGCCCGCCCCCGGAAGATCGGTGACCGGATCCTCCGCCGGGCGGCGGCTGAGCAGGGCCACCCCGTTGTAGGTGGGCTGCCCGGAGTGGATCGCATAATAGCCGGCCGCCTCGAACTCGGCGCTCGGGAAGCGCTCGTCCGGGAGCTTGGTCTCCTGCAGACCGAGCAGGTCGGGGGCTTCGGCCTCGAGCCAGCGCAGCACATGCGGCAGGCGCACACGCAACGAATTGACGTTCCAGGAGGCGATCTTCACGATATCGTCGTTTCCTCCGCGATCGGTCTCGGCGCACTCAGGCCGCAAGCCCCGTGTGGCGCAGCAGTGCGTCGATGGTCGGCTCCCGGCCGCGGAACTCGCGGAACAGCTCCATGGGTTCGCGTGAGCCGCCGCGTTCGAGGATGGTCGTGAGCAGTCGCCGCCCGGTCTCCGGGTCCACCCCGCCGCGCTCCTCGAAGGCGGCGAAGGCGTCCGCCGAGAGCACCTCGGCCCACAGGTAACCATAGTAGCCGGCCGCGTAGCCGCCCGAGAAGATGTGCGTGAAGGAATGCGCGAAACGGTTGAACGGCGCCGCCGCGACCACGGCGACCTGCTCGCGCACTTGGCGCAGGGTCTCGTAGATGCGCCCGCCCGCCCGCGGGTCGTGATCCAGATGGAGGTGGAAGTCGAACAACGCGAACTCGAGCTGGCGGGCGATGTGCATCGCAGAATGGAAATTGCGCGCCGCTCGCATGCGCCGGTAGAGCGCCTCGGGCAGCGGCTCGCCGCTGCGGTAGTGCCCGGATATCCGGTCCAGCACCGGGCGTTCCCAGCACCAGTTCTCCATGAACTGGCTCGGCAGTTCCACCGCGTCCCAGGGCACGCCGTTGATCCCGGCGATGCTCGGGTAGTCGACGAGCGTGAGCATGTGGTGGAGCCCGTGCCCGAACTCGTGGAACAGCGTGAGCACCTCCTCGTGGGTGAACAGGGCCGGCGCGTCCCCCACCGGGGGAGAGAAGTTGCACACCAGGTGCGCCACCGGTGTCTGCAGGGCCCCGCCGAGGCGTTTGCGGTTGCGGCACTCGTCCATCCACGCCCCGCCGCGCTTGCCCGGACGCGCGTAGAGATCCGTGTAGAAGTGCCCGCGCACGCACTCGTCGGCGTCGCGGATTTCGTAGAAGCGTACCTCGGGGTGCCAGACGCCGACGCCGTCGATCCGGCGGATGCGGATGCCGTAGAGGCGTTGCACGAGATCGAACATCCCGGCGAACACGCGCGGTTCGGGGAAATAGGGTTTGAGTTCCTCCTGGGTGAGGTCGTAGCGGCTCTTGCGCAGCTTCTCGGCGAAGTAGGCGACGTCCCAGGCCTCCAGGTCCGCCGCGCCGTGCCGTTCGCGGGCGAATTCGCGCAGCTCGGCGAATTCCTCGCGCGCCCGCGGCACGGCGCGCGCGGCGAGATCGCCCAGGAAGTCCAGGACCCGGCGCGGCTCGTCCGCCATCTTGGTCGCCAGGGAGTACTCCGCGTAGTTGCCGAAGCCGAGCAGCACCGCCAGCTCGTGACGCAACGCCAGGATGCGCTCCATCCCCGCGGTATTGTCCCAGCGCCCCGCGTGCGGGCCGGCCCCCGATGCGCGGGTGATGTACGCCTCGTAGACTTCGCGACGCAATTCGCGCCGATCCGCGTAGGTCAGCACGGGCTGATAGGAGGGGAACTCCAGCGTGAGCAGCCAGCCCTGAACGCCCGCACGGCGCGCGCCCTGGGCGGCCAGGGCGCGCGCCGATTCCGGCAACCCTGCGAGCAGCGCCTCCTCGGTGATCGGTTTCTTCCAGGCGTGCGTGGCGTCGAGCACGTTGTCCTGGAAGCGGCTGCTCAGGCGCGAGAGTTCCGTTTGCAGCTCGCGGTAGCGCGCGCGCCCGGCCGCATCCAGATCGATCCCCGAGAGGTGGAAGTCGCGCAGGGCGTCGCGGACGATCTTGCCCCGCTCCGGTGCTTGGTCCGCGGAGTCCGGCGCTTGCGCGAGCGCGCGGTAGGCGCGGTAGAGGTCCTCGTTCTGTCCGAGTTCGGCGGCGTAATCGCTCAGCTTGGGCAGGCAGGCGTGGTAGGCCGCGCGCCTCGCCTCGCCGTCGAGCACCGCATTGAGGTGCGCGACGGGGGCCCAGACCCGGTCGAGGCGGTCGTCCATCTCCTCCAGCGGCGCCACCAGTTCGTCGAACGAGAACGCCTGCGCGGATCCGAGCAGGCGCGTCAGCGCCGCGCGGTTCTCGGCGAGGGTCCGTTCCACGGCCGGGACGACGTGCTCGGCGCGGATGCGCGGGAACGCCGGCAGGGAGTCGGTCTCCAGCAGGGGGTTCTCCTCGGTCGATCGATCCATCCGGCGCCTCGTCCTCACCCGGTTTGCCCGGAAACGGATAATCTACCATAGTCGGTGCCGACGCCCGCCCGCCGCGGGAAGGTCCGCACACTCACCGACCGGGGGATTTTGGTTATGACGAAGACTTACGACCTGCTGGCGATCGGCGCCGGCAGCGGGGGCCTGTCGGTGGCGCAGCGCGCCGCGGAGCACGGTGCGCATTGCGCCATCGCCGAGGTCCGGGCCGACGCACTGGGCGGGACCTGCGTAAACCGCGGCTGCGTACCCAAGAAGGTGATGTGGTTCGCCGCCGAGATCGCGCGTTGCCTCTCGGACGCGCCCGCGTACGGCTTCGCCGCGGCGCCGGCGGCCTGCGACTTCGCCGTGTTGCGCGCGCGCCGCGACGAGTACGTGCACGGGATCAACGGCTGGTACCGGACCTATCTCGCGGACTCGGACATCGATCTGCTGGCGGGTGCGGCGCGTTTCATCGATCCGCATACGGTGGAGGTCGGCGGCGAGCGCTACCGCGCCGGGCGCGTGGTGATCGCCACGGGCGGCGCGCCCGCGGTTCCCGATCTGCCGGGCGCGGAGCTGGGGATCACCTCGGACGGTTTTTTCGAGATGGAGTCGTTGCCGCGGCGGGTCGCGGTGGTGGGCGCGGGCTACATCGCCGTCGAGCTGGCGGGGATCCTCAACGCGCTCGGCAGCGACGTCACGTTGCTCCTGCGCCGCGAGCAGTTTCTGCGCAGCTTCGATGCGATGCTGCGCGAGACGTTGATGGAGGAGATGATCAACAGCGGTGTGACCGTGGTGCCGAAATCGCAGGCCGCCTCGATCCGCGCCGCCACGGACGGGACGCTCGATCTGGTATGCGCCGGGGGCGGGATTCTGCCGGGTCTCGACCGGCTCATCTGGGCGATCGGGCGCCTGCCCAACATCGCGGGGCTCGGCCTCGAGGCCGCCGGGGTGGCGCTCGATGAGCATGGCTTCATTCCGGTCGACGACTTCCAGAACACCAACGTCCCCGGAGTGTACGCGCTCGGGGATATCACCGGGCGCGCCGCGCTCACCCCCGTCGCAATCGCCGCGGGGCGCCGGCTCGCCGACCGCCTCTTCGGGGGGAAGCCCGAGCGCCGCCTCTCGTACGAAAATATCCCCACGGTGGTCTTCAGTCATCCGCCGATCGGCACGGTCGGGCTCACCGAGGAACAGGCGCGCGCCACCCACGGCGACGCGGTCAAGGTCTACCAGAGCTGCTTCAAACCGATGTACTACGCACCCATGGAGACCGGGCACCAGGCGTGCATGAAGCTGGTGACGGTCGGTGCGCGCGAGAAGATCGTGGGTTGCCACATCATCGGCCCCGGCGCCGACGAGATGCTCCAGGGGTTCGCCGTGGCGATCCGGATGGGGGCCACCAAGGCGGATTTCGACGACACGGTGGCGATTCACCCGACCAGCGCCGAAGAACTCGTCACCATGCGGTGAATACGCCGCCGCGATGTTGATCCGCGGCGCGCCGTCAGCCGGAGCCGGCGGCGAGTTCGCGGCGCAACGCCGCGATCACCCCGGTGGTCTGCGGGCGCACGCCGTGCCATATCGCGAACGATTCCGCCGCCTGTTCGACCAGCATGCCCGTCCCGTCGCTCACCACCCGCGCCCCCTGCCCCTGCGCCCAGAGCAGGAACGGCCGCGCCGCGACGCCGTAGGCGAGGTCGTAGCAGACCACGTCCGGCCCGAGCAGACCGTCGGGCAACGTCGGCAGCGCCCCGGTGATCAGCGCGTCGACGAAGTGCAGGATGGGCAGCGCCCCGGCGATCCCGGCCGAGGTGGCGTTGAGGACGAGATCGAAAGGGAGGTCGGGCCGTTGATCGAGGCCGCCGCCCGAGACCGGACCCAGGCCGCGCGCCTCGGCGGCGAGCCGCAACGCCCTCTCGGCGGTGCGGTTGGCGATGTGCAGCGCCGCCGGGTGTTCCCCGAGCAGCGGAGCGAGGATCCCGCGCGCCGCCCCGCCCGCGCCGAGCAGCAGGATGCGCCGGCCGGTGAGCGCGAGACCCAGGTTGACGGTGAGGTCGCGCACCAAGCCGACGCCGTCGGTGTTGTCGCCGAGACGCGTCCCGTCGTCGCGCAGTACCAAGGTGTTGACCGCGCCCGCCCGCTCGGCGCGGGCCGTGCGCTCATCGCACAGCCGCCACGCCTCCTCCTTGAACGGCAGGGTGACGTTCGCACCGCGTCCGCCCTCGGCCTGGAAGGCGTCGAGCGCGGCGGCGAAACCCTCGCGCGGGGCGAGGATCGCCTCGTAGTGGAGAGGCCGCCCGGTCTGTTCGGCGAAGCGGCGGTGGATCCAGGGCGAGCGGCTGTGGGCGATCGGGTTGCCGAATACCGCGTAGCGGCCGGTCGGTTCGCTCATCGCGGGATGCGTCGCCGGCGGCGCGGCACCCGCATTCAGCCCTCGCGCAGCCACTGCGCCGCGCGCGGGGCGAAGTAGGTCAGGATCGCGTCGGCCCCGGCGCGGCGCATCGCCGTCAGCGACTCGAGCACGCAGGCGCGCTCCTCGAGCCAGCCGGCACGGGCCGCGGCCGTGAGCATCGCGTATTCGCCGCTCACCTGGTAGACGAAGGTGGGCACGCCGAAGGTCTCCTTCACCCGGCGCACGATGTCGAGATACGGCAGGCCCGGCTTGATCATCACCATGTCGGCGCCTTCCTCGAGGTCGAGCGCCGTCTCGCGCAGGGCCTCGTCGCCGTTGGCCGGATCCATCTGATAGCTGTACTTGTCGCCTCCGCCCAGGTTCGCGGCGGAGCCGACCGCATCGCGGAACGGGCCGTAGAAGTGCGAGGCGTATTTGGCCGAGTAGGCGAGAATGCGCGTGTTGCGGTGGCCGGCCTCCTCCAGGGTGCGGCGGATTGCGCCGATGCGCCCGTCCATCATGTCGGAGGGCGCCACGACGTCGGCGCCGGCCTCGGCGTGGGAGAGGGCCTGGCGTGCCAGGACCTCGACGGTCTCGTCGTTGACGACATAGCCGTGCGCGTCGAGCAGTCCGTCCTGGCCGTGGCGGGTGAACGGGTCGAGGGCGACGTCGGTGATCACGCCGAGTTCCGGAAACGCCTCCTTGAGGGCGCGCACCGAGCGTTGCGCGAGGCCGTCCGGGTTATAGGCCTCGCGGGCGTCGTCGCTCTTGCACTCGGCGGGGGTGACCGGAAACAGCGCCAGCGCCGGGATCCCCAGCCCGAGGCACCGCTCGGCCTCGCGCAGCAGCTCGTCGATACTCAGTCGCTCGATACCCGGCATGGAGGCCACCGGCGCGCGGCGTCCCTCCCCCTCGTGCACGAATACCGGGTAGATCAGGTCATCGGCGCTGAGGTGCGTCTCGCGCATGAGCCGGCGCGAGAACTCATCGCGGCGCATGCGCCGCATGCGCACGCGGGGGAAGCCGCCACATCCGGTTTCGGTTACCACGGCCTGGAGTTCCTCGAAAAGGGGGGCGGGGAACGTCGCCCCGCCGCGAGGCTCGCGCGCGTTCCGCAGGGCGTCATGATACCATCCCGGCGGATCCGGGACACGGAAACGGGCGCGGTGGGCATGGTCGGCGACGGCGTCGAATGGGCGGCGGAGCCGGTGCGCCCCGCGGATCGCGCGCCGCAATAGAACCTTCCGAGTCCGACGGACTCCCAAGTGTAACGCCCGCTTGAAACGGGTGTCGGCAGCGAGGAGAGAGATCATGAGCAAGTCGTATGGATTCGGAAAGACCGTGGATCGGTCGTTCGACGATGCGGTCGAGCGGGTGACGGAAGCGCTCAAGAGCGAGGGCTTCGGTGTACTCACGGAGATCGACGTGGCCGAGACCCTGAAGAAAAAGCTCGGCAAGGAGATGCGCCCGTACAAGATCCTCGGCGCGTGCAACCCGCAGCTCGCCTCGCAGGCGCTGGAGGTCGAGCCGTCCATCGGTCTGCTGCTGCCGTGCAACGTAGTCGTGCGCGAACTCGAAGCGGACCAGTCCTGCGTGGAGTTCATGGACCCCAACGCGGTATTGGAGCTGGTCGGGCGCCCCGAGATCGCGGATCTCGCCGGCGAGGTGCGTGCGCGGCTGGATCGAGTGCTGAACGCCCTGTAGTCCCCCCTCCCCAAGCCCCTACCTTCACCTCCCTCGCGACCGCGGGGGAGGTGTGTGCGCAGCCCCGCCCCGCACGCCGGCGGGCGATGCCTCCCTCCCCACGATTCCCGCACAAGCCCCCGCGGGTGCGGAATGAAATGCGATAAATCGGCGTCCTTTCTCCTACAGGCGCGCATCGAAGTTCGCACATCTGTCGAAAATTCTTACAACGGGTTGCGTCATCGATTGTTCATTAAGCGGTTGAGTCCTGGTTGAATCGTCCCTAATAGCGGGCGCGAAGCGTGCGCCGGGCCGGTGATTTTCGCCTTGTGGGCGTCGGTTTTTTTTACAAATGGCGCTTCGCGCTTGCCGGCGAATCGAAAATCCGTACGAAAAAGAGTCGATTGCCGGTCGTGGCGTGGTTTTTGCACTGGCCTTGGAATATCACTGGATGGGTGGCGGACCGGGACCGATGTCCCGGGTGTGGCCGGGATGTCCGGCCGGTGCGAGAGGGGTGAACCATGGGGGTGCGCACGGACCTGCTGCTGGCGGCGGCCGTGTGGGTCGCTGCGGCGGTATCGGCCGGCGCTGCGGTACCGGGTCACTCGCTGCACCTGACCCTGGAATGGGGGAGCGCCCCGGTGGTGGAACGGACGCTGGCGCCGGAGCAGGGCCCCGGCGGCGCGCGCGTCTTCCGGTGGAACGATCGCGAAGCCGGCTGTTGCGACTCCCGCGGCGAACTGATCGTGGACCGCGAGTCCATCGTCCGCCTCGATCTGCTCCTGCACAACGGCGCTTCCACCACGCGGGCCGTGCGCCTCGGCCTGGTCCTATCCCTGCCGCGCGGGCTGCGCGCGCCGACGGAACTGTCCGGTGCATTGACCGGCCGGGTCAGCGGGGCGACCGGGGCCGTCACCGGGAGTTCGGACCTCGCATCGCTGGATGGTTCGCCGCTATTCACGCTGCTGCTGAACGGCACGCCGGTGGCGTCATCGCTACGCCCGCCGGTGCGACTCTTCGGGTCCGGAGAGATCGATATCCCCCTCCACTCCTTTACGGGGCGCTACGGCCCGGCGGCCGGAGATGCCGCCGGCCGGAAATTGGGTATCCGCCTGCGCCTGCGTCTCGGTCCCGGCGCTACCGTGCGGTTCCGTACGCAGGCGCGCATGGCGACCATCCCGTTCCCGGTCGGGGTGCTGGCCCTGGGCGGGGTCCTGCTCGCGATCCTCGTGCTGGTGCGCCGGCGCCGATCCGCACGCCCCGCCCCCGCCCGCCCCGAGGGGCATCGCCGATGGTAACCGCCTGAATGCGCGGGGTCCCCGCCCCGTCCCTCGCCGCCGGGCCCGTTCAAGGGCCCCGGTACTCCGGCCGATACGATAACCAGTGCGCCACGCAGGCGTTCCGGTCGGTTGGGAGATCCCACCGAATTGCAACGAATTCTTCTCATCGAACGCTCCGCCACGCTCCGCCACGCCGTGGGCAAGCGGTTGAGCGACTACGGCTATCGGGTCGAGCAATTGAGCGGCTACGATCAGGCACTCGAGCGCCTGATGCACGCGGAAGAGGATCCCGACTACAGCGGGATCGTGGTCGGGTGGCCGACGCGGACCGATCCCCATGCCGATGAATTCCTCTCGGTACTGGACGACCCGGAGCGACGGGACCAGGCGGTACTGATCCTCGCCCATGACTCCGGCGCCACGTTGCGCGAATGGGTGTCCAACCGCGCCGGCACCGCCCTGCTGCTGTGGGACAACTACACCGAGGCGGTACCGACCCTGGGCAAGCTGCTCACCCCCAAGGTCCGGGAAGAACCCGAGACGTCGCCGCCCGCACTCGACGAGCACCCCATCCGGATCCTGTTCGTCGACGATTCTCCGAGCGTGCGCGGCTTCTTCCGGCGTCTGCTGCAGCGGCACGGCTATCGCACCGATACCGCGGCCGGCGTGAGCGAGGGGATGGAAAAGGCCCTGCACACGAAGTTCGACATCGCGATCATCGACTACTACATGCCGGGGGCGACCGGCGACGTGTTGTGCCGGAAACTGCGCGAGGATGCTCGCACCCGGCGCATCATGAGTTCCATCATCACCAGCACCTACCTCGAGCAGGTGATCCGGGACTGCCTGGACGCCGGCGCCGTGGAATGCATGTTCAAGAACGAGGCCGACGAGCTGTTCCTCGCCCGGATCGCCGCGATGGAGCGTGCAATCCGTTTCCAGCAGTCCATCGAGGCGGAGCGCAGGCGGCTGGAAGGCATCCTCAGCTCCGTGGGGGAGGGCGTGTACGGCGTCGACGAGGCCGGCCGGATCACCTTCCTCAATCCGGCCGCGCTGAAGATCCTCGGCTATCCGGAGGACGCGCGCCTCGAGGGGCGCGAACCGCGCGCGCTGTTCCACTACGCCGACGAACGCGGCGTCGCGATCGAAGCGCAGACCTGTACGCTCACCCGCGCCTATAGCGGGCACGAAGAGGTCACCTCGTGGGAGACGGTCTTCTGGAGCCGCGCCGCGAAACCGGTCCCGGTGGAATGTACCGTGTGTCCGCTGACCATCGGGGGCCGTCGCCGGGGCTCAGTGGTCGCGTTTCGCGACATCTCGGAGCGCAGGAGCCTCGAGGATCGGTTGCGCTGGCAGGCCACCCATGACCCGTTGACCGAATTGATCAACCGCCGCTATTTCGAGGAGCAACTCGGGCGGGAGACGAGGCGTCTGAAGCGCAGCGGCGAACACAGCGCGTTGTTGTATATCGATCTGGACCGGTTCAAATACATCAACGATTCTGCCGGGCACGCGGCCGGCGATCAATTGCTGATCGCGGTCGCCCAACAACTGCGCGGCCTGCTGCGCGAGACGGACCTTCTGGGCCGCATGGGCGGCGATGAGTTCGCCGTCATCCTGCGCAATATCGACCCCGGGCATGTGCATGACGTGGCGGACAAGTTCCGTGACCTGCTCGGCCGCTACAGCTTCGTGGACGGCGACAAGCAGTATCGGGTCTGCGCGAGCATCGGCGTCGCCGTGATGGACAAGAACAGCCCGTCCCCGGGTGACGTGCTGGCCAACGCGGATATTGCCTGTCACGTCGCCAAGCGCGCCGGGCGCAACCAGACCCACCTCTATGAGAACGGGCATAAGGAAAAGGAGGCCATGGACCAGGACCTCGGTTGGCACAGCCGCCTGCGCGAGGCCCTGCAATACGACCGTTTCGTTCTGCACTACCAGCCGATCCTGCCCATGGAAGCCGTGGATATTGCGCATCTCCCGGAGCGTGCCGGGGTGTTGTGGGCCGAACTCAACCGGCGTGCGCCGCGCGATCCGATCTGTCTCGAGGTGCTCGTGCGCCTGCGTGGCCCGGGCGGTACGCTCATCCCGCCCAATGCGTTCCTGCCCACCGCGGAGCGTTTCGGTTTCATGCACGAGATCGATGTCTGGATCCTGACCCGCGCCCTGGAGGAACTGGTTGCCCTCCGGGGAGCGGCGCGGCGTGTGGTGCTCTCCGTCAATCTTTCGGCGGGCATTCTCGAGGATCGCTTCGCCCTGCCGTACATCAAGGGGACCCTGGATGACCTGAGTCTGGATCCCGACTGCCTGATCTTCGAGATCACCGAACGCTCGGCGATCCACAATCTGGAGGCGGCGCGGCGTTTTATCTCCGAACTCAAGAACCTCGGCTGCCGCTTCGCGCTCGACGACTTTGGATCCGGGTTCAGCTCCTTCTCCCACCTCAAGCACTTGCCGGTAGACATGGTCAAGATCGATGGCTCGTTCGTGCAGGACATCGCGCACGATCCGATCGACTGGGCGATGGTGCGATCGATAAACGACATCGCCCACTCCCTAGGACGGCGTACGGTCGCCGAGTGCGTGGAGAATGCCGCCACCCTTCGCATGCTGAAGGAGTGCGGCGTCGATTTCGTGCAGGGGGAATACTTGGCGGCACCGATTCTGTCTCTGGAGGACGCCGTGCACGGCGCCGGTGATCCGCCACTCATGGTCGCACAGGCGTCAACCGCTCGTCGTCGCTGAGGCGGCGACGTCGTTTACCGTCGCAGGGACGCTCGGGCGGGAAGCCGATCGAAACCGATAAAGCTCTTATGTTTCTTGCGATTATCGTTAACCCCGAGGCCTCATGGATTTTCCGGCATGTAAATTGCTTGTGTCTTGGCTGTACAGATGACGTTCGGCACCGATCCCGTCAGGGACTTCAAGTGCGGTAGGATCGTGCCGATACGAGGGCCGGGGTGCCCGTGAGCCGGGGGCTTGCCCCCGCGCAAGCAGCCGCGATCTTGGATCGATCGAGACGCGAGAGGCCGGGAACCACTGTCGGCTAAGTTACTCCTCCTGCGCCATATGGCGCTTACCCTGCCGTTTGGCAGGGTTTTTTTTTGGCCCTGCCATCGTAACCGTTCAAACCAGGCCATTCTTTAATATTGGCTCCTCAGCGGAACCTATGGCAGGATCGCGCGGCATCCACATCGGGTGACACCGCTCTGCGCCGGGAGAGGATGGAGGAGCCCGTACCATGGCAAGCAGAAAGGGCAAAAAGGGGACGGAGGGAATAAACAATATTCCCTCCGTCCCCTTTCTCTTTTCTAGCCCGGTCGCAGGATGCGTCCGGTCCGCGCGTCGCGGATCTCCGTGGGGCGCCGCCGCCCGTCGGTGCGCCCGTGCACCAGATAGTCGATGTCGCGGCCGAACCACCGTCGTACCGCCAACGCGCTGCGTGCCGGCGGGCGCCCGGTGGGGTTCGCGCTGGTGGAGACGAGCGGGAAACCGGCCGCGATACACAACGCGGCCGCGATCGGGTGTGCGGTAACGCGCACCGCGAGGCAGTCGTGCGCGCCGCGCAGCAACTCCGGGACCCACGGTTGCGCCGGGAGCAGCCATGTGACCGGCCCCGGCCATTCGGCGAATACCCGTGCGCGCAACGCACCCCTGAGCGGGCGCAGGAAGGGCCGGAGTTGGGCGAAGTCCGCGGCGATCAGGATCAGTCCCCTGTCCGCCGAACGGGACTTCAGTGCCAGCAACCGCTGCACCGCCGCGGGATTCAGGGGGTTGCAGCCCAGCCCGTAGACCCCCTCGGCCGGATAGGCCAACACCCCGCCCCCGCGCAGCACGGCGGCCGCGCGGCGCAGATGCCGGGGGTGGACGGGGCACGGATCGGCGCGCAACACGTCGCTACGCGGTCTGCGACCCATAGCCGAACCCACTACGCCACGCGGCCGGGGTCGGGACGACCGTGAGCGGGCGGGCGAGAAGCCGCATGAGCCGGGAATCGGGCATGGGCGCCATGGCTCGGGGGATGGGGCGTCTCAGCGCGCGGCCTGCGCGTGGAGCCGCCGATCCTTTTCCAGGACCTGCGCGGCGTTCTGCTCCCGGTCGGTCCGCAGCCGCGCCGCGAGCTGCGCATCTTCGAGCGCCAGGATCTGGGCGGCGAGATAGCCCGCGTTGCGTGCCCCCGCTCCGCCCACCGCGACACAGGCGACCGGAATCCCGCCCGGCATCTGGACGGTGGAGAGCAGCGCGTCGAGGCCCTGCAGCGGTCCGGTATCCAACGGAACCCCGATCACCGGCCGGATGGTGAGACCGGCCACGGTACCGGCGAGATGCGCCGCCATGCCCGCGACCGCGATGAACACGGCGCAGCCGCGCCGGTCGGCGTCCTTCACGTATTCATGCGTGGCGTCGGGGGTACGGTGTGCCGACAGAATGCGCGCCTCGAAAGGGACCTCCAAGGCGCGCAGTACCTCGAGGGTCTCCTCCACCCTCGGCAGGTCGGAGTCGGAACCCATCAGCACCGCAACAAACGACTCGGCCATCGCATCTCCTCACCGCTATCCGCCATCATCGCCGGGGGACCAAGATAGCCGCGGCGCCGGATCCGGTCAAAGATCGTGGGCACCGACGGTCCGCCGAACGGCGCCTGTTCAGTGGGCGGCGGCCTCGCCGCGCCGCGGTTCCTCCTCGTCCGCCTTGTCGTCGACGAAAGGCTCGGAAAACCCGCACTCCTTGCGTGGGCACACCTTTTCGGTGCCGCGCCGCTTGGTCGCCTTGACGGTGAGCATCTGCCAGCCGCAGCGCGGACAGGGCTCGTCCAGGGGTTCGTTCCAGACCGCGTAGTCGCAGGTCGGGTAGGTCGAGCAGGAATAGAAGATCTTCCCGTTGCGTGACTTGCGCTTGAGCATCGTGCCCTTGCCGCACTGCGGGCACGATACGCCGGTGTCCGAGGGCCTCTCCAGGGGCTCGATATGGCGGCACTTGGGGTAGGCGCTGCAGCCGATGAACTTCCCGTAGCGCCCGTGCCGGATCACCAGCGGCGATTCGCATTTCGGGCAGGAGCGCCCCTCGAGGGCCTCGTCACCGGATTCCTCGCGACCGGTGTCCACGTCGCGCGTGTAGTCGCAGTCCGGATAGCCGCTGCAGCCGATGAAGCGACCGCGGCGACCGAGCCGGATGGCGAGCGGCTTGCCGCATTTCGGGCAGTTCTCGTCGATCGCCTCGGTGGTGGCCTCCGCCCGCGAGACGCTTTCCTCCTTGTGCTCGAGCAGTTCCTTGAAGGGCCCCCAGAACTCGCGCATCAGCGGGATCCAGTTCTTCTCCCCTCGTGCCACCGCGTCGAGTTCGTCCTCCAATTGCGCCGTGAAGTCGTAGTCCACGTAGCGGGTGAAGTGCCGACTGAGGAAGCGCGCGACGATGCGGCCCACGTCGGTGGGGTGGAAGCGACGTTTTTCCAGCCGCGCGTACTCGCGTTGCAGCAGGGTCGAGATGATCGAGGCGTAGGTCGACGGGCGCCCGATGCCGTACTCCTCCAGGACCCGGACCAGGCTCGCCTCGCTATAGCGGGGCGGCGGCTCGGTGAAGTGCTGCTCGGTGCGGATGCGCTCCAGTGCGACCTCGTCACCGACCTCGAGCGGCGGCAGCAGCCGGTCGTCGCCGTCCGCCTTCGCGTCGTCCACGCCCTCCTGGTAGACCGCCATGAAACCGGGGTCGACGATCGTCGAGCCGGTCGCCCGGAAGAGGTTCCCTGCGCCGCAGGACAGATCCACGGCGACGGTGTCGATGGTCGCGTGGATCATCTGGCAGGCCACCGTGCGCTTCCACACCAACTCGTAGAGCTTGAGCTGCTCGGCGGTGAGGTACGCGCGCAACGAGTCCGGCGTGCGCGCCGCGGCGGTCGGGCGAATCGCCTCGTGGGCCTCCTGCGCATTCTTGGCGCGCGTCTTGTAGGTATGCGGGCTCTTCGGCAGGTTGTGCCGGCCGTAACGCTCGGCGATCAACTCCCGGATCTCATCCAGGGCCTCCCGGGCCAGGTTGACCGAGTCGGTGCGCATGTAGGTGATCAGGCCGGCCGCGCTGCCCTCCACCTCGATGCCCTCGTAGAGCTGCTGGGCGACGCGCATGGTGCGCTGGGCCGAGAACCCGAGTTTGCGTGACGCCTCCTGCTGGAGGGTGGAGGTGATGAAAGGCGCCGCGGGGTTGCGCCGACGCTGCTTCTTCTCGACCTTGGCGACGACCAGGCGACCGCCGCCGTGCGCGTGGAGTTCGGTCTCGATGCGGCGCGCCTTCTCCTCGTCGGTGATCGAGAACTGCGTGAGCTTGGTGTCGCCGAAATGGGTGAGTCGCGCGACGAACTTCTGGTCCTCCTTTGCGGTGTCCGCCTCGACGCTCCAGTACTCGCGCGGTTTGAACCGCTCGATCTCCTCCTCGCGCTCGGCGATCAGGCGCAACGCCGGGCTCTGGACACGCCCCGCGGACAGCCCGTGCCGTATCTTCTTCCAGAGCAGCGGCGAGAGGTTGAAGCCGACCAGATAGTCCAGCGCTCGCCGCGCCTGCTGGGCGTTGACGAGATCCATGGACAATTCCCGCGGGTGCGCCACCGCCTCGTTGATGGCCCGTTGGGTGATCTCGTGGAACACCACCCGCTGCACCGGTTTGCCGTCCGTGACCTTGCGCGCCCGGAGCAGTTCGTAGAGGTGCCAGGAGATCGCCTCGCCTTCGCGGTCCGGGTCGGTGGCGAGGTAGAGCGCGTCGGCGCTGCGGGCCGCCTTGGCGATCGCCGCGACGTGGCGTTCGTTCCTCTCGATCATCTGGTATTTCATGGCGAAGTCATGGTCCGGGTCGACCGCGCCGCCCTTGGGCACCAGGTCGCGCACGTGGCCATAGGAGGCCAATACCTCGAAGCCCTTGCCGAGGTACTTCTTGATAGTCTTGGCCTTGGCCGGCGACTCGACGATGACGAGATTCTTGCCCATAGATACGATCCGCTTACGGGTGGCGACGCGCCGGACTTTACCGGTCCCGGCGGCGCGGCGCCACCTCACCGGGCGCCGGAGGCCGTATCGGCCGGGCCGGGGCCGAATTGAGGCAGGATCCGGCGGGCGTCCGGCCTGGGTTGGGAGTGCGGGGAATTATTTCTATGGAAACAATGAGATGGCGGGCGGGCCCCAGGCGCCCCAGGGCGATCAGTGGAGATAACCCCCGGCGTTGTCGAAGACCAGATCCTCCATCCATGCATAGGCCGCCTCCTGGCCGGGCTGGTTGAACAGGACCATGAGGATGACCCACTTCAACTGGTCGAGGTCGATTTCCTCCGTCTCCAGCGCCATCACCCGGTCGATCACCAACTCGCGGTTGGCCGGCGTCAGAATCCCCATCTGTTCGAGGAACAACAGGAACCCGCGCGCCTCCAGGTCGAGCTTGCGGATCTCGTGATCGTTGAACAACCGCAGCGAATCGGGGGTCTGGCTGCCCTCGTGCAGGTGCGTATCGCGTCGTGCGACGAGATCTTCCAGCCAGTCGAAGGCCTTCTCCACCTCCAAGGAGGGAAATCCGGCCTCCAGGAGCTTGCTCTGGAGGACCGAGCGCTCGGGCTGCCATTCCGTCTCGCTGTCGAGATAGTAGTTCTCGAACAGGTACATCAGCACGTCGAGCACGTTTTCTTTCATCTCTCTCAAGGTCCCGTCCCAATCCGTTCGTAGCACCCGCCCGGGGCGGACGCCACGAGGCCGCGCAACTCCAGGGTCAGGAGGATGGCCGAAACCGCATCCGCCGTCAATCCGGTGCGCTCGACCAGGTGGTCCACCGGCGCCGGGTCGTGGCCGAGCGCCTCCAGGACCCGCCGTTGCGTCGTGTCGGGATCCGGCACCGACGCGGCCTCTCCCGGGTCGGTTGCGGGGGCGCGCCGGAACCCGGGGTCCAGTTCCTCCAGGATATCCGCTACGGTCTCCACCAGTTTGGCGCCGTCGCGCAACAGCGCGTGGCAGCCGCGCGCGAGGGGGTTGCGGACCGAGCCGGGCACGGCGAACACCTCGCGGCCCTGGTCGGCGGCGTGGCGGGCGGTGATCCGCGATCCGGAGCGCAACGCCGCCTCCACCACCACGACCCCGAGACTCAGGCCGCTGATGATCCGATTGCGGCGCGGAAAGTGCTCCGGTCGCGGCGGGGTGCCGGTCGGGAATTCCGTGACCACGGCGCCGCGTGCGACGATCTCGCGGGCCAGGGCGCGATGGTGTGCCGGGTAGATCCGATCGGGTCCCGTGCCGGCCACCGCCACGGTGTACCCGCCGCCCGCCAGGGCGCCGCGGTGGGCGGCGCCGTCGATGCCCAGTGCGAGCCCGCTGGTCACGGTCACCCCTGCCGCCGCCAGTCCGCGCGCGAGGGACTCCGCCTGCTCGCGCCCGCCGAGGCTCGGGTTGCGGCTGCCGATCACGGCCACCTGCGGTGTCGCGAGCAGTGCCGGATCGCCGGTGACGAACAGCAACGGCGGGGGGTCGGGGATCTCCCGGAGCCGGGCCGGATAGGCGGGATCGGCGAGTGCCAGCAGGTGGTGCCCGGGCAGCGCCAGCCAAGCCAGGTCGCGCTCCACGGCGCGCCGATCGGGAGCGGAGCGGGAATCGGATGCGAAGGCGGCCCGGTCGCGCGCGCCCCCCCGTCCCTGCTCCGCCAGCCAAGCCAGCGCGCCTCGCGCCGACCCGTAGCGCTCCATCAGCACGCGGTGCGCCACCGGGCCGACGCCGGGCGTGCGCAGCAGGGTCAGGGCGTGGGCCGCTTTCGAATCGGGGTCTTCCATGACCGCCTCCGGGCGTGCCGGCTTTCGTGCCGGGCACCCATCGCCGCCGCGCCCCGGGGCGCGGCCGGCACGGGACTACGGATTCCGGACGGCGTCCTCCAGATGAATGGCGCGCGTGGCGCTCATCACCAAAGCATAGCTCACCCGCCGGAACGGCCGGAATACCATCAGAATGCCGGCCCGCTCGTCGGGGAGGCTCACGGTCCGCCCGATGCCTCCCTCCACCGTGTCGCGGATCCGCCTGCCGGCTTGGTAGATCGCGAGCACGTCACCGGCGCGGATCCCCTGCTCCTTGCCCACATCCAGCACCACGACCTGATCCTGGCCGATCTGCGAGACGCCGTGGAACACCGAGATGATCTGCCCGTCCACCGGCCGCTTCGGTGCCTGCGGGACGAAATCGTCGGGCAGGCGTTGCGCGGGCAGGGGGATGAGGCGGTCGCCGATCCGCACCTCCTGGTCGGCGTGCGAAAGACGCAGGGTCGCCGGATGCCCCGCCCGCACCAACTCGGCGTCGGCGAGGTGGATCGCCTCGTAGCCGAGGACCTTGCCGGTACGGGGGTTGCGGTAGGTGTCGCCCTGACGGACTACGGCGAAGCGCCGGTGGGTGGTGTCGCCGAGCCGCCGCACGTAGATCCGATTGCCGTCGGCGCCCAACAGGTGCTCGCCGGCGATGTCCACCACGTAGGGTGCATCGGCCAGTTCCCCCTTGGAAACCACGGCCGTACGGGTCAGGAACGGGCGAATCGCGTCCAGGGGAATGGTCGGGATCGCCTTGGGCAGCGGTTCGCGTCGCACCTCCGGGACCAGGCGCACGGTCCGCATCCCGTGGGGCGCCGACGCACCCCGTTGCAGGCGCAACCGCGGCTTGCCGTTGACATAGGCCAGCGTGATCGCGTCGCCCGGATAGATCAGGTGCGGATTGCGAATCTGGGGGTTGACCGACCACACCTCCGGCCAGAGCCAGGGATCGCGCAGGAAGCGCGCCGAGATCCCCCATAGCGTATCGCCTTTCACGACCACGTAGCGGGTCGGGTGATCCGGTCGCAACGTGACGGATCCGGCGAGTGCGACGCCGGACAGCAGAAACGCCAATCCCATGGCAAGCCATCGTGCTGTAGCCATATCTTCGCAACCCCTTGCCCGGCGGATCGCCGGAGTTTAGCCCAAAAACCCCACCTCATAGAAGTGTGGTCAATGCCTTGTGGAATTCGTATCATGGTTAGCGTCCGTCCTCGTCGATTATTAACGGGGGCGGTCTGACGACTTCGTGACGGGCTTCACAATGGCGCTGCTCCAGGTTCTTCACTACCCCGATCCGAGGCTGCGCCACCGCGCCCGGCCCGTAGAGCGCGTGGATGACGACGCCCGTCGTCTGATCGACGACCTGTTCGAGACCATGTATGCCGCCCCGGGGGTCGGTTTGGCGGCCGTCCAGGTCGGCGTGGACCGGCGCGTGGTGGTCGTGGACGTCTCCGAGGACAAGAGTGCGCCGCTCGCGCTGGTGAACCCGGAGATCCTCGGGCGCGAGGGGGAGGAGGAATCGCAGGAAGGGTGCCTGTCGGTGCCCGGCGTCTACGAAATGGTGCGCCGTGCCGAACGTATCCGCTTCCGCGCCCTCGACCGGGACGGGGTGCCGTTCGAGGCGGACGCCGAGGGGCTGCTGGCGGTATGCGTCCAGCACGAATGCGACCACCTGGAAGGGCGCCTGTTCGTGGATTACCTCTCGGAACTCAAGCGCCGGCGAATCCGCAAGCGCCTGGAGAAGCAACGTCGCCAGGGCATCGAGGCGCCTGCGCCGAGGCGTCGCGAGGGGACCGTGATCTAGCCGCCGTCGGCGGGCCAAGGCCCGCCCTACCGGATATCCGCCGCCCCGGCGTGAAGGACCCTTGGCGGCACCGCCCTGGTAGGGCCGGGCTTGCCCGGCCGGCGATATTTCGCGTCCACACCGGTCGTTGAGGGATGATTCGCCGCCGTCGGCGGGCCAAGGCCCACCCTACGGGATATTCACCGCCCCGGTGGGGCCGGGCTCGCCCGGCCGACACTGCCGGAAATGGATCGATTGCTCACCGCCGCAATGACCGAACGGCTCGACCTCGTGTTCGCCGGGACCCCGCAGTTCGCGGTGCCGACGCTGCGCGCCTTGTGCGCCTCCGGCCATCGGGTGCGCGCCGTCTACACCCAGCCCGATCGCTGCGCCGGCCGCGGGCGTCGGCCCCGGCCGAGCCCCGTGAAGACTCTCGCGCTCGAGTGCGGATTGAGCGTGGAGCAGCCGTCGAGCCTGCGCGAGGAGGCGGTCCAGGCCGATCTGCGCGCGCTCGGCGCCGATGCCTTGATCGTGGTGGCCTACGGCCTGTTGCTGCCGCCCGCGGTACTGGCGATTCCGCGCCTCGGCTGCCTGAACGTCCATGCCTCGCTGCTGCCGCGCTGGCGCGGCGCGGCCCCGATCCAGCGCGCGTTGCTGGCCGGCGACACCGAGACGGGGATCAGCATCATGCAGATGGACAAAGGCCTCGATACCGGCCCCATCCTGGCACGCTCGTCCTGTTCGATCGGTCCCGACGACACCGCCGCGCGGCTCGCCGGGCGCCTCGCCGCGCAGGGGGCCGATCTGCTGCTGGAGACCCTGGACCGGCTCGCGCAAGGCGGGGTGCAACCCCTCGCCCAGGATCCGGCGCGGGCGTGCTATGCGCCCAAGCTGTCCAAGGCGGAGGCGGTGCTCGACTGGCGGCGCCCGGCGCCGGAACTGGAGCGGCGGGTGCGTGCCTTCGATCCCTGGCCGGTCGCCCAGACCCGCCTCGAGAGCGGGGCGGTGCTGCGGATCTGGCGCGCGCGCGCGTTGCCGCTCGCGCCCGGCGGCCCTCCGGGCTCGGTGCTCGATGCGGACGCGACCGGGATCGACGTCGCCGCCGGCGAGGGGGTGTTGCGCCTGTTGGAGGTGCAATTGCCCGGCGGACGCCGCCTGGACGCCGGTGCATTCCTCGCCGGGCATGCCATTGCGGGTACACGGCTGGGTGTCGCCGGGTAGTGGCGCGGGAAGGCGCCCGGTCCCGGGCCATGGCTCGTGCCACACCCGTCGATTCCCGCGCGGAGGCGTCCCGCGTGGTGAGTCTGGTGGCGCGGCGCGGGCGCTCGCTGTCCCAGGTGCTTCCCGAGGCGCTCGCGCGGATCGCGGACCCGCGCGAGCGCGCCCTCGTCCAGGAGCTTTGCTTCGGCACGTTACGCTGGTACTGGCGGCTCGCGGCCCTGGCCGATCGGGCGCTGCGCCGCCCGTTGCGCGCGCGGGACGCCGACGTCTACTCGCTGCTGCTGGTCGGGCTGTATCAACTCACCGAACTGGACATCCCGGGCCACGCGGCGGTGGACGCCACCGTACGGGCCGCGCGCGCCCTCGGCAAGGAGTGGGCGGCGGGGCTGATCAACGCGGTGCTGCGCGCCCGGCTGCGCGAGGGCCCCGCCCCGCCCGACGAGGGCGACGCCCGCCTCGCGCACCCGGCCTGGCTGCTCGAGTCCTTGCGCCGCGACTGGCCGGACGACTGGGATGCATTGGCGCGGGCGGCCAATGCGCGCCCGCCGCTGCACCTGCGCGTCAACCGCACGCGCATCGCACGTACCGCCTACCTCGAGCGGTTGGCGCGGGCCGGTCTCGCCGCACGGGCGCTGTCCCACACCGCCTCGGGGGTGGCGGTGGAACCCCCGGTTCCGGTGGCGCGGTTGCCGGGCTTCGACGCCGGCCTGGTCAGCGTGCAGGACGCCGCCGCGCAGCTTGCCGCACCGTTGTTGCGTCCCGCCCCCGGACAGCGGGTGCTGGACGCGTGCGCGGCACCGGGCGGCAAGACCACGCATATCGCCGAACTCGAGCCGCGGCTCGGGTATCTGCTGGCGCTGGATCGTGATGCCGCGCGTCTGGCGCGGTTGCGCGCGAACCTGCGGCGCCTGGGCGTGCGGGCCGAGGCGCGGGCGGCGGATGCCGCCCGTCCCGGCGACTGGTGGGACGGGCGGGCGTTCGACCGCATCCTGCTCGACGCGCCGTGCTCGGGTACGGGGGTGATGCGTCGCCATCCGGATATCAAGGTGCTGCGCCGCCCTTCCGACATCGATGCGTTCGCGCATGCGCAAGACGAACTGCTCGAGGCGTTGTGGCCCTTGCTGGCATCGGGCGGTATGCTGCTGTACGCGACCTGTTCGCTCCTCGCGCAGGAAAACGACCGGCGGATAGAGGCGTTCCTGGATCGGCATCCGCAGGCACGGGTCCGCGAAATCCGCGCCGAGTGGGGACGGGCCTGCGCGTTCGGGCGCCGGATCCTCACGGGCGCGGACGGCATGGACGGGTTCTACTACGCCTGCGTGGAGAAGTGCTGATGGGTTGCGAAGCAATCGCTGCGCGCATCGGAGGGGGTCGCGCCCGTCTCCGCGGGAGAGCGCGGGCCTTGGGCATCGATCCGGAGAAGGGCGCCGGCGGCTGAACGCCGCGCCCGCCGCGCATGAAGATCATCATCCTGGGCGCCGGCCAAGTCGGGACCTCGGTCGCGCAGAACCTGGCCGGCGAGGCCAACGACATCACCGTGATCGACACCCAATCCAGGCTCCTGGCCGATCTCCAGGATCGCCTGGACCTGAGGACCGTGACCGGGAACGCCTCGCACCCGGACGTGCTCAAGCGCGCCGGGGCCGAAGAGGCGGACATGATCATCGCCGTCACCAACAGCGATGAGACGAACATGGTGGCCTGTCAGATCGCCTATACCCTGTTCCACACGCCCACCAAGATCGCGCGGGTGCGCTCCGGGGAATATCTGGCCTATCCCCGGATCTTCGCGCAGGAGGCGCTGCCGATCGACGTGCTGATCAGCCCCGAGCAGATCGTCACCGACTACATCCTGCGTCTGATCGAACACCCCGGCGCCCTGCAGGTCCTGGATTTCGCGGGCGGCAAGGTCCAACTGGTCGCGGTGCGCGCCTACTACGGCGGGCCGTTGGTCGGCCAGGAACTGCGCACCCTGGGGCGGCACGTCCCGGGAATCGACGCGCGGGTCGCGGCGATCTACCGGCACGGGACCGCGATCGCCTCCGAGGGCGACACGGTGATCGAGGCCGACGACGAGGTGTTCTTCATCGCGCCGCGCAAGGATATCCGTGCGGTGATGAGCGAACTTCGTCGCATGGACAAGCCGACCAAGCGAGTCATGTTGGCCGGCGGCGGCAATATCGGCCTGCGGCTGGCCAAGGCGCTGGAGTCGCGTTATCAGGTCAAGATCATCGAGCACGACGTCGAGCGCACCCGCGCGCTCTGCGAGGAACTCAACCGCACCATCGTGCTGCTGGGCGATGCGTCCGACGAGGAACTGCTGGCGGAGGAGAATATCGAGAACACGGACGTGTTCTGCGCACTGACCAACGACGACGAGGCCAATATCCTCTCGGCGATGCTGGCGCGCCGGCTCGGTGCCGGCAAGGTGATGTCGCTCATCAACCGGCCGGCCTATGTCGATCTGGTCCAGGACGGGTTGATCGATGTGGCGATCTCTCCGCAGCAGGTCACCATCGGGATCCTGCTCGCCCACGTGCGCCGCGGCGACGTCGTCGTGGTGCATTCGCTGCGTCGCGGCGCCGCGGAGGCGATCGAGGCCGTCGCCCACGGCGATGATCGCACCTCCAAGGTCGTCGGCCGGGCGATCGAGGAGATCAAACTGCCGCCGGGTACGACCATCGGCGGTATCGTGCGCGGCGAAGAAGTGATCATGTGCCATCACGACACGGTGATCGAGTCCGAGGACCACGTCATCCTGTTCCTGGCCGACAAGAAATACATTCCGGACGTCGAGCGACTGTTCCAGGTCGGCGTGACCTTCCTGTAGCCCGCACCGGCATCCGCGGGCCCAACCAGGATCACCGGCGGTATGTTCAATCCGACCGTCCAGAAGCCCCTGGGACTGATGCTGATGCTCTACAGCATCAGCATGCTCCCGCCCATCGGCGTATCGCTGTGGTACCACGGCGGCGAATGGTCCCCCTTCCTCTATACGATGCTCATCACCCTGGCGACCGGTGTCGCGCTCTGGCTGCCGAGGCGCCGGTCGCGCAGGGATCTGGCGCTACGCGACGGCTTCGCGGTGGTGGCGCTGGCGTGGGCGCTGCTCGGCCTGGCGAGTGCCCTGCCGCTGATGCTCTCCACTCACCCGCACCTGTCTCTGACCGACGCGGTATTCGAGTCGTTCTCCGGGATCACGACCACCGGCGCTACGGTCATGACGGGTATCGATCGCCTGCCCAAGGCCATCCTGTATTACCGCGCGCAGCTCCAGTGGCTCGGCGGTATGGGGATCCTGGTGCTGGCCGTGGCGATCCTGCCCATGCTGGAGGTGGGCGGCATGCAGCTCTACCGGGCCGAGATCCCCGGGCCGATGAAGGAGAACAAGCTGACCCCGCGCATCACCGAGACGGCCAAGGCGCTGTGGTATATCTATCTGGGCCTCACCGTGCTGTGCGCGCTCGCCTACTGGCGGTTCGGCATGACGCCGTTCGACGCCGTCGCCCACAGCTTCGCGACGGTATCGACCGGCGGTTTTTCCACCCATGACGCGAGCCTGGGTTATTTCCACAGCGCGCGCATCGACGCGGTGGCCGTGGTCTTCATGTACTTGGCCGGCATCAATCACGCGCTGCACTTTACGGCGTGGCGCTCGTCCAGCCTCCGGCCCTACCTGCTGGATCCCGAGGTGCGCGGCTACAGCGTCATCCTGCTCGTGACCTCGACCATCACCGTGCTGTATCTGTACCTGAGCCACACCTTCGATTTCACCGCCGCCCTGCACCACGGCATCGTACAGGCGGTCTCGATCGGTACCAGCACCGGGTTCACCACCGCCGAGTACCAGCGCTGGCCGGGTTTTCTGCCGATCCTGCTGATCATGGTGAGTTTCATCGGCGGCTGCGCCGGGTCGACCGGGGGCGGGATGAAGGTGATCCGCTTCCTGCTCCTGTACAAGCAGGGGGCGCGCGAGATCACCCGCCTCGTGCACCCGAGCGCCCAGATACCGGTCAAGGTCGGCGGCAAGGTCATGCCGGACCGCGTGGTGGACGCCGTATGGGGTTTCTTTTCCGCTTATGTGGCGGTATTCGTGGTCCTGCTCCTGGTGTTGATGGCCACCGGACTCGACCAGGTCACCTCGTTCTCGGCGGTGGCGGCGTGTCTCAACAACATGGGTCCGGGGCTGGGGGGGGTCGGTACCAACTACCAGGCGGTCAACGACGTCGCGAAATGGGCCCTGAGCCTTGCCATGCTGCTCGGCCGGTTGGAGATCTTCACGGTCCTGGTGTTGTTCACGCCCGCGTTCTGGCGCCGTTGAGCGCGGCCGGCGACCGCCGCGATCCCGGGGTGATGATCGGTGAAATGCGAGGGTATCCACCGCTGCATGGTGAAAAATCCCCGATAAGTATGCGGGATGTCCCACATCGATCTATTTTCACTCAAGGTGGGAATTGGTTTTTCTTTTCTCATTATTCTCCGACAATAGTGGGTACAGTGCCCGAAAAAGACTCTTGAAAAGGCCATGGTTGGCCTGTTCTTCCCGCGCCAGCAGCTCCTTCATGTGGAGACGCTGGGTCGGGGCCTGAAAACAGGCCGGGCAGTTGTCGGGGATCACCGGCAGCGAAGCGGCGCGCGCGAACGCCGCCGTCTGGCGCTCGCGCGCGTAGAGGAGCGGTCGAATGATGCGCAGGTCCCCGGCATCGTTGCGGTAGTGAGCCTTCATGGTCTTCAGGCGCCCGCCGTGGAACGCGGACAACAGGAAGCTCTCGGCGGCGTCGTCGAGGTGCTGGCCCAGGGCCAACACCGTGTACCCCTCCCGGCGCGCGATGTCGTATAGGATGCCGCGCTTCATGCGCGCGCAGAAGGCACAGAACGAGGTGTTGCCCATGTGCCGGAGCGCCCGCTCCAGGATGGGTTCGGCCCGGTAATGGTAGGGCACCGCCAGTGCTTCGAGATAGGGGCGCAATGCGCGGGGGTCGAAACCCTCCACCATCGGGTCCACGGTCGCCGCGCCCAGGTCGAATCGGATCGGCGCGTGCGCGCGCAGATGCAGCAGGACATGCAGCAGGGAGAGCGAGTCCTTGCCGCCGGACAGTCCGAGCAGCACCCGGTCGCCGTCGCGGATCATGCCGTGATCGGCGACGGCCCGACCGGCGAGGCGCAACAGGTTCTTGGGAGGGACCGCGGGGGCGTCCATGCCGGGAAGATAGCGGTCCCGCCCCCGGCCCCGCAAGGGCGCCCGATCATGTCGCGCGGTATACTGCACACGCAGGAGAACGCTCTCCTCCTTCCCGGAAGGGTATGCCGATGACGCAAACCGACATCCACGGGCTCATCTCGAAAGAGGCCTGGGAGCTGCTGCGGGGCAATCCCCGGGCGGTGCTCATCGACGTGCGTTCGACGATGGAGTATCTGTTCGTGGGGCACCCGCGCGGGGCGATCCACCTCCCCTGGATCGACGAGCCCGATTGGCGGGTGAACCCGGATTTCGCGCTGCTGGTGCGCAAGGTGATGCTCGGCGGGGTATCGGTACACGGCGAGGGATGCGCCCCCGTGATCCTGATCTGTCGCAGCGGCAACCGTTCCCGCGAGGCGGGGGAGCAGTTGCTCCGCGAAGGGTTCACCGACGTCTACAACGTGACCGACGGCTTCGAGGGCCCGCTCGATGCGGATCACCACCGGAACACGGTCGGCGGCTGGCGCCACGCGGGGCTGCCCTGGGAGCAGTGTTGAGCGCGCCGGGCGTGGTGCCCACGCGAGTATCGGAAGGCGATCGCATGGGTGGTGTCGAACGGGAGGCAAGGGCCGATATCCTCCAGCGCATCCTGAGCGCGAAGGCGGCGGAGGTCGCTCGTCGCAGCGCCGAGGTCGGGATCCGCGAGTTGAGCCGGCAAGTGGACGGGGCGCCCGCCCCGCGCGGGTTCGCCGGGCGGCTGTTCGCGGCGCTCGGCGCCGGGCGCGCGGGGGTGGTCGCCGAGATCAAGCGGGCCTCGCCGAGCAAGGGCCTGCTGCGCGAGGCGTTCGATCCCGCGCGCATCGCCGCCTCCTACGCGGCCAACGGCGCGAGCTGCCTGTCGGTCCTCACCGACCGCGGGTTCTTCCAGGGCGACGCCCGCCACTTGGTCGAGGCGCGCGCCGCCTGCGACCTGCCGGTGCTGTGCAAGGATTTCATCATCGATCCTTATCAGGTCTACGAGGCGCGCACGCTCGGGGCCGACTGCATCCTGCTGATCGTCGCCGCGCTCGATGATCCCACGCTACGCGAGCTGTCCGGACTGGCCGCCGAACTGGCCATGGACGTGTTGGTGGAGGTCCACGACGAGGTGGAACTGGGGCGCGCGCTGGCGCTGGACGGCGCCCTGATCGGCATCAACAACCGCGATCTGCGCACCTTCGAGACCGACCTGGAGACGACCCTGAAACTGGCCGGGCGCGTGCCGGCGGGGCGCCTCGTAGTCACCGAGAGCGGCATCCAGACCCGCGCCGACGTCGCCCGGCTGCGGGGCCGCGGCATCCACGCCTTCCTGGTCGGCGAGGCGTTCCTGCGCGCCGCCGATCCGGGCGCCAAGCTGGCGGAGTTGTTCGGCACCTGACCGCGGCCGCGGCGGGGCGACGGCCGCGGTCAGCGGGTCCCGCGTACCACGATCGTCTTGCCCTTCACCGAGATCAGCCCCTGCTCCTCGAGGACCTTGAGCACCCGCCCCGCCATCTCGCGCGAGCAGCCGACGATGCGGCTGATCTCCTGGCGCGTGACGCGGATCTGCATTCCGTCCGGGTGCGTGAGGGCGTCGGGTTCCTTGCACAGTTCCAGGAGGGTGCGCGCAACCCGGCCGGTCACGTCGAGGAACGCGAGATCCCCCACCTTGCGACTGGTCTTGCGCAGGCGAAGGGCCATCTGCGAGGCCAGCGCGAAGAGGAGGCTCGGGTCCTCCTCGGCAAGCTGGCGGAAGCGTGTGTAGCTGATCTCGCCCAGGTCGCAACGGGTGCGTGCGCGCACCCAGGCGCTGCGGTTCTGCCGTTCGTCGAACAGCCCCATCTCTCCGAAGAAGTCACCCGGATTGAGATAGGCGAGCACCATCTCGCGCCCGTCCTCGTCTTCGATGAGTACAGTGACCGAACCCTCGATGATATAGTACAGGGCGTCCGGCTGATCCCCGGCGTAGATGACGACGCTCTTGCCGGGATAGCGACGGCGGTGACAGTGGGTCAGGAACCGCTCGATGGTCGGATTGCCCTTGGGGGCCGGCTGTTGGGACATGGGATGTCCTCGGGAGCGCGCGATCCAAAGTCAGTGTAAGCAATGTATCCGGGGTTGTCGAACCGCGTCGGCCCCCCGGTTGTTCGAGGAGAGAGGTCGCGATGAAGGCCGTCGCCCGCTGGGTGCAGGATGCGATGTTCGTCGGCGAGTCCGGCAGCGGTCACGCCGTGGTGATGGACGGTGCGCCGGAAGCGGGCGGGCGCGATCTCGGTGTGCGCCCGATGGAGATGGTCCTCCTCGGGCTGGCCGGGTGCACCGGCTTCGACGTAGTGCAGATCCTCAAAAAGGCGCGCCAGCCGGTCGGCGGCTGCGTGGTGGAGGTCTCCGCGGAGCGGGCGGACGCCCCGCCGCGGGTGTTTACGCGGATCCACGTCCACTACCGGGTGAGCGGGACCGCGCTGGCCGAACACCACGTGCAACGGGCCGTTTCCCTGTCCGCCGAAAAGTACTGCTCGGTATCGGTGATGCTCGGAAAGGGCGCGGAAATCACCCACGATTTCGAGATCACCGCCGCAGGCTGATTCCGGCCGTGCCGATTTTCGCCGCACACCGGGATCGTCTCGCGGCATAATCGGCTTCCGACACGCCGCGAGGCGGCGTTTTCTTCAAAGTACAGGAGGGCATGATGGTGTCGAAATCAAGCCCGCGCTTGAGGCTCCACGGCTTCAACAATCTCACCAAGAGCCTGAGCTTCAACATCTACGACATCTGCTACGCGAAGACCGCCGCCCAGCGGCACGAGTATATCGAATACATCGACGAGGCCTACAATGCCGAGCGTCTCACCGAGATCATGATCGGAGTGACCGGCATCATCGGCGCGAACATCCTCAACATCGCGCACCAGGACTACGAGCCTCAGGGTGCCAGCGTCACCATGCTGATCGCCGAAGAGTCGGTGGCGTCGGGCTCGTCGGCGGACTCCGCGGCCCCCGGCGGCCCGCAGCCCGAGTCGGTCGTCGCCCACCTCGACAAGAGCCACATCACGGTACACACCTACCCCGAGAGCCACCCGAACCCGGACAACGGGATCAGCACGTTCCGGGCCGACATCGACGTATCGACTTGCGGGCGCATCTCCCCGTTGCGCGCGCTGAACTATCTCATTCACAGCTTCGAGTCGGATATCGTCATCATCGATTACCGCGTGCGCGGCTTCACCCGCGATGTGAAGGGCAAGAAGCACTTCATCGACCACAAGATCCACTCGATCCAGAACTTCATCTCCAAGGATACCCGCGAGCGCTATCAGATGGTGGACGTGAACGTCTACCACGAGAATCTGTTCCACACCAAGATGGCGATCAAGGAGTTCGATCTCGACAACTACTTGTTCGAAATCGACCGCGAGGACCTGTCGCCGCGCGAGGAAAAGCACATCCGCGGCCTGCTGCAACGCGAAATGATGGAGATGTTCTACGGGCGCAACCTGCGCCGATAAGCACCGGGGTCAGGCTTGACTTC
>CAZAQG010000005.1:0-44612 GCA_964487445.1 uncultured Chromatiales bacterium
ACCCCACACGCCGAACAGGCCACCCTGCGCAGGGCGTACATCAGAAACACCGGGTCGCTCCCCTCGAACTACTTTGTAGAGCTTCCCGTCCCCCCGCTTCTCGACCAAAATCACGGCACATCCACCCGCAAATTCTGCCGAGGAGCCTCTTTTCCTGCCGCGCTGGTGTGTGGTGGCGGTGTGGACGCACCGATCTCGCGGTTTACGCCGCAGAGGGGGGACGACACAGACGACGAGACGAAGAACAGTCCCGCCGTGCCCGAACCGAACAGCCACACGGCGGCGGATACCCGTACCACGGCACCCGGCGGAAAGGCGGTCAGGACCCGGACGTAGTCGCCGGGCGTACCGGCGGTCCAGGTCACCGTACCGGTCTGGGTGGCGAGGTTCAATGGGGCGGAAGATGTGGCAAAGATGGGCCGACGGCGGTCGATCGATTTACTCCTGGTATAGTGTTTCACGCTTGGAACGGCACGGTCCTCCGCATCCGGCGTCCGCGAGGGCCCGTTTGTCCGCACGGCGCAGGCGCCGCAGAACATGCTCGCGGCGCGAGGCCGCCGCGCGCGAGGCCGCCGGCTCCTGATAGACCAGGCGAACCGGGCGCCGGGCGCGCGTGTAGCGGGCACCCGACGCGCCGCGATTGTGCTCGGCAAGGCGGCGCGCCGGATCGGTGGTGATACCGGTGTAGAAGGTGCCGTCGCAACACTCGAGGATATAGACATACCAGCTCGCCGCTCCCCGGGGCATCGGCCTATTCCGACACTGCGACGACGACGCCCGAATCCGACTTGAGGGGCCACGTGCCGGCGCGTACCCTGACCCGATGATCCCTATCACCCCCAACCTCTCGCTCGACGAGGACGAGATCGAGGAGCGGTTCATCCGCGCCTCGGGGCCCGGCGGCCAGAACGTCAACAAGGTGGCCACCGCGGTGCAGTTGCGCTTCGACGTGGCCGGCTCGCGCTCGCTCCCCGAGGAGGTGCGCACGCGGCTGCGGCGCCTGGCGGGGCGGCGGATCAACGCCCGCGGGGTGTTCATCATCGAGGCGCAGCGGTTTCGTACGCGCGAGCGCAACCGCCGCGATGCCCGCGAGCGCCTCGTTCGCTGGATCCGGCGCGCCGCACAGCGCCCGGTACCGCGCGTCGCGACCCGCCCGAGCACCGCGGAAAGGAAACGCCGCCTGGAGGACAAGCGCCGCCGCGGGGACGCCAAGCGGCTCCGCGGCGCGGTCGCGCCCGAGGATTGAGAACGCCGGGGACGCCGGGCGAACATTCGCGCTCATGCGTCGAGATCGGGTATCAGCCGGCTCGCCATCCTGGCGATCAGATCCTTCAGCAACAGCTTGCGCTTCTTGAGCCGGCGCAGTTGCAGTTGATCCACCAGGAGATCGGACGAAAGGCGGGTAATGGCGTCATCCAGGTCACGGTGCTCCACGCGCAGTTCACCCAACCTGCGCTTGAGCGACTCCACCTCTTCATCCAGCATGGCCGTACATCCCTTATCACCGCGTTCAGAATATCACAAGCCCGTACAGGGTCGCCTCGCAAGCGCCCTACTGCGTTACCATGGGCGGGGCCGAACGGCGCGGCGGGTGCCGGAGATGTCACGGCGAGCGAGGTGGATCATGGAACAGCGTATGACCGATCTGGAGATCCGCCTCACGCATCAGGAGGCGGCCATCGAGACACTCGACCGCACCGTGGTGGAGCAGCAGCGGGTGATCGAACGACTCCGGGAACGCGTGGAACGACTGACGGAACAGGTGCGCGAACTCGCCCCCTCCCCCGTGGCACCCGCCTCGGAGGAGACGCCGCCGCCGCACTACTGAGCGCGGCAGAGGTGGCTGGATCTGTATGCCGGTCACTCGTTTCCCGTAGGGCGGGGCTCGCCCCGCCGACGACGCTCGACACCGTTCGGTCCGGCTCGAACGGCGGGGGCTTGGCTATCCCGTCCGGGGTCTTTCCCAACATCCCGTCAGTGGACCGGAACATCGCCCCCGCGCGCGGCCTCCGCGAGCCGCCCGGTCGGCACCGCGCCGGCCACCCGTGTGTCACCGAAGAAGTAGGTCGGCGTATCCGTGACATCGAGTTGCATGGCCAGCAAGCGGTTGCGCGCCAAGCGTTCCTCGTAGCGCGGTTCGGACCAGGCGCGCTCGGGGGTGCGCGGACCCAGCCCGCACTCCGCCGCCAGTTCACACAGCACCGTCTCCCGGCCGATGTTGCGGCCCTCGCCGAAATAGGCGCGGTAGATGCGCCGGTGCAATCGATAGAAGGGCTCGCGCCCGTCCTCCTTCGCCGCCTCCGCCAGCAGCAGTGCCCGATGCGAGTTGGTCGACACCGTGAGATCGGCGAAATGCAGACCCTCCTCCTCGGCCATGCGAGCGAGGCGTTCCATCTTGCGCCTGAGCCGCTCCGGCTCGTAGGGCAGCGTCTCCACCGGCTCGGTGTCCGGGGAATTCTCCGGACGGATCTCCAGGAAACACCAGTTGACCCGGAGATCGTAGGTGGCGCGCAAGGCGTCCAGACGAGTCACGCCCACATAGCAGAACGGACAGATGTAGTCGACGAACACCGTGACCAATCGTGTCGGTTTGCCCATGACCACCGCGCCGCACCCGGGAGTTTCCAGCCTCAAGTATAGTCCGGATCCGCGATCACGGCGCCCGCGCGCCCTCCCCCGGATCCTGCGCCAAGCCTCGCAACCCATGCGCCCAGTCGGCGACGAACCGTTGCAGCGAAGTGACGAAGTCCGGATCGGGGTCGCTGCGATCGATGGTGCAATGGACCAACATCCCCGCGGACCCGTCACGGCGCACGGTCCACGCGAGCGCGTTGGGACAACCGGGCAGCGTGAAGCGCACACCGTCGCGAATCTCCTCGCGGTGCACCCGGAATTGCCCCCATACAGTATAGATCTCGCCGTCCGTACCGTGATCGGCCAGCACCCGCTCGATGGAGGCGCACCAGCGCGGCAGATCGGCCACGGTCAGCCGCGCGTGCAGGCGCGCGGCATCCGGACGGCACGCGACGGTGGCGAAAAATTCCATGGTGCGATTATACCGACCGCGCCGGGCGTGCGTCCGGCACCACCGTCATGACCAGACCAGCGGCGGCTCGTCCATGAGCGCGGCCTGCTCGCGCAGCGACAGGATATGCTCGTCCCAGTAGCGACCGCCGGCGAACCACGGGAACGCCCGCGGGAAGGCGGGATCGCCCCAGCGTCGTGCGATCCAGGCCGCGTAGTGCAGCATGCGCAACGTGCGCAGCGCCTCGATCAGATGCAGTTCCCGAGGATCGAAGGACTGGAACTGCGTGTAACCCTCCAGCAGGTCCGCGAGTCGGGCGGTCATGAAGGCCCGATCGCCCGACAGGAACATCCACAGGTCCTGTACGGCGGGACCGGTGCGCGCGTCGTCGAAGTCGACGATGTGCGGACCCTCGTCGGTCCAGAGGATATTGCCGGGGTGGCAGTCCCCGTGCAGGCGCAGCCGCGCCGGTGCACCGGCGCGCTCGTAGCAGGTGCGCACGCGTACGATCAGGTCTTCGGCGAGCGTGCGGTAGGCCGCCTCCAGGCCGCGCGGGATGAAGCCGTGTTCGAGCAGGTACCGGTAGGACTCGACCCCGAAGTGCTCGACACTCAGCTCCGGGCGATACTCGAATGGACGCACCGCGCCGTAGGCATGGATACGCCCCAGAAACCGCCCGCACTGCTCAAGCTGCCCGGGGTCTTCCAGGTCCGGAGCGCGCCCGCCGCGACGCGGATAGAGTGCGAAGCGGAACGGACCGTGGCACAGCAAGGTACGACCTTCGCCGTCGGCGAGCGGCGCCACCACCGGGATCTCCCGCTCGGCCAACTCCAGGGTGTAGCGGTGCTCCTCCAGGATCTGTGCGTCGCTCCAGCGCCCCGGGCGGTAGAATTTCACGACCAGCGGCGGCGCATCATCGAGGCCGACCTGGTAGACCCGGTTCTCGTAGCTGTTGAGCGCGAGCAGGTGCCCGTCGCAAGAGTAGCCCGCGCTCTCGACCGCGGCCAGCACCGTCTCCGGACCGAGGCGCGCGTACGGCGCTGCGGCCTCGTCCGGGCCGCCCGCATCATCCGCCCCGGTGCGCCCGTCATCGAGTCCCCCGCCGTTCATCCCGGCAACCGGTCCGAGGTGATGATCTCGACGCCGCGACGTGCCAGGTCGGCGCGCAACGCCTCGTCGGCCCCGGGATCGACCGCGCAGGTCAGATCCCAGAGCAGGCAGGTCTGGAAGCCGGCCTCCGCGGCATCCTCCGCGGTCCACTTCACGCACACATCGCGCGCCAGCCCGCACAGATAGACCTCACGCACACCGCGTTCGCGCAGGTAACCGGCCAGCCCCGTGGCGGGGCGCTCGCCGCGCGGGTCCCAATTGTTGCGAAACCCGCTGTAGGAGTCGACCTGTGGGTCGGTCCCCTTGCGCAGGATCAGATCGACGTGCTCCCAGGGCAGGGCCGGGTGCAGCGCCGCACCGTCCGTACCCTGTACGCAGTGATCCGGCCACAGCATCTGCGGGTGGCCGTAGAGTCCGAGGGTATCGAACGGCGCGCGACCCGAATGATGGCTGGCAAAGGAGATGTGTCCGGGCGGATGCCAGTCCTGGGTCGCGACCCGGTGCCGGAAACGACCGGACTCGAGCAACCGGCGCAACGGCGCGAGGATCCGGTCGCCTTCGGCCACCGGCAGCGCGCCGCCGGGCATGAAGTCCGGCTGCACATCCACCACCAGCAACACCGCGTGTTCCCAATCCGGCTCGGTACTCATAGCCCCCTCCACACCGGGCGGTACGGCCACGCCCCTGTAAGCATGATAGCGCGCCGCCGGGGCCGCACGCACGGTCGGACTCGGGACGATTGCCACGCACACATCGAATCCCCTACAGTGGCGTCGAAGTCCGGTATTCCCCTCACCCCCGGCCCCTCTCCCGAAGGGCCGAGGGGCGGGGTTTAACGCACCGCAGCGGGAACACCCATGCCAACATACCCGTGTCGTGGCGAAGAAATGTTACGCCCGATGCACACGACAACGCCGATCCATGCGTCCCCTCCTCCTCCGGGGGAGGGACAGGGAGAGGGGCTCGAATCCCCTGCGTCGCATCGGCGTGCCGCGGAACAGCGGGCGACACGAGATCGCTGCGCGGCACTTGCCGTCGCCGGTCCGAGCGAAGAGAGGGCGGGCAATTGGACTTGGTGACGACCGCACGCCGGCTCGGCGCCGAGGTGGGGGAGCTGCGCTTCGCGGCACCGGTCACCCACGTGTACAACCCCCTCGAATACGCCTGGGCGCCGCACCGCGACTACCTGCGCCGCTACGGTACCGGCACCCGCGAGGTGATCCTGGTGGGCATGAACCCCGGCCCCTGGGGCATGGCCCAGACCGGCGTGCCGTTCGGCGACGTGGAGATGGTACGCGACTGGCTGGGCATCGAGGCCCCGGTCGCACGGCCGCGCCGGGAACACCCCAAGCGGCCCGTGCTCGGCTTCGCCTGCCGACGCCGCGAGGTCAGCGGCGGGCGCCTGTGGGGATGGGCGCGCGAACGGTTCGGCACGCCGCGACGCTTCTTCGCCCGCTTTCTGGTAATCAACTACTGCCCGCTGTGCTTCATGGAGAGCACCGGGCGCAACCGCACGCCGGACCGGCTTCCGGTCGCAGAGCGCGCCGGGCTGTTCGCGGCCTGCGACCGGGCGCTCGCCCGCTCGGTCCGCACCCTGGCGCCGCACCATGTGCTCGGCGTAGGCCGCTTCGCCCAAACCCGCATCGCGGAGGTGCTCGCCGGCAGCGGCGTCGCCACCGGCTGGGTTCCCCATCCAAGCCCGGCCAGCCCGAGCGCCAACCGCGGCTGGGCCGATCAGATGGACACCGCCCTGCGCCGGATCGGTATCCGCGTACCGTGACGGGCATCGCGCCGCATCGTCCTCAATGCACGGGTCCCGACGGCATCATCGGCGGCATGACCATCCCGGCGATGAGGCCTATTGCGATATAGACCAGCACCACGGCGATCACCACCGCAATGGTATAGCTCAACGCGCGCTCGCGTGGCGCCCCCATCACGGGCGGCAGGCCGAGATAAAGGAGATACAACCCGTACAACCCCGCCGCCAGCGCCAGGACGGTCAGCATCGGGATCAGCACGAACACGCTGGCGATCCAGCCCGGGGTGCTGGCATAGGCGGCGACCTTCAGGGCCTGGATCGGGTTTTTGCGCCCGCCGAAAATCGGCGCTAACACGTCCACCAACAGAGCCACCACGAACACCGCCGCCATGTTGAGGGCGAACGCGAGCACCGCCGGACCCAGACCGGGCAGGGATGAGGACTGGAAGCGTCCGCCGCCCGACATTCCCGCGCCCATGAGCGAAAAACGCAGCAGCAGAGCCACCGGTCCGATGGCTGCGAGCGGGATGATGTACCCGCGGTACAAGGCGCCGATGCCGGTGTCCTCATCGGCGATGATCTCCCATTCGTGCTTTGGCTTGAGAAGGATGTTACGCACGCGCTCCTTAAGCTGCATTTACCCTCCCCTACCGACGCGGTTCATCTGCGAGCGCGCTTAGGGTACCATCGTTGCGCGTCGCCGACACGCCCGCGGCGCAGGACCGGAGCGGCCGCGGCCATCCGCCCCGACCGGCAAGTTTTTCCGTGCCTCCGGGGACACCGCCTCCTTGATCGACACCGCACATATCCTGCTTTTCGCCGTAATGCAGGGCATTACGGAACTGTTTCCCATCAGCAGCCTGGGGCACGGTGTGCTGCTCACCACACTGCTGCACTGGAACCTGAACCGATACAATCCGGACTTCCTCCCGTTCCTCGTCGTCCTGCACCTGGGCACCGCCGGCGCCCTGTTCCTGTTCTTTCTACGCGACTGGATGGGGCTGTTCTCCGGCGTGGCGCGCGCGCGCGGGCGCGCGGACAATCCCGAGGCGCGGCTGTTCTGGCTGCTGGTCGTGGCGACGGTGCCCGCCGGACTGCTGGGCTTGGCGTTCGAGAAGCATCTGCGCCTGCTGTTCTCGGATGCCGGCGTGGTGGCGGCGTTCCTGGCGCTCAACGGTGTGGTGCTGCTGGCGGGGGACCGGCTCAAGCACCGCGGCGCGAACCGCCGCCCGGACACCCTCTCCTGGGGCAAGGCGCTGCTCATCGGCTGCGCCCAGGCGCTGGCGCTGATCCCCGGTATGTCGCGCTCCGGCGTGACGCTGGTGGCCGGGCTCGGGACCGGGCTCGGCTACGCGGACGCGGCGCGTTTCTCGTTCCTGATGGCCACGCCGATCATCGGCGCCGCCGGACTCCTCGAGGTACCGAAGCTCTTCGCCGCCCACGCGCGCATGAGCGTGGGGCCGGTATTCCTCGCCGGAGCGGTGGCGGGCGCGTTCGCCTATGCGAGCGCCTGGATCCTCATGCGCTACTTCAACCGCCATGAACTCCAAGCGCTGCGCCCGTTCGCCTTCTACTGCGTGGCGGTGGGTCTCAGCGCGCTCGGTTGGGTGCTGCTGGGCTAGTGCCGCCGGAAAGCATCGGCGCCTGGAAACCGACATTCAGAACATATTGAACAGGCCGCCGACCACGTCGTCGGCCACCGCGAATCCGGCGCCCATGCCCAGGCCGCTGGTGATGCTGCCCCAGAAACCGCCGCCCGACATCGGGGACCGGTTGCCCCAGCCGCGCGGCTGCACCGTGGGGTTGGGGTGCGATTGCAGCTGCCCCTCCAGAGTCTTGATGTACTCGGCCATCTGATCGACCAGCGTCACCACGGACTGGTTCTGCTGCTGGACGGCCAGCGCGATCTCGCGCAGGTCCATGGCCTGCTCGCGGCCGCTGGTTTCATCGGTGGCGGGGGTGCGCAGTTTCTGGGCCAGCGCCTGCATCTTCTGCAGTGTCGTCCGGCCCTGTTGCTCCACCTGTACGATCTGATTCTCCGCGTTTGCATAATCCATGGGGGCTCTCCTCGATCTCGGTTTGGTTCGGGGCTGATTTTGGTTGGTTCGGTGGAACGAAGAATGAGACCGCATCCCCTGCGCGGGGTTCCCGATGAGAGCGGTGCGGGCCCGTGGCGACGGTTCCACATGAACCTGTATACTGGATGCCACAATTCGCATACCTTCGGCGGGCCGCCGCGCGACGGCCCGCCGGACGATGGACCGCACCGACGCCGATGCGTCTGACCCGTTACACCGACTACGCCCTGCGGGTACTCATGTATCTGGGCGACCAACCGGGGAGGACCGGCACCATCTCCGAAATCGCCGGGCGCTACCGGATCTCCCGCAACCACCTGCTCAAGGTGGTCCATGGACTGGCTCGCGCAGGATACCTCGTCACCCGGCGCGGCAAGGGGGGCGGCCTGCAACTCGCCCGCCCGGCCGAGCAGATCAACCTCGGCGAGGTGGTGCGTCGGATGGAGGGATCCCTGGCGGTGGTGGAATGTATGGGTGAGGACGTCGCGGACTGCCTCCTCGACCCGTGCTGCGCGCTGAAGGGGGCGGTCAGCGACGCACGCGCGGCGTTTCTTGCGGCGCTCGACCGATATACCCTCGCCGCTCTGGTCAATCCCGCCGTTTCACAACGGCTGCACCCCACGGGCCGGGCGCGCACCGTTCCCTGATGTTCATCCGCGGGGTGAGCGAAGCGCGCCGCCACGTTCGGACCGTTCGCCTTGCCGATTCGCCGGCAGCCGGACCGGCATCGCGCACAGATCCTCGATCCGCCCATGGCAGGTCGCGAGCAGGCCTACGGAATCGTCGAAGCCCGGCGCATCGCGCAGGAAGGACGCCTCAGCGCCTCGCGAAATCGATGACCACGCGCTCGGGCCCACGCTCCACATAGGCTACGTGTACGGTGTCCCTGTAACGGGTCTTCATCTGCTCCAGCAGCGGGAGGGGATCGTGGTCGTTCAGAAAGCGCATCGTCTCCCCAGGATGCAGGGCATCGAGGGCACCGAAAATCGCCGCGTGGCGAAACCGCTTGGCGACGCCGCGCGCATCGAACGCGTAGGGCGCCTGATCCACCAGGTTGAAGACCGGTCCTGCCATCGGGAATCTCCCGTTTCGATTGTCCTGATCCGGCGAGGGCGCCGCCCTCGCGAGGGACCGGCGACACCGGGGCGCATGCCCCGTCGCGCGGAGGCCGTATAAGTTGTATATTGTTTACTCTTTAATGGGCGGCTGTCAATTCGGAGATCGTCGACGACGAGGGTCAACGCGTCATCGAAGATCATGTTCTCCCTGGAGCCGCACCGGGGCATTCACAGGACGGTAGTCCGGGCCGCACCATCCTGAGTACAATGGTCCGCGACTCGCCCGCACCGGGACCGACCCACGCCGGCACAAGGAACCTCCTATGCCCCGCACCCGCACCGCTGCGCTCTCCGTACTTCTTTCGTCGCTGATCCTGACCGGAGTCCTGTGGTTCTCCCCGGCGAGCGCCGCGCCGACCCTGAAACAGACCCGCGAACACATCGCCCGCATCAGCCACGGGCGCGCCCGGGTCGAGAAGATCTTCCCGGGTCCGGCGGGACTGACCGGCGTGCTGCTCGAGGTCCAGAGCCGCAAGATGGTCGGCTGGCTCACGGCCGACGGTCAGTACCTGCTGCTCGGCAACCTGATCGGCCCCGGCGGCACCAGCGAGACACGTGCGGCGATGGAACACCTGGGGCTGATTTCTAAACCGATGCCGGCCGCGAAGTTCGCGCTCAGCAGCGTGCGGGCCGAGGGTTTTACCGTGGGCCGGAAAGGACCGCTGCTCACCGCCTTCATCGATCCGAACTGCATCTACTGCCACAAGTTCTACGCCGAGGTCATGCCCCTGGTGAAGGCAGGCCGCGTGCGGGTGCGCTTCATCCCGGTGGCCTTCCTCAAATCCAGCAGCACCGGCAAATCCGCGGCCCTGCTGAGCGCGAAAGACCCGGCGGCCGCCCTGGCGAAGAACGAGAAGGGCTTCGATGTCGCCCGGGAAGAGGGCGGCATCCCCCCCGTGGCGAATCCGTCCGCGGCCGTCCAGGCCAAGGTGAAAGCCAACACCAAGCTGCTGGCGAAGACCGGCCAGGTCGCCACCCCCACCCTGCTCTACTGTGACCGCCGGGGGAAACCGGTGATCCTTCATGGCCTGCCCAAGGACGCCATAACCCGGATGATGAAGACCATCGGTCCGTTCCACGGCGGGCGCTGCACGCCCGCCGGCTGACACCGCAGGAACGTTCCCGACCCGCCGATCCCCCCGTGGTCTGACCCCGTCCCCTTGACCACCCGTTAAACGAGTGTTTAATAGGGGCGCGGGTCGTATGCGGATCCGGATCCGGGAGAAGGGGGAAGTGAATCACGCCGTCAAACTAGCCGTGGGACGATCGGGCCGCGCCGAGGCCGCGGTGCGCAACGCCCTGCTGGACAGTGCGCGGCGCCTGTTCGCCGCGCACGGCTACGCCGGCGCGTCGTTACGTCGCATCGCGCGCGAGGCGGGCGTCAATCCGGCGATGGTCCATTACTATTTCGGGGACAAGCGCGGACTCTACCGGCATATCTTCGAGGAAACCGCCGCGCCCGTCCTCGCCCGGTTGCGGCGCCTCCTCGCCTCCGAGTCCACCGAACGCGACCCGATCCGCGCCTTCGTCTCGACCCTCATGCGGACCCTCGCGGCGGCACCCTGGCTGGCCGCGCTCATCACCCGGGACGTACTCGCACCCGCGGGGGAGTACCGCGAGGAGTTCGTGCGCACCTGTGCCGTCCCCGGCGGTTCCGGATTGACTGAACTGCTCACCCGCGAGATCTCCGCCGGGCGGCTGCGCGCCGACCTCGACCCGGAACTCGCGGCGCTCTCCCTGATGAGTCTCGCCCTGCATCCGTTCCTCGCCCTGCCCGTCGCGCAACGCGTGTTCGACGTCCCGGCGGAGCCGGAGCGGGTTGCGCGCCTCGTGGACCACACCGTACGGCTGTTCCATTCCGGGGCCGGCGCCACGGCCTGCACCACCTCATCCGCCACCATCAGAGAGGGAGCCGCACCGTGAAACACAAGGCCCGTATCCTGCCGCCCATCCTGCTCGCACTCGCCGTCGCGGGCGGCGGTGCCTGGTGGTGGCGCACGGATCATGCCGGCACCTCCGCCGACCGGCTGACCCTATACGGAAACGTGGACATCCGCCAAGTCGAAGTCGCCTTCAACGACAGCGAACGCATCGTCGCCATGGAGGCGCACGAGGGCGACCACGTCCGGACCGGCCAGTTGCTGGCGCGTCTCGATACCCGGCGGTTCAAGGCGGCGGCGGACGAGGCGCGCGCCCGGGTGGCGGCGCAACGCCAGGTGGTGGCACGGCTGCTGGCCGGAAGCCGCCCGGAGGAGATCCGCAAGGCGCGCGCCGACGTGGTCGCCGCCGGGGCCGAGGCCCACAACGCGACGCTCGACGAGCGGCGCCAGCGCGACCTCGCGCGTCGCAAACTCGTACCGCAGGCAGCCGCCGATGCCGCCACGGCGGTCGCCGTGGCGGCGCGCGCGCGGCTCGAGGCCGCCGGAGAGACCCTGAAGCTGGCGCTCGCCGGCCCGCGCAAGGAGGACATCGCCGCCGCGAAGGCGATACTGCGGGCGAACCAAGCGGCCCTGGCGTTGGCCAAACGGCGACTCGCCGACGCCCGACTCTACGCCCCCGCCGACGGGATCATCCAGAACCGCATCCTCGAACCCGGCGACATGGCCTCGCCACAGCGTCCTGCGTACACCCTGGCACTCATCAATCCGGTGTGGGTGCGCAGCTATGTCCCGGAACCCGATCTCGGACGGATCCGCGAAGGCATGCGCGCGTGGATCACCACCGACAGCTATCCCGGCAAGCGCTACGCCGGCTGGGTCGGCTATATCTCACCCACCGCGGAGTTCACCCCCAAGTCGGTGGAGACCTCGCAGGTGCGCACGCGCCTCGTCTACCAAGTGCGCGTCTATGCCTGCAACCCGCAAGGCGAGTTGCGCCTGGGCATGCCGGCCACGGTCGAGATCCCCCTGAATGCGCCGGAGGGCACCGCCGGGCGCCCGGCGGACTGCGCGGGCCCGTGACCGGGAACCCGGCACCCGCGTCGGGGCCGATCGCCGGGTCCGATATCGTGCTCACCTTCCGCGGTGTGGACAAGGCCTTCCGCACCGGCGGGCGCACCGTACAGGCGCTACGCGGTGTGAACCTCGAGGCGCGCAGTGGACAGGTCACGGGGCTGGTCGGACCGGACGGAGCCGGCAAGACCACCCTCATGCGCATCAGCGCGGGCCTGCTGGTGCCCGATGCCGGCGCGGTCACGGCGCTCGGTCTGGACGCCGCACACGACTCGCTCGCGGTGCAGGCGGCACTGGGCTACATGCCGCAACGTTTCGGTCTCTACGAAGATCTCACCGTGCAGGAGAACCTCGACCTGTATGCGCGGCTGCAGGGGACGCCCAAGAAAGAGCGCGCGGCACGCTACGAAGAACTCATGCGCATGACCGGGCTCGGGCCGTTCACCGCCCGGCTCGCCGGCCATCTCTCGGGGGGCATGAAGCAGAAGCTCGGCCTCGCCTGCACGCTGATACGCCCGCCGCGACTGTTGCTGCTCGACGAGCCCACGGTCGGCGTGGACCCGCTCTCGCGCCGCGAACTGTGGACCATCGTCTACCGACTGGTGCGCGAGCAGGGGATGAGTGTGCTCCTGAGCACCGCCTATCTGGACGAGGCCGAGCGCTGCGACGAGGTGATCCTGATCCACGAAGGGGAAGTGCTCGGCCACGGCCCCCCGCAGCGGTTCACGGCACCGCTGACCGGACGCACCTACGCGGTGAGCGTTCCGAAATCGCTGAAGAAACGCACCGTCCACGAGCGACTCGCCGACGCCCCGGGCGTGGTCGACGCGGTCATTCAGGGTGACCACGTCCGCCTGGTGATGGCCGCGCACACCACGCCCGACCTGCAACGGCTGCTGCCGGGCGTTCGGGGCGCCTCCATCGAGTCGGTCGCGCCGCGCTTCGAGGACAGCTTCATCGCCACCTTGCGCAGCGGCGCGGACGCAGAAGGCGCCGGCGCGGCCCCGGCCGACGCGGCCCCCGCCCCCGGCGCCGACCATGAAACGGTAATCGAGGTGCGCGACCTGCAGCGCCGCTTCGGGGACTTCTATGCAGTGCGCAGCCTCACCTTCGAGGTGCACCGCGGCGAGGTCTTCGGTCTGCTCGGGGCCAACGGCGCCGGCAAATCGACCACCTTCCGCATGCTCTGCGGCCTATTGCCCCCGAGCGGGGGCGAACTGCGCGTGGCCGGCGCCGATCTGCGCACCGCCGCCGCCGATGCGCGCGCGCGCATCGGCTACATGTCGCAGAAGTTCTCGCTCTATGGAAACCTGAGCGTGCGCGAGAATCTCGAGTTCTTCGCAGGCGCCTACGGCCTCGGTAGGCGACGCCGGCGCGAGCGCATCGCCTGGGCGCTCTCCGAGTTCGACCTCGCACCGGTGCGCGAGGCCGCAGGCAGCGAGCTGCCGCTGGGGTTCCAGCAGCGCTTGGCGCTCGCCTGCGCGCTCATGCACGAACCGCAGATCCTGTTCCTCGACGAACCCACCTCCGGGATCGACCCCGTCGCGCGGCGCGGCTTCTGGCGGCGCATCAACGCGCTCGCCGAGCGGGGCGTCACGGTGCTCGTGACCACCCACTCCATGGAGGAGGCCGAGTACTGCGACCGGCTCATGCTCATCGCCGCCGGCGAGATCCTGGCCCTCGGTACCGCGAACGAAATCAAGGCGCGCGCACGCGCCCCGGGGCGTACCCACCCGACCATGGAGGACGCCTTCATCGCGCTGATCGAGGAACACGAGCGACGGCGGGGGGCGGCGGCGTGAACGCGCCGGCGCCCATGCGACGCGGCGGCGGCGTCATGCGCCTCGAAGGACTCATACGCAAGGAGTTTCTTCAGATCCTGCGCGATCCGAGCAGTATCGCCATCGCCTTCCTGCTGCCGGTGGTGCTGCTGCTGATCTTCGGTTACGGCGTGTCCTTGGACGCCAAGCATGTACCCGTAGCGCTGGTGGTGGACCAACCGAGCGCCGACACCGCGAGCTTCACCGGCGCGTTCTATCACTCGCGCTATTTCGCTCCGCTGTCCCTGCCCGACATGGCGAAGGCCACCGAGGCGCTCATGCAGGGCCGGGTACAGGCGATCGTGCGCCTGCGCGCGAATTTCGCGCGGCGCCTGCACGGGCCGCGCGGCGCGCCGATCCAGTTGATCGTCAACGGCGTCGACGCCAACAGCGCGCGGCTGATCCAGGGCTACGTGGAGGGGGTATGGATCGGCTGGCTGAGCCGGCGCGCGCACACCCGGGGCGTCGCGTTTCGCATCCCGGTACAGCTCGACCCGCGCGTGTGGTTCAACAGTGAGCTTCGCAGCCGCAACTATCTCGTGCCGGGACTGATCGCGGTGATCATGACCCTGATCGGCGCGCTGCTCACCGCACTGGTGATGGCCCGGGAGTGGGAACGCGGCACCATGGAGGCGCTCATGGTCACGCCGGTGGCGATGCGCGAGGTGCTGCTCGGAAAGCTCATCCCCTATCTCATTCTCGGCATGGGCGGCATGGCGTTGTCGGTGGCCATGGCGGTATGGTTGTTCCACGTCCCGTTGCGCGGCTCGCTCGCGGTGCTGTTCCTCTGCGCGGCGCTGTTCCTGCTCGCCGCGCTCGGTATGGGGTTGTTGATCTCGATCATCGCCAAGAACCAATTCGTGGCCGGACAGACGGCGATCATCGCCACCTTCCTCCCGGCCTTCGTCCTCTCGGGCTTCGTGTTCGACATCGGCAGCATGCCGCAGGCGGTGCAGGGGATCACCTACCTCGTGGCGGCCCGTTACTTCGTCTTCATCCTGCAGACCGTATTCCTGGCCGGCGACCTGTGGCACATCATCGTGCCCAATGCGCTGGCGCTCATCGCAATCGCGGCGATCTTCCTCGGGTTGGCACGGCACCGCGCCCGCAAACGGCTGGAGTGAGCGCACCGCGCAGAGGACATCCCGATGTGGCAACGGATCATCGCCCTGGTCAAGAAGGAGTTCCTGACTCTGCTCAAGGACAAGCAGAGTCGCTTCGTACTGATCGGCCCGCCCATCATTCAGCTCCTGGTATTCGGCTATGCCGCCAGCTTCGACCTCAACCATGTCCCGTTCGCGGTCTACAACGAGGATCCGGGGTTGGCGGCGCGCGAACTGGTGGCCGATTTCCGCGGCTCGCCCAACTTCCGCGAGGTCGCCCGAATCACCCGCGACGGGCAGATCGCACCGACCCTGGACGACCGGCGCGCGTTGCTGGTGATCCATATCGGGCCGCGCTTCAGCCGCGACCTGCAGACCGGGCGACCCGCCGACCTGCAGGTGCTCCTCGACGGGCGCAACTCCAACACCGCGCTCATCGCCCTCAACTACGTGCGCGACATCGTCATCCGCTTCAATGAACACTGGGCCGCCGGGCACGGCTTGGCCGCGCCGCCCGCACACCTCGCCGTGCGCGCCTGGTTCAATCCCAACCTCGAGAGCCGCTGGTTCATCGTGCCCGGGATCGTGGGGCTGCTCACCCTGGTGGTGACCATGATGGTCACCGTGATGTCGGTCGCCCGGGAACGGGAACAGGGCACCTTCGACCAGCTCCTGGTCACGCCGTTGCGCCCGATCGAAATCCTCCTCGGCAAGGCGCTGCCGGGGTTGCTGATCGGCCTGGCCGAAGCCACGTTCATCATCGCACTGGCCGTGCTCTGGTTCCGGGTGCCGCTGCTCGGCAGCCTGGCGACCCTCTATACGGGCGTCGCCGTGTTCCTGCTATCGGCCATCGGTGTGGGCCTGATGATCTCCTCCCTGGCCGCCACCCAGCAACAGGGCATGGTGGGGGCGTTCCTGTTCCTGGTCCCGGCCATTATCCTCTCGGGCTTCGCCACGCCCATCGCCAACATGCCGGAGATCGTACAGAAGCTCACCCTCATCAATCCGATGCGCTACCTGATGGTCGTACTGCGGGGGGTGTTTCTGGAGGGGACCCCGTTCTCCCTGCTGTTCGCCCAGCTCTGGCCCATGGCGTTGATCGGCGTCGTCTCGCTGGCCCTCGCCGGCTGGCTGTTCCGGCATCGCATGTATTGACGCACGCCGGCACACCGGAACTTGATTTGTGCGCTATTCATTCGTAGACTAATGATTCGTTACCTTATCGTTTAGGGGTTTCCATGGCCGGTGCCTGTGTGCCGGAGAACTTCGGGGCGTTGCTCTGCGAGACGGCGCGCGCTTGGCGTCAACGCCTGGACCAGCGGCTCAAGCCGCTCGGGCTCAGCCAGGCACGCTGGCTGGTGCTGCTGAAGCTGGCACGCGACGGCGACGGCATGGTCCAGAAGAAACTGGCCGGGCGCGTCGGGATCGAAGGGGCGACGCTGGTCGGCCTGCTCGACCGCATGGCCCGCGACGGCTGGATCGTACGCCGCGACTCGGAGCACGACCGGCGCAGCAAGAACGTGTATCTGACCGCCCGGGCGCGCTCGGTGCTACCGCGCATCGAGGCGGTGGCCGCCGAGCTGCGCCGCGAACTGCTGGCGGGGATCCCGGCGCGCGACCTGGAGCGTTGCACGCGGGTGCTGCTGCACATCAAGGAACGGGTCGAAGGCGTCTGAGCGGCCCGCGCGGGACCGCAACCCCGGTATCCAGGAGGTAGTTCGGTGCGCGTGATGACATGGACCCTCGTCGCAGTGACGGGCCTCGCCGTCGCGGCCGGGGGCTACCTCTATTGGGAACACGTCAAACACTATCCGAGCACGGATGACGCGTTCGTCGACGCCCACGTCGTGCGCGTCGCCGCGCAGGTCTCCGATCGCGTGGACCGGGTGTTCGTGCACGACCAGCAGGACGTCGCCGCCGACGCGCCGCTGTTCTCGCTCGACCCGCGTCCGTTCGAACTCGCGGTGGACCGTGATCGTGCGGAACTCGGCATCGTACGCGAGACCCTGCGGGCGCAGGCGGCCGCGGTGCGCGCCGCCGGGGCCGCGGTGCGCGAACGCAAGGTACTGCTCGCCAACCTCCGCGATCGCGCGCGCAGGCTGCGCAGCCTGCTCAAGCGCCGTTACGCCTCGATCCAGGAGGTCGAGGACGCCGACGCCGCCGTACGCGGCGCGCAGGCGCGGCTCGCCCTCGCCGGGTCGCGCCTGCACCAGGCACGCGCGACCCGGGGTGCGGGCGGGGAGCGCAATGCACGCCTGCGCGCGGCCGCCGCGGCGCTTGCGCAGGCCCGGGTCGAGTTGGGGTACACGCGCGTGACGGCCCCCTGCACCGGCAAGATCGCGGCGCTCTCGCTGCGCCCGGGCGACGTCGTCTCGCCCGGCATTCCGCTCTTCGCGCTGATCTGCAATCAGGAATGGTGGGTCAACGCGAACTACAAGGAGACCAAGCTCGAGCGGATCCGGGCGGGACAGCCGGCGACGGTGCATGTGGACATGTACCCGGGCCACCCCTTCCACGGGCGCGTGGAACACATCGGGGGCGCGAGCGGCGTGGCGTTCTCGCTGCTGCCGCCTCAGAACGCCACCGGCAACTGGGTCAAGGTCACCCAGCGCGTCCCGGTGCGCGTGCGCATCACCGACCCCGACCCGCGCCTTCCCTTGCGGGTCGGCACCAGCGCCGAAGTCACCATCGATACCACCGTCTCCGCCCCACCGCGACCCCGTGCGCGCTGAATCGGGACCGGCACCCCCCAAAGCCGGCGGCGCATGATGACCAGAGCGGGGTCGGAGCGGGCGCTGATCACCGTGGCGGTCATGTCCGCCACGGTGATGCAGGTGCTCGACACCACGATCGTCAACGTGGCGCTGCCCCACATGGAGGGTCAGCTCTCCGCCGCACCCGACCAGATCACCTGGGTGCTCACCAGCTACCTGGTGGCCTCCGGCATCTTCATGCCGCTCACCGGCTATTTCACCGACCGCCTGGGCCAGAAACGCTACCTGCTGCTGAGCGTCCTCGGCTTCGTGGTCGCCTCCGCCCTCAGCGGGCTGTCCACCAGTCTCACCGAGATCGTCGTGTTCCGCCTGCTGCAAGGCGTATTCGGCGCCTCGCTGGTGCCGCTCTCCCAGTCCATCCTGGTCAACACCTACCCGCCCGAGGAACGCGGAAAGGCCATGGCGATCTGGGGCATCGGCGTGATGATCGGCCCGATTCTCGGGCCGACGCTCGGCGGTTACCTGACCCAGGTCCTGAGCTGGCGCTGGGCGTTCTATATCAACGTCCCGGTCGGGATCTTTTCGATGCTGGCCATCTGGCGCGCCGTGCCCGACACCGAGCGACGACCGCGGACCATGGACTGGTTCGGCCTGGTACTGCTCTCGTTCGCGGTCGGCGGACTGCAGTTCGTACTCGATCGCGGAAACCAGGACGACTGGTTCGATTCGCACACGATCCAGATCGCCGCGCTGCTCAGCGTGATCGGGTTCCTCGGCTTCGCCTGGCACGGACTGGTCCACCGGGAAAGGTCGCTGTTCGACCTGCACATCTTCCGGGATCGGAACTTCTCGACATCGAGCCTGCTCCTGGCGGTGTTCGGTCTGGGGCTCTACGGGATGCTGGTACTGCAACCCATGATGCTCGAATCGCTGCTCGGCTACCCCACCTTCACCACGGGGCTGGTAATGGCCCCGCGGGGCATCGCGAGCATGCTCAGCATGTTCCTGGTGGGCGCTCTGATCAACCGGGTCGGAGCGCGCCCGCTCATCACCGTCGGAATCTTCTTGAGCATCATCGGTACCTTCGCGACGACGCACTACAACCTCTACATCAGCCCGTTCTGGGTCATCTGGCCGATCGTGGTGCAGGGTCTCGGGCTGGGAATGATCTTCGTGCCGTTGGCGGCGGTGGCGTTCACGACCCTGCGCACGGAGCAGTCTGCGGAGGCCGCCGGCATGTACAGCCTACTGCGCACCATCGGTTCATCGATCGGGATCTCCATCGTCACCACGGTGATGACCCGTCAGACCCAAGTGGTCTGGAACCAGTTGGGCGGACACATCCAACCGTTCAACCCGTCCCTGTATCTGTACCTGGACCGCCTGCACCTGGCCCCGACCGACCCGCACGCCGCCGCGGTGCTCGGCCTGGAACTCGGGCGCCAGGCCCGGATGGTCGCGTTCGCCGACGCCTTCACGTTGATTGCGTGGAGCTTCGTGGCCATGGTACCGATGGTCCTGCTGCTGCGCGGATCCGGCCGCAGGGCGCGGGCGACCGGGATACCCGCCCTCGAGTAGGCGCGCGGCCCCCGCCGGGCGTGGTCCGAGGCGATCGCCAAGCGTAAAATGCACCGCGCGGGCGCCCCGCCGAACATGGAGAATCCGAAGATGTATCGCATGATCCTGCTCGCCTACGACGGATCTCGCGAGGGTCGGCTGGCGCTGCGCGAGGGCGCCGAGGTGGCCGCGGCGTGCCGTGCCAAGACCTGCCTGCTGGCGGTGCTCAACCTGGCACCGGAGATCGCACTCGGCGAAGGCTTCGACGCCGGACACGTGGTCGACCGCGACATCGCCCGCTACCGGGAGGTTCTCGACCAAGGCGTCGAACGGCTGCGCAGCCACGGACTCGCCGTCGAGGGCCGCATGGTGCAGGGACAACCGTCCGAGCGCATCGCCGACGTCGCGCGCGAGGTCGGCGCCGATCTCATCGTGGTCGGACATCGCAATCTCAGCCGCTTGGCGCGGTGGTGGCAGGGCGCCTCGGTCAGTGCCTCGCTGCTGGAACAGGCGCCGTGCAGCGTTCTCGTGGCCATCGACGCCGGCGAGCCGCAGACCGACGGAGATGCAGGCCGGAACCCCGGCCGGGAATCTGTCGGATTCAGGGGTTCGTAGCGAGGGGGGGGTGCCGATCCGGCGCAGCCGTGTTTTGTGTCGTCCGGCGGCGCAGGGATTCAGTCCCCGCCCCAGTGCCGCCGGCGGCGCTCGTGCCGCTCATGTCGGCGCCACGCGCGTTCGCGCCATTCATGTCGGCGCCATGCGCGCCGTCGCCACACATGCCGCCGCCACGCATGCTCGCGCCACCCGTAGGCGCGCCAGCGCGGGTATCCGTAGTATCCGTAGAAATAAGGACGGTAGCGATACGAGAAATAGGGACGGTAGCGGTAGGTATAATAGCCGCCAGGCACCACGGTGACCGTCGCGAGCGGGGCATAGTAGCGATACACCGGCTGCGGAGCCAGCACGCTACCGACCACCACACCCAGCGCGAAGATCCCCGCGTCATCACCGTCGGCGAGCACCCGGCTGGAGGCGGAGGCCAGCACCAGACCGGCGACTGCGGCAATCATCAGCTTTTTCATCGAGGCCTCCTTGGGCATCGGTTGAAACCCGTCATCGCCACCGCTCCTGCGGAACCCCCCGCGGGCCGGCGTTCCATGAGCGATATCCTACGCCCGCGCAACTTAACGGCGCCTGAACGGGCAACCGCTCCACCTCCCCTGGGGCGACGGATCCGCAACAGCACCCGGAGAACCCTGCGCGTCATCGCCCGCAGCCCGACGGAAACCTGTGCGAAGCGCTTCCCTTGACAGCCGGGGTGATGGGCGTATGGTCTAAGTCAGCTTTATGACTGAGTTGTACCGATGCCCCGTGTCAGTGACAAACGTGAGCGCCTGCTGGCCGCCGCCCGGACCCTGATCCACCGCCGGGGCTTCCGGCCGACTACGCTGGCCGACATCGCCAAGGCCTCGGGCATCCCCCCCGGGAACGTCTATTACTATTTTAAGACGAAAGACGACCTGGGCGCCGCGGTAATCGAGGGTCGCGCCGCCGAGTTCCACGACCTGTTCGACGAATGGGACCGCACCCTGCCCGATCCGCACCGCCGGCTCGCGGCGTTCATCGATTTCGTCGAGGCCCATCGTGAAGAACTCGCGCGACATGGGTGTCCGGTCGGCAGCCTCTGCCAGGAACTCGACAAGGAAACCGCCCCGCTGGCGAAGAAGGCCGACGGGATCCTCCAGCAGCAGGTCGATTGGGCGGTCGGACAGTTTCGCGCCCTGGACCGCGGCGATGCCGAGGGGCTGGGCGCCTACTTCGTGGCCATGCTGCAGGGCATCACGCTGGTGGCCCATGCGCGCCGCGATCCCGAGATGCTGAAACGCCAGGCTGCGCGGCTGCGGGCCTGGCTGGAGCAGGCCTGAACGGAGAAACAGTCCGCCTGAAACCGACGGGAGAAACCCATGCAACCGACCATGATCGATCTCGGCGGACGCCCGTTGCGGGTAGAGATCAGCCACGCGGCGCAACGCGCGCTCGACGCGCGCCGCACGCCGCTGCTCGTCGAGATGGAACTCTATTTCAGTTGCCTGATCCGCAAGGCGGTTCGCTTCCGCGATCAGGGCGACGAGTCCGATGCGACACCGGTGACCGCGATCTTCGCGGTGCGCTTCCGACCGGTGATGACGGCCGGTTGCCGTATTGGGGACCGCGAGCACACACCGCAGCTCACCGATTTCCCGATCCGACGCCCCGGGCCCTTCACTCCTCACTGGTTACGGATCGACTACCGTCGCGGACAGTGGCGCGGTGAGTTCGGTTACCGCGAGGGCGCGCGGTGAGCAACACCGCGGACAACGGCGACCGGTCTCCTAACGCAGGTTGTCGAGAATCTTGCGCAGATCCTTGGGGCTTGGAGCGCCCGGCACCAGGGTCGGCCCGCGTTCGCGATCAACGATGACCATGGCCGGTACGCCGTCGGCACCGGTGGCCTCCAACAGGCGGTAGTTCTCCTCCAGTTCGCCGATGATTCGGGCGGAGGGCAGGATCTCGTCGATGCCGCCGAGGTCGTTGTTACGCCCGAAGTGGCGCTCGTTGTACTTCAGCGCCTTGAACGAGTCCTTGGCGGCGAGGATCGCGGCGGCCTTGCCCTGGCTGGTACTGGTCAGGTACCCGACCACGATCCAGCGCACCTGCAGATCCCGCGTGCCGATATACGGTTGGAGTTCATCGAAGAGCTTGCGACAATACGGGCAGTTCGGATCCGTAAAGACATAGATGATGCGCTTGCCGTCGCCTTCGCCGATCCAGCGGGCGGCCGCGAAGCGGGCCATCACCTTCTCGATCTTGGCCTGCGCGGCGGCGGTCGCGACCCCGCGCGGCGCTCCGGCGGCGGAAACTACACCGACCGCGCACAACACCGCCGCCAGGGCCAACGATCCGCCCCACCATCGCATCGATTTCAGCACATTCACCTCCAGTCGATCTCATGCATGCCCCGGGGAAAGGCCTTGCCCCGACCGCCCGCCGCATCGGGCGCCCCGGCGTATCGATCCCGGGACGCACAGCGATCCTTACATTTCAAAAGGAGACGCATGGCGCGCGTCTGACATTCCCTCCGGGCACCCGACGCCTCCGCCGGGGGCCCCGAAGGGCCTCAGAACGGCCACCACCAGGGACCGCTTTCGAGTTCGCTCCGGCAACGTGCGATCTGCGCGCGATAGCGTCGGGCGTTGGCCGCGACCTTGCGCGCCACGCGCATCAGCCAGGGCTTTTCCCGATAGGTACGGCGCCGGTAGCCGCCGGGGCCTTCATGGTAGGCCAGGTATTGATGATAGGTGTCCCACTTGGAGATCCCGAGGGTGCGGTGCACCATCGAGACGTACCAACCGATGAAATCGGTCACATCCCCGAAGTCGTCGCGGTCGGCGCCGTAATGACCGGTCGCCCGCTGGTACCACCGCCAAGTCCCGTCCTGAATCTGGGCGTAGCCGTAGGCCGACGACACGCGGCCCCAGGGGATCACCCACAGCAGTCGCCCACGCGGCGGCTTGGCATCATCCCGAAACCGCGACTCCTGATAGATGATGGCGAGTTGCACCTGGATGGGGACACCCCAGCGCTTATAAGCACGCTGAGCATCGCGGTACCACCCGGATTTCTCCTTGAGCATCGCACAGGCATTGCGCGGATTAGCGGGCGGCGTGGCACATCCGGAGACCCCGACCGCCAACACGGCGACCAACGCGAATGCACCGAGTCTGAGCCGTCTCGTCTGCGCCATGCCCCCGACCGATACCGACCGCCTCCGCCCGAAACGCGGTCGAAAACCGCTTATGGAAGGATATCGGCCCGAAGGCCGCCACCCACCAGGATCCCGAAGCTTACCCGGTTTCGACGAGTGGGGGAAAGCAAAGATCGCCGCATCGCCCCGGCTCTGCCCGAGCGCGCAACGCCGGGCAGGGGGGGGCCTGCAGGTGGGTTTCACCCCCCGTTCCCACACCTTGCAACGGATCGGGGCCACCGATCGGTGCGGTCCCGACGCCGATTGGCGGCCCATCGAGCGAGCGCTGCGGGCGCAGACATCCTCCGCTATTACGCTACACGGCTCGCGATAGTATACTATTAGAATGATATTCGCGACGGTCGGCGCGAAAAGTTCGCCGCCCGTCCCGAACCCCTCCCACCGCCCGCCGCCGGGTTTCAGGAGCACAGGTTATGGATTTCGGCTTCAAGGAACTGCTGGTCATTCTGGTTATCGCGCTGGTGCTGTTCGGCGGCAAGCGCGTCAAGTCGCTGGGCTCGGATCTCGGTACCGCGATCCGCGGCTTCCGCAAGGCGATGAAGGAAAGCGAAGGAGAGTCCGGCGCGCAAGCGCAGGTGATCGAGCACGCCGCGGAGGCGCAGAAGAATCACCCGACCTGAGCCCCCTCCGCACGTCCGGCGAGCGATCACTCCGTTTTCCAGCGTCCCAGGCGCGGTGTCCGCCGCACCCCGTGCCCGGTCGCGAACTGCGCCATGACCTTGGGCGCAACCCGCCGCACCTGCTGCGGTATCGGTTCGGGCCGGCGGAACCGTCCATATTGACGTAGCAGCAACTCTAATACCGCCCCATTCGCCGCGGTGCCGCCGCCGGCCTTGTCCCGGGCCGGCGCCATACCGCAACTCCGGCATCGCCCGGCCTTCACCACCACGCCCATCCGCAACCCGTTTCGTCCCGACACACGACCCCGCGCACCCCATACCGGCTCCGGCGCCGCCGGCAACCGAATCGTCATCATCCGATCACCTTCAGGTCATCACGCCGCCCTACCCTGGCTCGCGTCCCGACCTGCGGTGACCGGTGCGACCCGGCGAATCCGCGAGGCGGGAGTCCCACCCACTGCCGCGCGGGCCGCAACGGATAAGTAAACGCCGAGCGGCGCGGCAAACGCACTGGAGAACCGATTCATGCAAATGCGAAACCTGCATCACATCAAAACCGGGGCGCTCGCTCTGGGCGGACTCATGCTCGGTGCATTCGGCGCATTCGGTCCGACGGCGCATGCGCGTCCGGCGGCCACACCCATCCGACACCTGGTCGTCATTTTCCAGGAGAACGTCTCCTTCGATCACTACTTCGCCACCTACCCGCATGCCGCCAACCCGCCGGGCGAGCCCCGCTTCACCGCGGCGCACGGCACGCCGTCGGTCAACGGCCTCACCCGTTACCTGCTCACACACAACCCGAACAGCGCCAATCCCTTCCGCCTCGATCGCTCGCAGGCGATGACCTGCGACATGGACCATGCCTACGCCGCCGAGCAGCACGCCGCCGACGCGGGCCTCATGGATCGCTTCGTCGAGTCGACCGGCGCGACCTATGACGGCTGCAACCCGGCGCAGGTGATGGGCTACTACGACGGCAATACCGTCACGGCGCTGTGGAACTACGCGCAACGCTTCGCCATGAGCGACAATTCGTTCGGCACCACCTTCGGGCCCTCGACGGTCGGCGCCCTCAACTTGGTCGCGGGGCAGACCCACGGGGCCACCCCCGCCAACCTGCCGAACAAGGTCGCCAACGGGACCGTGATCGGCGACCTGAATCCGACCTACGACGACTGCTCGCCGACCGACAAACCGACCTTGGCCATGCGCGGGACCAATATCGGCAACCTGCTCAACGCCGCGCACGTCACCTGGGGATGGTTCCAGGGAGGCTTCCGGCCGACGGCGCGCACCGACGGGAAGGCCGTGTGCGGAGCCACGAGCACCAACATCGCCGGCCGGACGGTGTCCGACTACAGCCCGCACCACGAGCCGTTTCAGTATTACGCGTCGACGGCCAACCCGCATCACCTGCCGCCCACCGCGGTAGCCATGATCGGGCGCACCGACCGGGCCAAACACCAGTACGACCTGCGCGATTTCTGGGCCGCGGCACATGCCGGCAATCTACCGGCGGTGAGTTTCCTCAAGGCCAAGAAGTACCAGGACGGCCATGCCGGCTACTCGGACCCGCTCGACGAGCAGACCTTCCTCGTGCGGACGCTGAACCGGCTCCAGCGCCTGCCGCAGTGGAAGCACACCGCCGTAATCATCTCCTACGACGACTCCGACGGCTGGTACGACCACGTGCTCGCCCCGATCGTCAACCAGTCCAACGACCCGAACTACGACGCCCTGACCGGTCCCGGCACCTGCGGGAGCGCGGCCACCGGCGCCTATCCCGACCGTTGCGGCTACGGTCCGCGCCTGCCGCTGCTGGTGATCTCGCCGTGGGCCCGGGAGAACTTCGTCGACCACGGCATCACCGACCAATCCTCCATCCTGCGCTTCATCGAGGACAACTGGCACCTGGGTCGCATCGGCGACCAATCCTTCGACGCCAAGGCCGGTTCGCTCCGGAACCTGTTCGACTTCCGCGGCGGTGCGCACATGCGCCGGTTGTTCCTGAGCCCGCGCACGGGCGAGCGGGTAGACCACAAGCGCGGGGGTGACGACGCATCTATGGGCGAGTGATCCCACCCGCCGGGCGGCCCTGCGAGGGGCCGCCCTTTTTTCATTTCCGCAGCCTATCGTCCCTCTGACCAATCAGACATAATTTAAATTGTGGGCCGCTGAGAATGAAGCGATGCTTGCATCGGCGCGGGGGTCGGGGGTAATCTTTACACCGACGGCGAAGGAGTTCGCCGCGGCGCGCGCCGGAATCGCCCTCTCGGCTGATAACTCCTGCTACGGGTGGCAGCTGTTGGAGCCGCGGGAATGGTGCCCCGTGTGAGGAGGGTGTGTGCCGGATCTCGTTCATCATCTGCTTGCCAATCTTCTCCAAGTCGCCTTTCTGGTCCTCTTCTCGCCGCTGGTAAGCGGCGTACTCGCTCGCATCGAGGAGATGTTGCAGGGCAAACACGGTCCGAGCATCTTTCAGGGCTACCGCGACATCGCCAAGCTCTTCACCAAGGAAGAGTTGATTTCCGAAGACTCCTCCTGGGTGTTTCGCTTCGCACCGCCGATACAGTTCGTGATGCCGATCTTCGTCGTCCTGCTGGTGCCGGCGCTCACCGCCTATCCGTTGTTCTTCGCCTTCATGGGCGACATGGTCGCGGCCGGCTTCTTCCTTGCGCTCGGTGGATTCTTCGTCGCGCTGGCGGCCATGGACACCGGAAACGTATACGGCCCGGTCGGGGCAAGCCGAACGCGCATGGTCGGCTTTCTCTCCGAACCGGTGTTCATCATGGTATTCTTCAGCGTCTCCTATATCGCCAATTCGACCATCCCCTATGCGGTGAACGCCGCGTTCTCGGCGTCCTGGGCGACGAGTCTCGAGCCCGCGCACCTGCTGGTACTGGTCGCCTTCTTCATGCTCATCCTCGCCGAGAACGACCGCATTCCGGTCGACAGCGCCGCCGGGAAAATCGAGATCGCCATGATCGGACATTCCAAGAACCTCGAGTATTCGGGGCCGGGCGCCGCCCTGATGAAATGGGGCGGGTCGATGAAACTGATGCTGCTCGCGATCATCTTTCTCAACGTGCTGCTCACCCCCTGGGGGCTCGCGACCACCATGGCCTGGAGCGACATCTTCCTCGCCATACCCCTGGTACTCGCAAAGATACTGGTGTTTCTATTGGTGCTGGCGACCGTCGAGATGAGTCTCGCGAAGTTGCGCCTGTTCCGCATCAGCGAGTTCCTGGCCACCGCCTTCGTGATCTGCGTGTTCGCGATGAGCGTCAGACTGGTGGGAATCGCATGAGCGCGCAGGCACTGGAACTCGCCCGCGCGTTCGACGGCTTTTTCGCCGCGCTGTTCGTACTCGCCGGCCTGGGCGTAATCGTGGCACGGCAGATGCGCGGCACCCTGTATCTGTTCATGTCGCATGCACTGATGCTCAGCGCCTCGGCCGTCGTGCTCGCCGTGGCTCTGCACAGCACCCATCTCGCCTGGGTGGCGCTGATCACCTTCAGTACCAAAGTGGTGGCCGTGCCGTTGGTGTTGGTCTGGGCGACGGGCGCCAAGGTCTATGGGCGGCGCGAAGTCGACCACGTGCTTTCCGTCCCCCTGTCGCTGTTGATCGCCGCCGGGCTGGCGTTCGCCGCCTGGATCGTGAGTCAGCCGCTGGTCCATGCCATCCCCGGACGGCCCTTCGCGGCGATCAATTTGCCTACCGGCCTCATAGCGATCTTCTTCGGGGCCTTCACGGTAGCGGTACGCCGCGAGGGCGTGGCTCAGCTCATGGGCCTGCTGATCATGGAAAGCGGCGCCTTTTTCGCGTCGATCTCGATCGTTCATGACCTGACCATCATCGCCGAGATCGCCGCGGCGGTGGACGTCCCCATCGCGGCGTTGGTCATCGGGCTGCTCCTGCGTTCCATAGGGGCGGTGACCGGCAGCACCCGCGTCGGACACATGGCCACCTTGCGCGAGCGCCGTTGATGGTACTCACCCTCATCCTCATCCTTCCGATCGGCGCGGCGCTGCTCACCGTGGCGCGCCGCCGCGCCGCGCCGTGGGTCACCCTGGCCTCCGCCCTGGCGGTGCTGGGTCTGGCCGTCGTCGCCGCGCGGGACGTGATGGCGACCGGGCCGCTGGTGGGGGCGCACGGCGGATTTACGCTGGATGCACTGGGTGCGCTGTATCTGCTGCTCGTCGCCTTCGTGGGCGTGACCGCTTCGTTGTATTCGATCGGCTACCTCGAGGCCCGCCACCGCGAGGCGGGCCGTGTTGCGCCCCGCTACCGCCAGTATTACCCGCTGTTCAATCTCTTCCTCGCTTCCATGCTGGCGGTGCCCCTGCTTACCAACCTTGCGGTGATGTGGATAGCGATCGAACTCACCACCATCTTCTCCGCCTTCCTGGTGGCCTACGAAGACCGCGCCGAGGCACTGGAAGCGGCCTGGAAGTACGTCGCCCTCACCACCATGGGCGCGATGATCGCGCTGCTGGGTATCCTGGTGATCTACTACGGCGTCCACCATGCGGGCCAACCGCCGAGCTGGGCGGGACTGGTCGCCGCCGCGCCGCACATACCGCCTGCGGTACTGCTCACCGGCTTCGTGCTCGCGCTGGTCGGCTTCGGCGCCAAAGCCGGCTTGGTGCCGATGCACACCTGGCTCCCGGATGCACACAGCCAGGCGCCGGCTTCGATCTGTGCGTTGCTCTCCGGTGTGGAGACCAGCGCCGCGCTGTACATGATTCTGCGCCTGTACCCGGCGCTGGCGCGCAACCCCGGCATCCCCGATGCAAACGCCTGGTACCTGGTCGCCGGCCTCATGTCGGTGGGAGCGGCCGCGCTCCTCATTCTTCAGGTCACCGATTTCAAACGCCTGTTCGCCTACTCCACGGTGGAGCATATGGGCATCATCCTCACCGCCTGCGGACTGGGCACCCCCGCCGCCCATCTGGGTACGGTGTACCAGCTTTTCGCCCATGCCCTGACCAAGTCATTCTGCTTCTATGCCGCGGGCCTCGCCGCCGTCACCCTGGGCACGCAGCGTATACGCGGCAGCAGCGGGCTCCTCAGCAGTTCGCCGCTGGTCGGTTGGGCGTTGCTGCTGGGTGCGCTGGCCATCGCCGGCGCACCGCCTTTCGCCATCTTCATTTCCGAGTTTCAGATTCTGCGCGCCGGGTTCGGAGCCGGCGAGTACCTGGCCACGGGCCTGCTGACCGTTTTCATCGTGGTCGCCTTCATCGCCATCGTGTATCAGATCGGCGGCATCGTGTTCCGCCAGCCCGCGCCCGAGCGCGCCCCTGCTCACCCGCTCCCGGTGAGCAGCGTGTTTGCGATGGCGATCGCCTTCCTGCCGCTGCTGGTATTCGGCTTCTATCTGCCGCCGCCGCTGCTGCGGCTGGTCCACCAAGCCGCCGCCCTGCTCGGAGGCACGCCGTGAACCGACTCGCGACATTGGCCGCGGCGCTGGCCGATCATCCGGGCCTCGAGTCATCCCGGCTCACGCAAGATCAACTGGAACTTACCGCGGTGCCCGGAGCGGTTTCGGTGCTCGTGGAATTGCTGACTCACGAGTACGGCTTCGAGTTTGCGACACTGCTCGCCGAGGATCTCGATTGCGGCTTTACCCTGCATTATTCCTTCTTCCATCCGGCGGATCACGTGCTCGTCTCGATCGGGACGAGCGCAAGCGGGGAACTGCCGACCATCAGCGACCGCATCTATGCGGCCGACTTGTACGAGCGCGAGGCCGAGGATCTGTTCGGGCTGCATTTTTCCGGACATCCCTTCCTCGGGGACTTCGTGCTCCATGACGACGTCTGGCCGGAGGCCGTAGCGCCGATGTGCCGGCGCTACGCCGCGACGACCCCGTCGGCGAGTGCCGAGCGAGCCTCCACGTGGCACCCGCGGCGCCAACTCACCGAATCCGGGAGTGTCGTGTTTCCGATCGGACCGGTGTGGGGCGATTACCTCGAGGCGGGGCTCTACGTGCTCGAAGGACCCGGCGAACAGATCCGCCTCGCCCACACACGACTGTTCTACAAGTACCGGGCGGTGGAGAAGATCGCCGAAGGCCTGCCGGTGCCCGCCGTGCTGCTGCTCGCGGAACGCTTCAGCGGCAACGCCGCCGTGGCGCACGCACTGGCCTTGTGCCAAGCGGCGGAGCGTATCTCGCACACGACGGTACCCGAGCGGGCGCGTCGCCTGCGCGTGGTGCTCGCCGAACTCGAGCGCATGCGCTACCACATGGCGGTGCTGGCGGAGCTTGCCGGTTCCACCGGCCTGGCGATTGGAAAGGCCATGGGCCAGGAATTGGAAGAGGCGCTGCTGCGCCTCGCCGCGCGCGTCGGCGGCCACCGTTACTTGTTCGGCCTGATCGCCCCCGGCGGGCTCGCTCGCGACCTGGATGCCGGCGCACTGGCGACGCTCGGCGCCGAACTCCCCTCGCTCCTGATACGTATACGCCGATACCAACGGCTGCTGGAGGCGAGTTCGAGTTTTCTCGACCGCATCGAGGAGGTGGGCGCACTCGATGCGACGCTCACCGCGCGCTACGCCACCGTCGGCCCGATCGGACGCGCTTCCGGTCGTACCCTGGACCTGCGCTGCGCCCTGCCCTATGCCGGCTACGCGAGCCTGCCCCCCGCAGTGGCGGTAGAATCCGAAGGGGACGGCTACGCGCGCATGCGGGTGTTCTTCCATGAAATCGAGGACTCGGGCGCGTTGATAGGCGCGGCGCTCGACGCGCTGCCGACCGGCGCGGCGACCGCCGGCTGGGAGCCGTGCGAGGGTTCCGCCCTCGGCTGGGCCGAGGCGCCGTCCGGAGCGTTCTTCGACTGGCTGCGACTCGACGCCGACGGCCGTGTGCAACGCTGGTCGGCCGGCACGCCGGGATACCGTAACTGGCACGCCTTCCACCGCGCGGTGGAGGGCGCCGCATTCCAGGATTTCCCGATCATCATGGCGAGCTTCGGACTTTCGGTGGCGGAGAACGATCGCTGATGGCCAACTGGGTAGCACACAGTCTGATCGACGGTATCCGCAGCGAACCCGGCCTCGACGCCGGGCGCCTGCCGGCGGGCGCGACCCCCGGCCGAGCGGTATCGCAGCCGCTCGCGGCACAGGCCGCGGCACGAATGGCCGCAATCTGCCCCAGCGGAGCGATAACGGCGCGCGGGGATGCGGTCGACGTGGATTTCGTACACTGCGTGCATTGCCAGCGATGTCGCCGGCCCGACGGTGATCTCGCATGGCGGGAAGATGCGCGATGGGGCGCATGGCGTGATGCGGCGCCCAACCCCTTGCCGCGCCGCTTCCGCCGCTCGGTCCATGTGCGCTACCTCGACGCCGGTGCTTGCGGCGCTTGCATGGGCGAAGTGCGTCTGATCGACGCGCCGCCGTACAACCTGCATCGCTACGGTATCTTCATCACAGCCACGCCGCGCGACGCCGACGTATTGCTGGTCGCCGGGCCGGTCACCGAGGCGATGCGCCTGCCGTTGCGCAAGACCTACGAGGCGATGCCGGAGCCGAAGCGGGTGGTGGCGATGGGGGTCTGCGCGATCGACGGCGGCGTTTTCGGTCGGAGTTTCGCCAGCATCGGCGGCGTGCGAAACGTGGTGCCCGTGGACCTCGTCATCGCCGGCTGCCCACCCCCGCCGCTCGCAATCGCGCATGGCCTGTTGCTCGCCGCCGGGCAGTTGCAACCGGAGCAGGGCAGCGATGCCCCCGAGTCATGACGTGGTTCGCCGCCGCTTTCGCCGCTCTGGCCGCGAGCATCGTAGTGGTCTGGATTTCGCCGGCCCGGGCTCGGGTCCGGGCGAGCGGGTGCGCCTTTTTCGCGGCGAGCGGATTGGTGTTCATCACCGGCGTAGAGGCCATATCGACCGGCGGCGCAACCGTTTCCCTCGGCCCCCTCTCGTTGCTGGGAGAGATCGGCTTTGTGCTGAATCCGCTGCGGGGGTTGTTTCTCATCGTCACCGCCGTCGTTTTCCTGGCCGCGACACCCCTGATGATTCGCGACGCGGCTCAGTACCCGCGTCATCGGGCGGCGCTGTTTCTCACCCTGGTCGCGATATTGTACGCCGGCATGCTCGCATTCTTCACCGCGGCCGACATAGTGTCTTTCGTCTTCTTCTGGGAAATCAGCGCGTTGGCTATCTGGGGGCTGGTTACCTTTCACGCTCAGGAAGCGCGCCCGGTCGCGGCGGGCTATCTGACACTGATGTTGAGCGAAGCCGGAACGCTGGCCGGCATGGCCGGCCTTTTCCTGCTCGCCTCCCACGCACATGGCACGGCGTTGTCGTCCATCGCGGCGGCGGGGAATCAACTGCCGGCAGGCACATTGTGGATCGCTTTTCTGCTCACGTTCTTCGGCTTCGGCGTCAAGGCCGGCATCGTGCCCGTCAATGCCTGGCTCCCCGAGGCGCACGGCTCGGCCCCGCGATCGGTTTCACCGATCCTCTCCGGCGCGACGCTCAACCTCGGCGTGTTCGCACTCTTCGTCATCGACGGCCCCATTGCGATCCATCACCCGCAGATGGCGCTGCTCGTTCTTTTCGTCGGCGCGGTAACGGCATTGACCGGTATCGTCTATGCGCTTACCGAGCGCGATCTGAAACGGTTGCTTGCGCAAAGTTCGATCGAAAACCTGGGGATCGTGGTAGCGGCGTTGGGAGCGGGATTCACCTTTGTCTCGCTGGGCCACCCGGTGCTCGGCGCCATGGCGATGGTGGCCGGTCTCTACCACATGATCAACCACTCCGCCTACAAGACATTGCTGTTTGTGGGGGCGGCCGGCATCGACCAGGCGACCGGCACCCACGACCTGGATCGCTTGGGCGGACTCATGCGGCGCATGCCGGTGTTCGCCACGGCCTTTCTCATCGGCGCGCTGGCGATCGCCGCACTGCCGCCTTTCAACGGCTTCGTCAGCGAGTGGCTGCTGTTCGAATCGCTGTTGCGGGTGGTGGAGATCGCCTCGCATCCGGTGCGCGCCGTCTTCGCGCTTTCGGGGGCGATGCTCGCGCTGACCGTGGGACTCGCACTGACCTGCTTTGTAATGCTGGCCGGCTCGGCGCTGCTTGGACGGCCGCGGTCCGATGTGGTCGCCGCAGCGACGCCGGCACCGGCGAGCGCGACCATCCCGATGTGGGGGCTCGTCGCAGTCTGTTTCGGGCTCGGGGTACTGGCCACTGCAGTGATTCCGCTGCTGGGGAAACTGGTTCACCCGCTGGCCGGCGCCAACCCCACCGCGGCACTGGTCCCGGCCTTCTTCGCCACCCCGCATGGGCTGCCCGCCGGACTGACCACCACCTTGTCGGGGATAGGCGCCGAGGTCGGGCGCGGCGTGCTGCCGTTGCGTTCTCTGGTGGTGATGCATTCGGGCGGAGCCGCCACGCCGGTGGTCTTTGCGATGTCCACCGCACTTGCATTCGCGGTGATCGTCCTTTTGCTGCTAAGCACCTGGGGTGCAACGCGCCTGCTGCGCCGGCGCCGCCCCCGTCGCGTCGGCGTCTGGGATGCCGGCCTGCCGAGCCTGCAACCGCAGATGGGCTACACCGCCACCGCCTTCTCCGCCCCCGTGCGGGTGCTCTTCGAATCGCTGTTGCGCCCCGTCGTGCAAGAGCGGCAACACTCTCAAGGCAGCTTTCTCATCGGCATCGAGCGCGAAACGCATGTGGTCCACCTCGTTGACCGCCTGTTCTTGAACCCGATGTCCTATGCGGTGAAGGCGATTGGGCGATCATTGGCCTGGTTACACCAAGGTGCCGTCACGCTCTATGCCACCTGGGTGCTGGCGACGCTGTTCGCCGCACTGATGGCCATGAAATTCTCCTTGTAACCTCCCGGCCGAAGGATAAGGCGCGCATGATCTGGACCTTGTTTACTTTGGTTTTCGTTGCCTTGCTCGCGGCGTTGGGGGGTGCCGCCCTGGCCGGTTCTCCGATCGGGCGCAACCTGCACCGCTTGGCCGGATGGAGCGCCGCGGCGCTGGCCTTGGCCGCCGGTGTACTGGCCATGCTGGGGCACACGCTGTCGGCGCATGTCCCCTTGTCTTTGCTCGGATCGATGCTGTTTATGCTGAATCCGTTGCGAGGCTTCTTTATCGTTATCGCCGCCTGCGTATATGCGGCCACGCTCGCGGGCGCAACCGCCGGCGCCGGGCGTGAACCGCCCCGGCGGGCCGTTTTGTTCCTCATTCTCTACACGGTGCTGTTCGCGGCCCTGCTCGCGGTACTTACGGCGGGCGATGTCCTCTCCTTCGTATTCACCTGGGAGATCATGTCGCTAGCGCTGTGGGGGCTGGTGAGCTTTCGCGTAGAGGGCGAGCAACGCTGGCAGGCGTCGCTCGGCACCATCGCGTTCAGCGAGGCCGGTACCATTGCCGGGCTTGCCGGGCTGCTGATACTCGCCGCCGGCGCCGGAAGCCCGGATCTCGCCGTGATCGCCCAACGCGCGGCCGATCTGCCGCCGGCCATCCGCTGGACCGGCTTTCTGCTCACCTTCTACGGCTTCGGAGTAAAAACGGGCATCGCCCCGGTGAACCTTTGGATGAACGACGGCTACGCCGCCGCGCCGCCCGCGGCGCGCGCGCTGTTCTCCGGCGCAACCATCAACCTCGGCGTGTTCGCGCTGTGGACCATCGACGGCCCGCTTGCGGTCCACGAACCGTGGATGGGGCTGCTGGTGCTGGTGACCGGCGCAGTCACCGCACTGCTCGGCATCCTCTATGCGATCCTCTCACGCGACATCGGCCGCCTGCTCACCGAGAGTTCCATCGAAAACCTCGGCATCGTGGTGGCGGCAAGCGGCGCCGGTTTCGCCTTCGTCGCCTACGGTCACCCGGTGCTCGGGGCCATCGCGTTGGTGGCCGGTCTCTACCACATGCTCAATCACTCCGCCTTCAAAACGCTGCTCTTCCTCGGCGCAGACGGCATCGAGCAGGCGACCGGCACCGCCGATCTGGACCAATTGGGCGGGCTCATGCGACACGTACCGCTGTTCGCCACGGCCTTTCTCATCGGTACGATCGCGATCGCCGCGCTGCCGCCGTTCAACGGCTTCGTGAGTGAGTGGCTGGTACTTGAATCCCTGCTGCGCGTGGTGGCGATCGCTTCGGTGCCCGTTCGTCTCGTCTTTGCGCTCTCCGGTGCGCTGCTCGCGCTTACCGCGGGACTTGCACTCACCTGCTTCGTATCGCTCGCCGGCACCGCGCTGCTCGGCCGGCCGCGTTCGTCCTATGCCGCCAACGCGCGCGTCGCGCCGATGAGCGCAACCTTGCCGATGTGGCTGCTGGCGGGCGTATGCCTGGCACTCGGCGTCTCCGCGACCGCCGTCATTCCGCTGCTCGGCGCGCTGGTGCACCCGCTGGCCGGCGCCGATCCCACCAACGCGCTGGTACCCGCCTTCTTCGGTGTCCCCCAAGGTCTTCCCGCCGGCCTGGCAACCGCGCTTTCGGGGATAGGCGCCGAGATCGGGCGCGGCGTGCTGCCGTTGCGCTCGCTGGTCGTCGTACATTCGGGCGGCGCCGCCACACCGGTGGTCTTTGCCATGTCCACCGCCCTCGCCTTCGTCGTGATCACCATCATGTTGTTCTGCGTCTGGCTCGCGGTCCACTTACTGCGCGGGGCGCGGGCACGGCGCGTGCGAGCCTGGGATGCCGGCCTGTCGCAGTTGCAGCCGGAAATGCTCTACACCGCCACCGCCTTCTCCGCCCCTGTGCGGGTGCTCTTCGATACCCTGCTTCACCCCGTGGTCGACGAGCAACAGCACCAGCACGGCGTGTTTCGGATAGGCCTGGAACGCGAAACCCATCTTGTACACGTCGCCGAACGATGGACATTGCGCCCGCTGGTCGCCGCGGCGAACGCCGCATCGAGCGGGCTTGCGCGCATGCATCGCGGGCGGGTGACGCTCTACGCCGCCTTCATCCTCGCGAGCGTGGTGCTGGCGCTGCTGCTCGCCGCGGCCCTGATGCTGATAAATTGAAGTGCGCCCGCCCCCGGCAGCCCCCCGGCGCCGCAAGGGGCTGCAAATCACCGACGGGGGCCCTGATGCCCTCCTGCTTGGCGCGACGACTCGACATGCTCCGGCTTTCCCGTGACGTGGACACACTCGGCGACAGATGAAGCCCATGAATGCCTGCTCCGCGCCGATCGGCGTGCTATTCTTGCCCGTCCTGGCGACGGACCCCTTTACATTTATGAAGAAGGAGGAAGATACGTATGTGGCTGTTCCTGTCGGTAAGCCTCGGCGCCGTGGCCGGGGCGTGGGCCCGCTACGGCATGACGATGTTGATACAAACGGTGGCCGGACAGCGCTTTCCCTGGGCGACGCTCGCCATCAACGTGCTGGGCTCATTCCTGATGGGCTTTTTGTTCTTCGAGACCCTGGAGCGCGTCGTCGTTTCACCGGAACTGCGCGCCGGGCTACTCACCGGAGGACTCGGGGCGTTCACTACCTTCTCCACCTTCACGATGGAGTCGCTGCTGCTCGTCGAGGACGGTCGGCTGGCGGCGGCGCTGGCCTACGTAACCCTGTCGGTCGTGGTCGGCTTCGGCGCCGCCTTCGCCGGCGCCTATCTATCACGTAAACTGTAACAAAGACCCACTTTACCGGGAGGATACCGGCATGCTCAAAGACATCACCGTCGTGCGCATCTATCTCACCGAGGGCGATCACCGAGAGCATCACCTGCTACTCGAGGAGATCCTCTCGATCCTGCACGATCGCCGCCGCGTGCGCGGCATGACGGTGTTCCGTGCGATCAGCGGCTTCGGCGCACGCGGCGTGGTGCACTCCGCCGACCTGCTGCGCCTCACCGCCCACCTTCCGCTGGTGGTGGAGTTCTTCGACGAACCGGCGGTCGTCGAAAATGCCCTCGAGCTGATCGAAGCACTGATGCCGCCCGGCCATATCGTTTCGTGGCCGGCGCGCTGCAATTGCGGGTCAGGTGCCCAAAGCCCGTCACCCCCCGCACCCGGGAACGACTGAGAAGCGCCGGCGCCACCCCCTCGCGGCAAGCCCTTGCACGCCCGCCCCCTCGGCGATCCTCGGTCCGGAATCACGGCCCTGCACCCGCACGGCCGTGGATGGCGTATCGGAGGTCCCGTATGCACCCGCCGCACCGTTCACCGGGGACCGCATGCACGAATCCCGGCGGGCACTTGTAGTTGAAACCACCAAGCGAATGTCGGACGATCGCCATTGGAAGCGACACGCGCCACGCCCGGACGGGGCGCCATGTTGCTATACTGGAAGCAATGCCGGCGAGCCGATGATGGCCCGTGGTGAGAAACCCGAAAAAAAACGAGTCCGCTGACGCATGACAGGGGCAACCACAGAGCGAAACGTGGCCGTAGAGCACGCACTGCTGAGACTGCGCGAGTTACCGCCGCTGCCGCTGGCGATCCGGGAACTCTCTGCAACCCTCAGCGACGACCAGGCAAGCTACGCGGTGATCGCCAAGGCCCTGAACCGCGACCCGCCTCTCACTGCGCGCATCCTCGGGCTGGCCAATTCCGCCTTCTACGGCATGGCGGGGCGCGTACACTCGGTGCAGGATGCGGTCCGGATACTCGGGCTGACCCTGGTACGCGGCGTGGCCATGGGCATGTGCCTCATGGAACCGCTGGACACCCGACGCTGCGCAAGCTTTCGCCCCCGGGACTACTGGCTGTCCTCACTGCTCACCGCGCTTGCGGCGCGGCGCCTGTCGTCGCTGGTGACCGCCAGGACCGCCGCGTTCTCTACGATTTCCGAGGATCTCGCCTATCTCGGCGGCCTGTTGCACCGCATCGGAGTCATCGCACTGGTCTTCCTGCGCCCGGACGTAATGGAGCCGTTGCTGGGCGGCCTGCGCGGACGTGACGGCACGCCGCTGAGCAGCCTGGAGGAACACTACCTGCAGCTGAATCACCGACAGGCCGGGGCATGGCTGCTGTGGCGCTGGCGACTGCCCGGGCCGCTGCCGCACGTCGCGGCGCACTACGCGGAGCGCGGCTACCGCGGCGAGGACTGGGGACTGTGCGCCCTGGTGGGACTTGCCTCGCGTTGGGCCGATGGGATCCTGGCCGGCGATTCGGAAACACCGTGGGACGACACGACCCTCTCGATCTTGGGCATCGCACCGAAGCCTGCGGGCCGCCTGCGCGACGAGTTGGCGCCGACCGCCGAGTCGCTGCGCGAGACCGCGCGGGAGATGGCGGAGCACGGCGCGTGAGTCGCGAGCCGCTGCGCGACGCAGTCCGCGACCTGCAGGACGGCGTCCTGAACCTGCTCGACGCCCTCTCGGTACTCGGCGCCACCTGGGCCCTGCCGGCCGAAGGGCAAGGCGAGGAGGCGTTGCTGTCCGCCGTTCTGGAAATCGTGCTCGGCCATCCGAACGTGCAGGGCGCTTCGATCCATCTGCTGCGCGGCGAGTGGCTCGAACGCGTCGCCGCGCGCGACGTCGCCGACCTGCTCGGTCCCGATGCCCCGGCACCGGGGCCCCCGCCCGGAGCCGAACGGATCGCGCCCGGCGACGGGGTAATCGGCCGCGCAGCCGCCGCCGCGACGCTGCAGCACTGCGCGGACTGCGCTCGGGAACCGGCGGGTGCAGGCCAGCCGAACGTCGGCTCGTTGATCGCCGCGCCCATCCCCGGAAGCGAGAGGGCGCCCGAAGTACTCGGCGTCCTCAGCCTCACCCATGCCGACCCCGGGCAATTCACCCGCTGGCACGAGCGACTCGCCGCAACGCTCGCCGGTGCCGTGGGGCAACTCCTGCGCAGCAACCGCCTCTCGCGCGACCTCGAGGCCGAGGTCCGCGAGCGTACCCGGGCGCTCGCCGAAGCGCTCGCCGAGTCACAACGCCTGCGCGAGCGCTTCGAGGAGTGGGCCCTGGTCGACGAACTCACCGGGCTGCGCAACCGCCGTTTCTTCTTTTCGGAGGGCGAGATCCTCGTGCAGCGCTCGTTGCGCTACGACGATCCCCTGAGCCTCATCATGCTCGACCTCGACCGCTTCAAGGAGATCAACGACACCTGGGGACACGGTCAGGGCGATGTGGTGTTACGCGAGATCGCCCAGCTGCTCGAGGCCGGAATGCGCCGCGGCGATCTGCTCGCACGCTTCGGCGGCGAGGAATTCGTCCTGTTGCTCTCTCATACCGATTGCGACGGCGCCAAGCGCTTCGGCGAGCGCCTGTGCGAGCGGGTGGCGCAGCATCCACTACGCTATCAAGGCACCGAGCGGCGCACGACCATCACCGTCGGGGTCTCCTGCCACCGCCCCGGCCACCCGGAGGACTCCGCGCAACTGCTGGCTCAGCTCATCCGCGAGGCCGACGACGCCCTCTACTACGGAAAGGCCCATGGGCGCAACTGCGTACACACCTACCCCGACCTGACCTCCTTGGGAATCACCCACCTCAAAGGAAAGTCCTGATCACGGATTCGGATTCGCAGCCGGTCGCGGGGACCCTTTCTCCCGGACGTCTCAACCACATGAATGACCAGATCTGAACTCGGCATATTGCCCTCGGGACACCTGCACTGGTTCCCGACGGAGGACGACCGCGATGCCGACCGGGAAACCGGGCGGGCGGTCGCGATCGCCGATGCGTTTGCGCGCGGCATCGCCGAAGGCCTGATTGCACTGGCGGCGAAGGAATACGCCGCCGATCTTCCCCCCGTCCTTGGCTATTGGCGGGCATTCGCCTGCCGGTATCTGGCCGAGCGGTGTCAGATGACGCCGGCCGACCCGGCGCATCCCGATCCGATCGGCGCACTCGACGAACACCAAACGGGATCGCTGCTCGAAGGCGTACCCCCGATGCGCGGCGCCGAGTATCTCTCCCCGCAGGTGCTGAACGGCATCTGGTCCTGGCTCGACGATCAGGTATGCGCACAAATCCGTCGACACGGCGGCCTCGGCGCATTCCTGGAAGAAACCGCGCCACGCTGGCATCAGGTCGGCCGTGTCTGCTTCCACTTGGCGGAAAACAGGCTCGACCGGGACTATCCGTTCGCGTTTATGGCGACCTATGCCCCGGAGCTCTCCCGGCGGAGCCGGGGCCAAATCCGCCACCAACCCTTGGCCAAGGCCTTGCAGGAGTATGCGGGTACCCGAAACAAGCAGGCCCTCATCCGCCTGCTGTCCCCCGTGCAGCGTGTATCCGAGTCCAGTGTTCTGATCAGGGAACTGGTCGAGAGCGGGGATCTGTATCACCCACTCGCATGGACCCCGGCCGAGGCCTATGAATTTCTCAAGGAGACACCACGTTACGAGCAATGCGGTGTGATCGTCCGCCTGCCCGACTGGTGGAAAAAACGCACCCGGCCGCAGGTCAGCGTCACCATCGGCAGCGTTAAACAGCAGAAGCTCGGTGCCGATGCGCTACTGGATTTCAAACTGGGGATCGCCCTGGGTGACGAGACCCTGACCAAGCGCGAGTTACAGGCGCTGCTCGCGGCACAAGAGGGGTTGGTATTCATCAAGGGTCGATGGGTGGAGGTGGACCGCGAGAAACTGGCCGAGGCCCTTGCGCACTGGGAAAAGGTCGCCGCCGGAGCGGCCGAAGACGGGCTGTCCTTTTCCGAAGGGATGCGATTGCTGGCCGGCGCCCCGGCGGACCTGGGCCGACCGGACGTGCCGGTCGACGATCGGCAATGGGCCTTCGTCCAACCGGGCCCGTGGCTGGGATCCTTGCTGGACGAACTGCGGGCGCCGGAAACGCTCGAGGGCATCGACCCCGGCGGCGCCCTCAAGACCCGGCTGCGCCCGTATCAGAGAAGCGGCGTCAGTTGGCTGTGGCTCCTGTCACAACTGGGACTCGGCGCCTGCCTGGCCGACGATATGGGCCTGGGAAAGACCATGCAGATCATTGCGCTGCTGCTGGTGCTGAAAAAGCGGCGCGGCAAGACACCTTCCCTGCTGGTGCTGCCCGCGTCGCTGCTGGCCAACTGGAAAAGCGAACTGGAGCGCTACGGACCCTCCCTACGTTGCCTGTTCGTGCATACTTCGCAGATGTGCAAACAAGACATCGAAGCCCTTGCCGGCAATCATCAGGCCGGGCTGACAGGCATCGACTTGGTGTTGACGACATACGGCATGTTGCAGAGGCAACCCTGGCTGCAGGAGCGGGACTGGCGGCTGCTTATCCTTGACGAAGCACAAGCCATAAAGAATCCCGCCAGCCGACAAACCCGCGCAACCAAGAAATTGAAAGCCGCCTCCCGGATCGCGTTGACCGGGACTCCCATAGAGAACCGGCTCGGCGATCTCTGGTCCCTGTTCGATTTCCTGTGCCCGGGCCTGCTCGGATCGGCGACGCGATTCAAGGACTTCGTCAAATCGTTGTCCGCCGGAGAAAGCGATCGATACGCCCCATTGCGCAACCTGGTTCGCCCCTACATCCTGCGCCGGCTCAAGACCGACAAGACCATTATCAGCGATCTACCGGAAAAAACCGAGGTGCATGCGTGGTGCGGTCTGACCAAAGCCCAGGCCGCGTTGTACCGGGGAGAGGTCAAAAAACTGGCCACCTCACTCGAGACATTGGACGGGATGCAGCGGCGCGGCCTGGTGCTTGCCTACCTCATACGTTTCAAGCAGATCTGCAACCATCCCTCGCAGCTGCTGGGCGATCACCGGTATGATCCCGGTAACAGCGGCAAGTTCACCCGGCTGGCCGAGTTGTGCGAAGAGATCGCCTCGCGTCAGGAAAAGATGCTGGTCTTTACCCAGTTTCGCGAGATAACCGGCCCATTGGCCTCGTTTCTGGCCGAGCAGTTCGGCCGGCCCGGACTGGTTCTGCATGGCGGCACTCCGGTCGGACAGCGCAAGCGACTGGTGGACGATTTTCAGCAGGAAAGCGGGCCACCCTTTTTTATACTGTCACTCAAGGCCGGCGGTACCGGGTTGAACCTGACCGAGGCGTCCCACGTGGTCCACTTCGATCGCTGGTGGAACCCGGCCGTGGAAAACCAAGCCACCGACCGGGCGTTTCGTATCGGACAACGGAACAATGTACTGGTCCACAAGTTCGTCTGTCAGGGAACGGTGGAAGAGAAAATAGACGCACTGATAACGGAAAAGACGGCGTTGGCCGGCGACATTCTGGAAGGCGGCGCCGAAACCCTGCTGACCGAGATGAACAACCGGGAACTGCTGGAACTGGTTTCGCTCGACGTCAACAAGATACAAGTCTGACGGGAGAATAGTCGATGTCTTATGGTGGGTGGCGGCCCTATGTGCCGGTAGCGAGGCGACGCGCCAACACGGCCGAGAAAATAAAAAAGCTGCGCAACAAAGGAATGGACATCGAACCCATCGAGATCCAGGGCCGCAAGATCGCTCATACCTTCTGGGGTGAGGCTTGGTGCAAGCACCTGGAACGATTCAGCGACTTCTCCAACCGCCTGCCGCGCGGCCGGACCTACGTCCGTAACGGTTCGGTCTGTCACTTGGCGATCAAGAAGGGAAGAGTCGAAGCCATCGTTTCCGGTTCGGAGCTATACAATGTCGCCATCCACATCGCCCCCCTGGCGTCGGACAAGTGGAAAAACATACGCAGGCAATGCGCCGGGCGGATCGGCTCCATGTTGGAATTGTTGCAGGGGCACCTCTCCGACCACGTGATGGGAATCGTGACCGAGCCCGAAAAAGGGCTATTTCCAAAACCCGGAGATATCAAACTCCACTGCGACTGTCCCGACTGGGCCGTCATGTGCAAGCACGTGGCCGCCGTGCTGTACGGAGTCGGCGCCCGCCTGGATGAAAAGCCGGAACTGCTCTTCGCGCTGCGCAAGGTCGATCACCAAGACCTCATCTCGTCGGACCTGGACATACGGGCGGCGACCGCCGGGCGGGGGAAACGGCGGCGGCTCGCAAATCAGGATCTCTCGAATATGTTCGGTATCGATATCGAGGACACGACTCCGCCGACAAAAAGGAGAAAAACACCACCGAGAAAAACCGCACGCCGTTCAAACAACGGGGAATCGGCCAAGAAGAATGCGACGCAAGGAAACGGGAAACCCAGGGTCCGCAACGCAAAAGCGACTCCGGGGAAGAGAGCGTTTACTCCTACCGGCACGGCGGTTTCCCGGCTGCGCAAGCAGCTCGCCATGACGCGTCCCCGGTTCGCGGATCTGCTGGGCGTAACCCCACAAACCGTCGCAAACTGGGAAACCAAACGTGGCAGACTCAAACTCCAGAAGCGAACGCTGGCGGCACTCACTCAGGTATGGTTACGGAAATGATCCGGGTCGGAACAAACCCCGCGATGCCGTAAAGCACAAATCCGCCGAGCGTGCCGAACATGGCATTCAGGCCCAACGCAGTCCGGATGCAGGAACCGCGGTATCGTCACCAGGCCTACGGAAACGAGGGGCAGGCTGCCGACGAGGCAGGAAACGCCCGACCACGAACGGCGTCGTGCGGGGCAACCACCCGCCGCGCCCCCGCTCGCAGTCGATCCACTGGGGCACGAAAACCTTTTCCGGCCGGCACCCCACCCCGACGCATGGAGAGCTGAGCGCAATCGTGGACCATATCGATAACGGCTGCGCGGGTGGCGTCCCCTTGGGGACGCCACCTTCCCCCGCAACTCCGGCTGTACTCGAGGCCTATCGTAATTAATTGAATTAAATAAATATATACAAGTACGCACTCACATCATCTTGTTTACTTCGAGTAGATATTGCTGTTTGACGATTATATCGTCATTTTGTATAGTTCAGATATGATCCATCGAGATATCCAACCTGCACTTGTTCAGATGAGCACCCAATACCCGGTGGTTACAATCACCGGGCCACGCCAGAGCGGAAAGACCACCCTTTGTCAGGCGACCTTCGCGCATAAACCCTATGTCAATTTTGAAGCGCTGGATACCCGGACTTTCGCGCGAGAAGATCCGCGGGGATTCCTCGCGACCATCCCTGACGGAGCTGTTCTCGATGAAATCCAGCGCGTCCCGGATCTGCCTTCGTACCTGCAAGAGATCGTGGACAAAGACCCACTACCGGGCAAGTACATTCTGACCGGCAGCCAGCAATTCGAATTAATGAACCAGGTCAGTCAATCTCTGGCGGGACGCACGGCCCTGTTGCGGCTCTTGCCGCTCTCCATCAATGAACTGAAAAATGCAGACCGTCTCCCTCCCCTGTTCTCAGTGATGCATAGCGGTTTCTATCCCCGCATATACCGGGACAACCTGGACCCGACACAAATGCTGGGAGGCTATTTTTCAACCTATATCGAGCGGGATCTTCGGCAGTTGAGCACCATCCACGACCTGCAAAAATTTGAGCGTTTCGTGCGTCTCTGTGCAGGACGCACAGGTCAGCTGCTGAACATGAACAACCTGGCCAACGATACAGGGATTTCACACAGCACCGCGCATCAGTGGATCGACCTCCTGCAGGCGAGCTACATTATCTTTCTGCTTCCCCCCTGGTTCACCAATACGCGCAAGCGATTGGTGAAATCACCCAAACTCTACTTTTATGACGTTGGCTTGGCGGCTTGGTTACTGGGCATACACCAGCCGGAACATATCCAGCGCGACCCGCTGTATGGCTCGTTGTTTGAAAACATGATCATCATCGACCGGCTTAAATCAAAGTACAATGCAGCGCTTCCGGTCGAGTGTTATTTCTATCGCGACAATACCGGAAACGAAGTTGACCTGATCGAACCCGAAGGGCATCAAGTGCATGCCATTGAGATCAAAGGTGGAGCAACCATAAGTAGCGATTACTTCAAGGGACTGGCCAAGTTCAAGAACGCTTTTCCTGAGACGTTCCTCGATGGCACCGTGATCTATGCGGGCGACCAGTCACAACAACGTTCGGAATGGACCGTTCGCTCTTGGTCGAATGCCATAACGCTGTAAGAACAGGGCCAGGCAACCAAACGAGACAACCCAAAGAAGAAGCGTGCTGAATAAGGGTAACGTC
>CAZAQG010000006.1:0-27548 GCA_964487445.1 uncultured Chromatiales bacterium
TGGATGCCAAGCTGGAAGCTGCACGACTCCCCATCGGGCAAAAGGCCTATAGCACTAAAGAATTGATCGGCTTACCCGCGCCGGTCCAAAGGTACTTTCGCGCCGTACTTACGGACGGGCAACCCATGGTCCTGGCCGTCAGCGTGAAGCAGACCGGCACTTTCAACATGAGCGAGACCGGCGAACAATGGAGACCGTTCGTTTCTACCCAGCGGGTGATCATCCGGAGGCCGGGCTTCTGCTGGGATGGTCGTATTGCGATGATGCCCGGCTTGGCGGTGCGCGTGCACGACGCCTACGTCGCCGGTGAAGGGGTTCTTCATGCGTCGTTGTTCGGACTGGTGTCGCTGGTGGATCTGCGCGGCACGCCGGAGATGGCGAGGGGGGAACTGATGCGCTTCTTGGCCGAAGCCGCTTGGTATCCGACGGCGCTGCTGCCGAGCCAGGGCGTGCACTGGAAAGCGGTGGACGACTCCTCCGCCAAGGCGACTCTGAAGGACGGTGAAACCACGGTGACCATGCGGTTCCGCTTCAATGAAAACGGTCTGATCGAATCGGTGCATGCCGAGGCGCGCGGGCGCACTGTCGCGGGCGCGGTGATCCCAACGCCGTGGGAGGGTCGATGGCGCCATTACGAGATACGTTACGGGATGCACATTCCTGTCGAGGGCGAAGTGGCATGGATGCTTCCCGAGGGGCCGAAGTCCTATTGGCGTGGTCGCATCACAAGACTCGGTTATGAGTTCGCACGATGACCGAATCCGGGCGAATCATACGCCGCCTCGCAAATCGGTTGCGGCGAACGATGTTCCGCCGTCGCCGAATCGGAACGTTGTGCCGAATTCAGTATGGAGGACTGATAATGGGGCCGGATTCCGGCGTCTTTACGGGAAACCCTGTTGCATGAGACGCAACTTATCCGCGAACCGGGCTCCGGTTTTTTGTACTCCAACACCGGTTTCAATTTGCTTGAGCTGCTGATCGAAGAGGTAACCGGACGGGATTTTGCAGAATACATGGCGAATGAGGTGCTGATTCCTCTTGGGATGAATAATTCCGGTTTTTCCTGGAATGAGACGCTGCTCCCCGCGATACCCACCGGGTATGATCTGCAGGGCGCGCCGGTGCCGATGTATGTGTACCCGGTGAAGGCCTCCGGCGGATTGTTTGCACCCGTGGAAGATATAGCCCGGTTTGTCGCTGCCGGGATGACGGGTTCCTACCATACGGATCATGCCGTGCTTGGACACGAAGGCATTCGCAAGCTCCATACTCCGCAGGTGGATATTCCCGGCATCTTCGGCGTTGTCGCCGACTCGTATGGGTTCGGGTATTTCATAGAGAACCTTCCCGACGGTCGACGGGCGGTGTGGCATGGGGGGCAGGGACATGGATGGATGGCCCATTTTCATGCCGGCCCTGAATCCGGTGACGGCATCGTCATCTTGACCAACAGCCAGCGCAGCTGGCCGCTCATGGCTCAGGTGCTCAACGACTGGGCAAGGTGGGGCGGGTTCGGTTCAGTAAAAATGGGAAGAATCACCTATGGAATAATCGCGGTGCGGGCGCTCATCGGCATGGTCGCACTGATTTCGCTGTGGCAGTCGGTCCGCTTGGTACGAGGGCTGCGCAGCGGAAATCGCAGGTTGGCGCCGCTGTCCGGGGATTCCCGCAAAGTGCGGCTGCTAGAGGCGACGCTGGGCATGGGTGTGATTGCCGCTTTGGTGTGGGGTGCCGCCCAGCCTTATCTGATGGTGTCGTCGATATTCCCCGGTACCGCCGTCTGGGCAGGGGTTTCGTTCTTTGTTTTGGCGGTCATCGTGATCCTGTCGGCATTGCTGCCTTGTGTTGAAGATCGAATAGAGCGAAGCTGATATCGGCAGCGGTATGAGAGAACCGCTGTTACCGTCGAAGATGCTTCGCCGGTTTTGAAGGGCGAACCATGACGCATTTGCCGAATCCGGCAGCGAACAGGCCGTGCCGTTGTCGGCGCATGGGTTTTCTGTGATTCCGTAGGGGCGGGTCTCAGACCCGCCCCGCGCCCCGAGGGTCCCAGGACCGGTGCGTGGCCGGGTGTTGCGACGCGGCGGGTGAACGTATGATGCGGGCTGCGGCCCGGCGGGCGGGCCCGCGGCGGGGATCGGGTTCCCGGGTCGGGGCGGGTAATTGAGATGCGAACGGTGAGTGCGGCGCCCGGACGGGCGCTCCGCGGTGGGCTGCGGCGGTCTCGGGCCGGGGCGGTGCTGTGTCTCGCGCTGCTATGCGGCGTCGGCTCGGGTGTGTCGGGCGCGGCGCCCGCGCCGCATCGACTCGATCTCGCCCGCGCCCTGCGCCTGGCGCTCGCCTATCAGCCCGGCCTGCGGGCCGACGCGAGCCTCGCGCGCGCCGGCGGATTCGGTGTGCGGGCGCGACGCGGGGTGCTGTTCCCGCAGCTGAGCGTGCGGGCCGGCGATGTCTACAGCAGCACCGACAACGGCACGCCGGGGTTCGCGTCGGCCAACGGTGCGCGCGAGTTCACCTCGCTGGTGGTGTTGCGCCAGCGCCTGTTCGATCCGGCCGCCGCGGCGGCGGTCGATGCGGCCCGCGCCGAGGCGACGTTCGCGCGCTACCGTCTGCTGCGCAACCGTCTCGATGTCGCCGCCACGGTCACCCGTACCTACTATGATCTGCAGGTGGCGCAGGCCGCGCGACGGATCTGGTCCCGCGCGGTGCGCATCGATCGCACGGTGGTCGATGTGACGCGGCGCGCGCTGAGGGCCGGCAGCCGCGCGCGGATCGACCTGCTGCGCGCCCGGGCGGCGTTGCGCAGCGCGGTGGGGGCGCTGGAGCAGACGCGGGCGCGGGTGGACGGCGCGCGGCGCCTGTTGGGCCTGATGACCGGCCTCGCGCCGTTGCCGCCGCTGGTCGCCGCGGACCTCTCTCCCGCCACCCTGACGCTGCCCGCGCGGGCACGGACGGAGGCCGCCGCGCTCCGGGGGCAGCCGGCGTTGCGCATGGCCGAGAGCCGCGAGCGCCGGCAGGCCGCCCTGGTGCGCCAGGCGCGGGGGGCGCGGCTGCCGCGACTCGGCGTGCAGGCCGCTTACGGGTGGGATACCTTGCAGCGCCCGCGGGGCGGCAATCTCGGTTGGAGCGCCGGGCTGGAGTTGTCCATGCCGCTGTTCGCCGGTGGTACGTTACGTGCGCGCGAGGACGCGGCGCGCGCCGGGCAACGGGCCGCGAGCGAGCGCTACCGGCAGGCCCGGTTGCGGGTGCGTGAGGCGGTGGCGACGGCGTGGTCGAATGCGCGCGCGGCGCTCGTCGCCTACCGTTCCGCGAGTGCGTTGAGCCGCACCGAAGAGGCGATCTGGCACGACAGCGAGGCGGGCTACCGGGCCGGACGCATGGGCGGCTTGGCATTGTTTCTGGCGCAGCAGGATTGGCTCGACACCCGCTTGCGGCGGCTGCGTGCGGGGGCGCGGTTGCGCATGGCGTTGGCGCGTATCGATCTGTTGGCGGGCCGCCTGCCCGGAGGGGGATCGTGATGCGGGTGATGTTGGCACTGGCCCTGGCTTTGTTCGCCGCGCACGCCTCGGCGGCCGATACGGGACTCGCAAAGGTGCGCGAACGCGCGCTTGCGACCCGGTATCGCGGCTACGCGCAGATCGTGCCGATCGGTACGCTGACCGTGCACGCGCTGCTCGACGGGACCCTGAAGGACTTCCGGCTGGTGCCCGGCGAGGCGGTGCGCAGCGGGCAGCTTCTCGCGCGCGTGACCGGCCCCGGTTTCGCGCAGGCCCGTGCGGCGGTGACGCGTGCACGGGCCGAGCGGACCCTGGAGCGCAGGCGCCTGGCCTCCGTGCGGCGCACCTACCCGGCGCTCAGCAGCCGCAACGAGTTGGATGCCGCGCGGGCCCGGGTGACCGATGCGCACGCGCGGCTCGCGGTCGCCGAGGCGCGCCTGAAGTTCCTGGAATCGGGTGCCGAGGTACGTGCGCCGCGCGCCGGGATCGTACTCGAGACCTTCGTGGTGGACGGCGAGCAGGTCGCACGGGGTGCGCCGCTGCTGCGGTTGCGGGCGCGCGGCGGGTTGTGGGTCAAGGGCGTGTTCTACGGATCCGGCACGCGCACCCTGCACCCCGGCATGCGCGGGCGCTTCGAGCCCGCCGACGGCGGCGCGCCGTTCGCGGTGACGGTGCGCAGCGTCCTCGATCCGCTGCGCCCGGACGGCGGGCGTGCGGTGGGCTGCGTGCCCGACGGTCGTCCGCCCGCGTGGGTCAGCGGCGCGGCGGGGACCTTGGTGTTGGAGGGGGCGGTGCGGACTTGGCGCCTGGTGCCCACGCAGGCCCTCGTCATGGATGCCGGGCACTGGTGGGTGCTGGCGCAGCAGGGCGGCGGGACACACCGCGTTGCGGTCACTCCCGGGCCGCGGGAGGGGGCGTGGACCGCGGTGCGCGGAGCGCTCGAGGCCGGTGACGAGGTGGTGGTGAAGGACGCCTACCGGCGCTTCCACCGCGAGTTCAACCGCTACTTTCAGAATCCGAGTTGAGCCGGCGCATGGCGCTTCCCGAGCCGCTGCGCGCGTCCCTGCGGCGCCCCGTCCTGTGGGTACTGCTCTACGGCGCGTTGCTGGTGTTCGGCGTCTACGCCTTCCGGCACATTCCGATCGAGATCCTGCCGAAGTTCGACTATCCGGTCATCAGCATCATCACCCACTATCCCGGCGCCACCGCCGGGGAGTTGGAGAACACGGTGACCCGCCCGCTGGAGAGCGAGCTGCTGGCGTTGCCCAATCTGGTCGCCGTGCGTTCGGTCATGGGCGGGGGCACGGTGCAGACCGACGTACGCTTTCGCAACGGGACCGATCCGCAGCAGGATCTGCAGGCGGTCTACAGCGCCGTGGACCGGGCCCGCTCGCGCCTGCCCGCCGGGGCGCGCCCCTACGCCGAGATCATGGGTGCGGCCATCGACGAGGTGGCCGACTACGCCGTACGGATACCGGACGGCGTGGCGCCGATGCGGGTGCAGCGCGCCATCGAGACGCGCATCGTGCCGGCGTTGCGCGCACTGCCCGGCGTGCGCCGCGTCGAGGTGTTCGGAAGCGGCGACGAGGCGCTGTGGGTGCAGCCCGACCCGACGGCGCTGCGCCACTACGGGGTCGGTATGGCGGCGCTCGCCGATGCGCTGCGCCGCCAGGTGTTGCTCGGGCCGGCCGGCCACCTCTCGCTCGGCCACCAGACAGTACTGATCGAGGTGCGCCACTTGCCGGAGCGGGCCGCGGAGTTGCGCATGCTGCCGGTGCCGGCGCCCGCCGGTCCGATCCCGCTGGGCGATCTGGCGCGCGTGGTGCGCGCGCCGGTGCCGATCCGCTACGCCGCGGAACTCAACGGGCGCCCGAGCATCGCCATGGTCGTGTTCAAACAGCCGGGCGCCTCGACGATCCCCGTCACGCAGGCGGTGCAGAGCGCGCTCGAGGGGATGCGCGACCAACTCCCGGGCGGTGCGCGTTGGGTGCGCATCTACGATCAGGGGCACCTGGTCGGCCTGATCTATCACGACCTCGCCCGCAACCTGATCATCGGCGGTCTCCTGGCGGTGGCGGCGCTGTTCTTCCTGCTCGGCACCCACGGCGGCGTCTGGGTGCTGGCGCTGAGCATCCCCATGGCGCTGCTGATGGGGATCGCGGGCCTGTACGTCACGGGGCAGAGCCTGAATCTGCTCACGCTCGGCGCGTTGACCGTGGGGGTGGGACTGTTCGCCGACGACGCCATCATCGTACTGGAGAGCATCTACCACCGCTGGGAACAGGGCGAGGCCGGCCTCGCCGGGGTGTGGCGCGGGCTGCGCGACATCGCCGGGCCGGACGTGACCGGCACGCTCACCACCGTTTCGGTGTACCTGCCGCTGCTGTTCGTCGGCGGACTCGCCGGCATCTTCTTCATCCCGTTCTCGCTGGCGATGGGTCTGTCGCTGCTCGCCTCGCTCGCGATCTCGCTGACCCTGGTGCCGCTGTTGCTCGGGGCGATCGGCTACCGCCGGCACCGCCGGGCGATCGGCGCCGCCTGGGTCGAGTGGCTGGCGGAGCGCAACCAGCGCGCGCTCCAGTGGACCCTGCACCATCCGCGCGCGAGCCTCGCCGGCGCGGTGGCGCTGTTCGGTGCGAGTCTGGCGGTGCTGGCGGTGGTGCCGGTGCATTTCCTGCCGCTGCCCAACGAGGGCGTGCTGCTCGAGAGCTTCACGCTGCCGCCCGGTTCCTCGCTGCGTGAGACGCGCGCCGCCGTCGGCGAAATGACCGCCCGGCTGCGTGCCGATCCGGACGTGCGCGACGTCTTCGCCCGCATCGGTTCGGCGGGCTCGACCCGCTATACCGAGCGCGACTTCGCCGGCGAGATCCAGGTCGTGCTCAAGCCCGAGGTCGCGGTGCGGAGTCTGGACGCGGTCGCCGCGCGCATGCTGCGCGAGACGCGGCTCACGGCGGTGCAGCGCAACGTCGACACGCCGACCATCGAGCGCGTCGGCGAGAGCCTGTCGGGTCTGCCGCAGCCGTTCGTGGTGCGCGTGTTCGGCAGCCGCCTCCCGGAGCTGCGCCGCCTGTCCGAGGAGGTGGTGCGGCGCCTGCGCCACGTGCCGGCGCTGACGGACCTGTTCAACAACGACGCCTATCCCGTGACGCAGTTGCGGATCCTCCCGCGGCCCGCGGCGCTGGCGCTCTACGGCATCACGCCGGCGGCGCTCTACGCCCAGTTGCGACCGGCGATCGGCGGCGAGGTGGTGGCCCGCATGCCGCAGGGCAACTATCACCTCGACCTCTACCTGCGTCTCGCCGACGCGCCGCACCTGGGCCTGGAGGGGCTCTCCTCGCTGCTGATCCGGACCGACAAGGGCTGGACGCCGCTGGGGCGGCTCGCACGACTGAAGCTGGAGGCCGGACCCAACCAGATCCGCCACCTCAACGGTGCCCGCGCCCTCGATATCCTCGCCACGCCGACCGGGCCGCTGGGCCGTACCGTGGCGGCCGCACGCGAGGCCCTCAAGGGCCTGAAGATGCCGCCCGGTTACCGGATCGAGTTCGCGGGGCTGTTCGCACGCCTGGAGAAGGCCGCCGTGGATCTCGGCATCGCCGGACTCGGCGCCTTCGTGCTGATGGTGGGCATCCTCGTGCTGCAGTTCGGCGGCCTGCGCCTGCCGGCGATCCTGCTGCTGCAGATGCCGCTCGCGTTCACCGGCGCGGCGCTGACCCTGGCGGTCAGCGGCAAGGGACTCAACGCCATCGGCCTGGTGGGCATCCTCACGCTCGTGGGGATCAGTCTGAACCACGGCATCGTGCTGTTGCACCGTGCGCGCAACAACGAGGGCGAGGGCATGGATCCCGAGACCGCCATCCGCGAGGCGGTGCGCGTGCGCTTTCGCCCGATCCTGTTGACCACGCTGACCGCCGTGCTCGGCATGCTGCCGACCGCGCTCGGCTGGGGTCTCGGCGCCGCGCCGGAACAGGGGCTCGCGCTCGTGATCCTGGGCGGGGTGGTGTGGAGTTCGGTACTCAGCACCAACCTCATCCCGGCGCTCTATCTGCACTGGCATCGTGCGCCGCGCGCGGCGTGAGGCCGCGCGGGCGCACGATGCGCCGCGGCCCCTCCACGCCGCTCGCGGTGCGCGCTCCGGTGGGTACGCACCGATCCGGAAGGGGTGCGGTCGGGGGTGTCGGAGTTTTGGCGGCCCGGGGTCGGGCCGATTCCCCGGAGGCCGTCTATCCTCCCCGGAACTACAGATTGGGCGCGGGGTCGAATTTTTTGTTCGGCCTGCCGCAAAACATGTAGAGGGGATCCCGATGAAACGGCGATGGATGGTGGGGATCGTGGTAGGGGTCGTGTCGGTGTTCGCGCAGTCCGCAGGGGCCGATCCGTACGGCGGCGTCCCGGCGCCCGCGTTCGTCCCGGCGGTGGCACACCCGGGCGCGGTTCATGTCGACTACCGGTTCCGACGCGTCTATGGCGGCGGTTGGCGTGGCGATGGCGGCGGCTTCTACTTCGGGATGGGCCCGGCGTGGGGCTGGGGGCCGTGGTGGGTTCCGCCGCCCGTGTACTATTCACCGCCGCCGGTGATCGTCACGCCGCCGCCGCGGATCACCTACATCGCACCGGAGCGCCCGCGCCCGTACTATTGGTATTATTGCGAATCCAGCAAGACGTACTACCCGTACGTGAAGAAGTGTCCGGGCGGCTGGATAAAGGTCGTACCGCACCCGCCGCGGGGTGCGCGATGATGGGGTTTCCCGGCCGCGCCGACGCGACACGACGACGTGGCCCGGTTTATGATCCCACTGGCAGGGTAAAGGAATGGATATGAACCACAGACTCAAGGCGGTGGTGTTGGTGACGGCCGCGGTGTCGCTCGGCGGCTGCATGACGGTTCCCACCGGCCCCAGTGTCCTGGTCTTGCCGGGCCCCGGCAAGACCTTCGACCAGTTCCAGGCGGACAATGCCGTATGCCGACAGTTCGCGCGCATGCAGACCGGCGGGGCGACGGCCTCGCAGACGGCGAACGAGAGCACGCTCAAGAGCGCCGGCGTCGGCGCGTTGCTCGGCGGTGCCCTCGGGGCGGCACTCGGTGAGGGGCGCGGCGCGGCGATCGGTGCGGCGAGCGGCGCGGCCCTCGGGACCGCGGTCGGTTCGTCGAACGGGACGGTCCGGGGCCTCAGCGTGCAGCAGCGCTACGACTATGCCTACGAGCAGTGCATGTACGCGAAGGGCAACCGCATCCCGGTGGCCGGGCGTTTCCAGGGCCCGCGGCGCCATCATCGCGGTTACTATCCGCCACCGCCACCGCCCGGTGCCGCGCGCCGGCATGAGCACTACCCACCGCCGCCTCCCGGCGGGGACAACGGGGACTGACCCCCGGGTCGGTTCCGGTATGCAGCATCGGCTCGAGCGGGGCATGCGCCGGCGTGCGGTCATGCGGTGCGCTCGGCTGCTGACGGCCGCGGTGCTGGCGGTGTTCGCGGCGGGCGGGGCCCGTGCGGCGGTGTTTCCCTACCCCGCCGGTGCGGGGAACATCGTCGGGCGGGTTCGCGTGGTCACGGCGCGGGCGGACGATACCCTGCTCGACATCGCGCGTCACTACGACGTCGGCTACAACGAGATCGTCGCCGCCAATCCGGGCGTCGATCCCTGGTTGCCGGGTGCCGGCGCGCGCGTGGCGGTGCCCACCGAGTACATCCTGCCGGCGAGGCCCTGGAAGGGAATCGTCATCGATCTGCCGGAGCGGCGATTGTTCTATTTTCCGCCGGTGACCGCGCGCCATCCAACCCCCCACGTATATACCTTCCCGGTCGGTATCTTCCAGCCCGGCTGGCCCGACCCCCTGGGTACGACGCGGATCGTCGCCAAGCGCCGCATGCCGCACTGGGTGGTGCCGGCGGATATCCGCGCCCAGGCCGCCGCCGCGGGCGATCCGCTGCCGCGGGTCGTGCCGCCCGGGCCGCAAAACCCCATGGGGGAACTGGCCCTGGAAACCGGTTTCCCGGAGATCTATATCCATGGGACCAGTCGCCCGTGGGGCGTGGGCAGGCGTCCCAGTCACGGCTGTTTTCATCTCTACCCGGAAGACGCCGTGACGCTGTTCCGCGCCGTAGCGGTCGGGACCCCGGTGCGTATCGTCGACCGGCCCTATCGGATCGGACAGCGCAGCGGCCTGCGGCTCTACCTGGAGCGCTTCGCGCCGTTGCGCGCCTATCACCGGCACGGCCTGCCGGGCATGCAGGCGGCGATCGATGCGGTGACCCGTTACATGGCCCGCACCGGGCAGCGGTGGACGGTGGACTGGGGCCGCGTGCAACGGATCGTTGCACGCGAGGACCCGATCCCGACGCCGATCTCGGAGGGCTCTCCGCCGCTCGCGCGGTTGCTGGCCGCGTTGCCGGCGCGCCCCTACCGCTATCCGCCGTACGGTACCGATGCCAACGACGCGACCCCCCCGCCGGCCCGGATCGCCGCCGCCGATTCCGAGCACCCCTGAAGGAGGGTCCGCGCGGGCGGGTGCTTCTGATAGCATGGCCGTTCGAACGCCGGTCCGATCGGCCATGGGCGGCCACGGACACGGTCGATACCGCCCCTTCCAGGATTCCGCCTTGCCCGAGCGTCAGCTCCCAGCCCAGGAAGACGCCGCCCTCGCGATCCTGCGCGAGGTGTTCGGATTCGGGTGCTTTCGCACCTATCAACGGGAGGTCATCGATCAGGTGATCGCGGGCGGCGACGCCCTGGTGCTGATGCCCACCGGGGGCGGGAAGTCGCTGTGCTATCAGATCCCGGCGCTCGCGCGCGCCGGCGCGGGTATCGTCGTCTCCCCGCTCATCGCCCTGATGCAGGACCAGGTCGCGGCCCTGCGCCAGTACGGGGTGCGCGCCGCCTTTCTCAACTCGACGCTGGGCGCCGCGCAGTCGCGCGCGGTGGAGGAGGCGCTGCTCGACGGCCGTATCGACCTGCTCTATGTGGCCCCGGAGCGGTTGTTGACCGAACGCACCCTGGATCTGTTGGAACGCGCGCCACTCGCGCTGTTCGCGATCGACGAGGCGCACTGCGTTTCGCAGTGGGGTCATGACTTTCGCCCCGAGTACATCCGGCTCTCGGTACTCCACGAGCGATTCCCGGGCGTCCCCCGCATCGCCCTGACCGCGACCGCCGATGAGGCCACGCGGCGGGAGATCGCCGACCGGCTCGCGCTGCACGAGGCGCGGGTATTCGTCAGCGGCTTCGACCGGCCGAACATCCGGTACCGCATCACCGAGGGCGGCGCGAGCGCGCGCGAGGCGCTGCTGCGTTTCATTCGCGACGAGCACGACGGGGAGGCCGGTATCGTCTACTGTCTGTCTCGCCGTCGCGTCGAGGAGATCGCGGCGTGGCTCGAGGCCAAGGGCCTGACCGCACTGCCCTATCACGCGGGGATGGATTCCGGGACGCGCGCGCGCACCCAGCAGCGGTTTCTGAGCGAGGACGGCGTCATCATCGTGGCGACGATCGCCTTCGGCATGGGCATCGACAAGCCCGACGTGCGCTTCGTGGCGCACCTGAACCTGCCCCGGAGCCTGGAGGCCTATTACCAGGAGACCGGGCGCGCCGGGCGCGACGGCCTGCCGGCCGACGCCTGGATGGTGTACGGCCTGCAGGACGTCATCACGTTGCGGCGCATGCAGGAGACCTCCGAGGCGGGCGAGGTCCACAAGCGCGTCGAGCGCCACAAGCTCGATGCGATGCTCGGCTTCTGCGAACTGACGACCTGCCGCCGCGAGGCCCTGTTGCGCTACTTCGATGACGAGTTCACCGGTCCGTGCGGCAACTGCGACACCTGCCTGGAGCCGCCGCGGACCTGGGACGCCACCACCGCCGCGCGCAAGGCGCTCTCGTGCGTACACCGCACCGGACAGCGTTTCGGGGTCCAGCATCTCGTCGATGTGCTGCTCGGCAACGCCACCGAGCGGGTGGGGCGCTGGGGCCATGACCGGCTCAGCACCTATGGGATCGGAACGGAGCTGGACAGCGCCGGGTGGCGCAACCTGTTCCGCCAGTTGATCGCGCGCGGCCTGCTCGCGGTCGATCTGGAGGGACACGGCGGCCTGCGCCTGACCGAGGCGAGTCGACCGGTCCTGCGCGGCGAGTGCGAACTCGCGCTGCGCGAACGCCCGCGGCCGCAGGCGCGATCGCGCACGACGCGCGCGGCCCGCGGCGCCGGGAAAACGGTGTTCGCGCAGGGCACGGACCGGGCGCTATGGGAGGCGTTGCGCCACCGGCGCCAGGAACTGGCTCAGGCCCAGGGGGTGCCCGCCTACGTGATCTTCCACGATGCCACGTTGCGCGAGATGGTCGAGCGGCGCCCGACGAGTACGGGCGATCTGGCCGGGATCTCCGGAATTGGTGCGCGCAAGCTCGCCGCCTACGGCGGCGCGTTCCTGGAGACCATCGCCGCGCACCGCGCGGCGACCGGCGCGGACGGGGACGATCCCGGCGCCGTGTCGGTGTGACGACCCCGGTGCGGCGCATGCGTATCTGGGTCGATGCCGACGCTTGTCCCGGCCCGATCAAGGAGATCTTGTTCCGTGCCGCGCAGCGCGTGTGCGTGATGCTCACGCTCGTCGCCAACCAGTCGCTGCGCACGCCGCCCTCGCCCTACATCCGCTCGATCCGGGTTTCGGCGGGTTTCGATGTGGCCGACCACCGCATCGTTGCGCTGCTCGAACCGGGCGACTTGGTGGTGACGGCCGATATCCCGCTGGCCGCCGCGGCGGTGGAGAAGGGCGCGGCCGCACTCAACCCGCGGGGCGAACTCTATACCCGTGATAACGTCCGCGAGCGCCTGGCGATGCGCGACTTCATGGACGGTATGCGCAGCGCCGGCATGGCCACCGGTGGCCCGCCGCCGCTCGGCCCCCGCGAGCGCCTGGCGTTCGCCAACCAACTGGACGCCTTTCTGGCTCGCTACGCCGATCTCCAACCCTGATCCGCGTCCCCACCGGCGCGATGAGCGCAGCGAATTGCGCCGCATGTCTCGAGGCGGCGTTGAGTTGAGCCACGGCATCCACCTGTAGGGCGGGCCGAGGCCCGCCGGCGGGGTTGGAAGGGACCGGGTATGGCGAGGGGTTGTTCAGCGGTCTCGGCCGGGCGCGTCCGGCCCTACAGGTGGGCGTGATCACCGATGCGGGTGGGGCGGCCCTGCCGGGGCGGCGGCATCCCCTTGAATCCCTCTGACCCCTTGAATCCTCCTCAGTATTCCGTATACAACTGTCGGTACCCGTAGAAGTCCATGTATAAGGTCAGTTCGATGCCCGGGGTCTTGCGGCGCAGCCGCGAGGGAAGCGGTGCGAACGGGGCGGACATGCGCACGATGCCCTCGGCCGCGCGGTCGAGCGCCGGACTACCCGGGGATTTCAGGATCTTGAGGCCGACGAGCCGGCCGTGGCCGTCGATGCGCAGGCGTACCACGGATACGCCGGTGAGCTGTCCGGGGTAGTTGAGGTTGCCGACCTCCTGCAGTTTGCGCAGTACCGACGCGATGTAGAAGTGCGCGGTCAGCGTGTTCGGGTCTTTGATCTGGAACGGTGCCGAGCGGCGCCCCGTGGCGGTCGCCACCGCTGCGTTTACGTCGCGGTGCAGCTTGGCCCAGTCGATGCGTGGTGCGGCGGGGGCCGGTACGCGCGGCTTGGCGGTCGGTATCGGGAGCGTTCCGCGCACAGGGGCGATCTCGGCGCGCGCCGCGGGTTCGGCCGGCCGGGATCGCGGCCTGGGGCGGATCGGGATCGGTTGCCGCGGGCGCGCAGGCGCGGGTTGCACCGGGGCCGACGGCGCTGCGCCCGGCGAGGGTGGCAGCTCGTAGATGCGTGCCTCTATGGGTCGGGGGCGGGGCGTCGGCACGGCCCCGACCCGCAGCCAGCGCCCCAGCACCAGCAGCGCCAGCAGCACCAGCAGGATCGCCGCGGGGAGCACCCACAGCAGGCGCCGGATCGGCACCTCGTGCATGGTCGGCAGCGGCCAGACCGCTTCGGTCATTGACGCTCGACCGCGATGAGGAAACGGCTCGCGCCGGCGTGGCGCGCCTTCAGCATCGCCTCTACGACCGTGCCGTTCCGCGCCCGGCGGTCGGCGGCCACGATCACTGCCGGGTCGCCGTCCTTGAGCAAGGGCCTGAGGCGGGCGGCGAGCGTGCCGAGGGTCACGGCGGCGTGGTTCAGGTAGATGCGGTCCTGCCGGGTGATGGTGAGCGTGACCGGGGCCGCGGTCTGCATCGGCTGCGCCCGACCGCGCGGGAGGTTGACGGGCAGCGAGTGCAGGTTCTGCATCGACAGCGACGCCAGCATGAAGGTGGCCAGCAGGAAGAACATCACGTCGATCATCGGAATGATCTCGATGCGCCCGCGACGGTAGGTGCGCGATCTACGCAGCTTCATGACGCACCCCCGGGTCCTGTCCCTCGAGGCGGATGCGATCGGTCACTCGCGTGCCGATGCGCTCCATCTCGTCGAGCGTGCGGGACTGCAGGCGCGAGAGCAGGTTGAAGCCGAACAGGGCGATCAGTGCGATGAGCAGTCCCAGGGCGGTGGCGATCAGGGCCTCGGCCACGCCCGCGGTGACGCCGTTCGGGTCGACCAGGCCCTTGCTGCCGATCAGGTGGAAGGCGCGCATCATGCCGGTGATCGTGCCGAGCAGCCCCAACAGCGGGGCCGCGGTGACGATGGTCTCCAACACCCACAGCCCGCGGCTGAGGTCGCGCTCGACGGCCTGCGCCTCGTCGCCGGCCCGGGATTCGATCCACCAGGCCGGCCGGGTGCGGTCGTGCAGGATTACGCGCAGGAATCGGGCGAAGTAGTGGCGTGGATCGAGGGCGGCCACTTGGCGCTCCAGTTCGCTCCAATGCGTACCCGGGTGCTCGATCAGGCGCGAGAGCAGGAGCGGTATGCGCGCGTAGCGCCAGTACACGTAGGCCTTGTCGAGCAGGATCGCCACGGCGATGACCGCCAGGGCCAGTAGCGGGTAGACCATGGGTCCGCCGAAGCGCAGGGCGTTCCAGGATTCATAGAGGTCTTGCATGGGAGGTATCCGTTTTCGGGTGGGTCGGCATGGACGGCGGGTCGGCGTCCCGCCCCCCCGCAACGATGAGACAGCATAACGCGGATGAGGTTTGGTCCTCGGGCCGGGGTAATGAGAATTATTCTCATTAATTGCGGGAAAGGTTCAGGCGGGACTCGATATCTGCCGATAGGTTCTTCGGGGACAGCCCGCGTTGGGCGGAGCGGATCCGTGTCGGCGCCGCGCGCACCTTTCGTCCGGGGGTGTTTCTCCGATATGCTGGAATGTACCGCCGGATGCGGCGTGAGTATTGAGAGGAGAGGGCATGGACGACACAGTCCGGGACGCGGTGAGGACCCTGGCCATCGATATAGGCGGTACCGGATTGAAGGCCGCGATCCTCGATGCGCGGGGCGAGATGCTCAGCGAGCGGGTGCGCGTACTCACTCCGCGGCCCGCCACATCGGAAGCGGTGATCGGCGCACTGTCGCCGCTCGTCGAGCCGTTGCGCCCCTTCGATCGCGCGTCGGTGGGTTTCCCCGGGGTGGTGGTGGAGGACACGGTGCGCGATGCGCCGAACCTGGACGGCGACTGGTCGGGTGTGGCGCTCGGCGCCGAGTTGAGCCGGTTGTTCGGGGTCGCGGTTCATGTCGCCAACGACGCCGATATTCAGGGCTACGGCGTCGTCGAGGGCCGCGGGGTCGAACTCGTGGTCACCCTCGGCACCGGCGTCGGCTCGGCCCTGTTTCTGGACGGTCGGCTGGTGCCGAACCTCGAGCTGGGTCACCATCGCTTCCGGAAGGGACAGGCCTATGAGGGGCAACTCGGCGAACCGGCACGGCGCCGTGTAGGAAACCGGAAGTGGAATCGCCGGCTTGCGAAGGCCATCCGTCACTTGCGAAGCTGCTTCAATTTCCGCGCGCTGTACATCGGCGGCGGCAATTCCAAGCACGTGCGCCTCGAGCTTCCCGATGACGTTCAGTTGGTACGCAACGTCCGCGGGATCACGGGCGGCATCGCGCTCTGGGAGCATTGACCCGGCGTTCGGCGCCGGAGACCTGCGCGAGGGGAACCCTCCGGGGGTGATTCGCGCCGCGCGGCGCGGCGCGCGGGGTGCAGGCTTGCGATCGACGCCTTCTCCCGTCGATGTTGCGGGTTGGGACGGGGGTTCAGTTCAAGGGCAGGCAGGATCTTGCGCGCGAACGGGGAACGGCCGCAGGACTGCGACCGGAGCCTGCGCGGGATCGCACCCACAGGACGGGGAACGACGGGATCCCCGATCCCGCCCGATCCCCCTCATTCGCAGAACCCGGCCCGTGCCCTCTCGGAACGACACGGTCCGGTCCCGATCGCCGCGATCCGCGGCGCGGGTCACATAGCGGTTACGTTGGCGGCGGCGAGCCCCTTCGGGGTCTGTTCGGTTTCGAAGGAGACCTTCTGCCCCTCGGCCAGGGTCTTGAAGCCGCTTCCATTGATCGCCGAATGATGCACGAAGACGTCCTTGCCGCCGTCATCCGGGGTGATGAAGCCGTAGCCTTTGCTCTCGTTGAACCACTTTACAGTTCCAGTGTGCACGGTAATGACCTCATTGCAGGGATACACGAAGTGACGTGCAGTGGCAGTCCTGGGGGGTCGGCAGCGGGAGTTTTTAGTATGGAAAGCGGAAGGAAATCCAGATTAATAGCAGGATCCACTACGGCGTCTTGATTATCATACGGCGGCCCGCCCGCGAAAGCCAACGATTTTTTGCGGACCCGGTTCGAGCCGGTGGACCGGCTCGAACGGAGACGGAACCGGTGCGTCCAGCGGCCGGTCGGTGACGCGGCGGTCAGGATGCCGCTTGCCCGATCGCCACCAGGGTCCGTCCCATGGACTTCCCGGCGAGGACGTCCTCGAATGCTGCGGGGAGTCCGTCGAGGCCGATGGTGGAGCGCACCACCGAGTCGAGCGCGCGCGGACGCAGGTCGGTGGCCAGGCGCTCCCAGATGCGCCGGCGCAGGGGCATGGGGCAGTGGGCGGAGGTCACTCCCAGTAGTCCGATGCCGCGCAGGATGAACGGCATCACGGTGGTGTGCAGGGCCGTGCCACCGGCCATCCCGATGCTCACGATGTTGCCCCAGGCACGCACCGAGCGGGTGAGCCAGGCGAGCATCTCGCCGCCCACGTTGTCGAGCGCCCCGCCCCATTGTGCGTTCTCCAGCGGACGCCCGCGCATCTCCAGGTCCCGGCGGCTGACGACGTGGCTCGCCCCGAGGTCTTTGAGATAGACGGTGGCCTGGGGCTTCCCCGTCACGGCGACCACTTCGTAGCCGAGACCGCTGAGGATGTTTACGGCGAAACTGCCGACCCCGCCGCTCGCGCCGGTGACCACCAGCGGCCCGATCTCCGGGCGTTGGTGATTGTCCTCGAGGCGTTGTATGGCGAGCGCGGCGGTGAAGCCCGCCGTGCCGAGCGCCATGGCCCGGCGCAGATCGAGCCCGTCGGGCAGCGGCATGACCCAGTCGGCGGGTACGCGCACGTATTCCGCGTAGCCCCCGTCATGGACCTCGCTCAGGCCGCAGCCCGTGACCAGCACGGGTTCGCCCTCTCGGAACGCGGGGGTCTCGGAGGAGGCCACCGTGCCGGCCACGTCGATTCCGCCCACCAGCGGGAAGCGGCGCAGGATCTTCCCCGTGCCGGTGCCCGCCAGCGCGTCCTTGTAGTTCACGCTGGACCATGCGGTGCGGATCACCACCTCGCCCGGCGAGAGATCGGCCAGGGCGATCCGCTCGATCCCCGCGCGTGTGGTGCCGTCGTCGTTGTGGATCCGAAACGCCCGAAAGGTGTCCATTCCGCTGCGCGGTCGCCCGCCTCCGTCGTGGGCCTCGCCCCGAGCTTTGCCCTGAACCGCTTAGTTTAGCAGGCGGGGCGGGCGGCGATCCGGAATCGCTCGTACAGGAGCGGCTGAGACGCGCAAAAGATCGCCCGGCCGGGCGTGGGGCGTCGGCCGGTGGAGAAATTTTCCGGTGCGCCGATAGGGTGGGCGATGTGCAAACCCGGTTCGGCCGGATACGGGAGCGGGTCGCACCGGGACAGGAATCGTCGATGACGCAGCCATCGCTGACGCCAAGTGCCTCTGCCGGCCCCTGCACGGGGCCCGCGCCGCGTACGCCCGAGGCGCGGGCCGTCGCCGGTGTGCCCACCGGTCGCAGCGTGGCGGTGCGTATCACCGCGATCTATGCCGCGGTGGCCGGTGCGTGGGTGCTCTTCTCCGATTGGATTTTGAGCGATCTCACGCACTCGGTGCAGCAACTGACGCTGTTTCAGACGTTGAAGGGCACGGTGTTCGTGGTCGCCACATCGGCCCTGTTGTACGCGCTGGTGCGCGGTTACATGGGCCGCCTCTCCGGCCTGCTCGCCCGCGCCCGGATCTCCGAGGCGCGTGCCCGCCATGTCATCGAGTCGGTTCCGGACCTCCTCTATATCCGCGAACTGCCGGATCTCCGCGTGACGTTCGTCAGTCCCAACGTCACCGCCGCCCTCGGCTTCGAGCCCGAAGACTTCATGGACGATCCCCGTCTGTGGTGCGACCGGCTCCACGAGACGGACCGGGACCGCGTCACCGCCGAGATTCGGGAGCAGTTGGAGGACAAGGGGACGTTCACCGTCGAGTACCGCCTGTGGCACCGCGACGGCGTCACGGCGCGCTGGTTTTGCGACAACGGCCGGCTGGAGGCGGCCGGGGCGTCGCGCTGTTTCGGCATACTCACCGACATTACCGACCGGAAAGAAGCGGAATCGACGCTGCGCCACCTCACCAACCACGATCCGTTGACCGGACTGCTCAATCAGCACGGCGTCGGTCTGATCCTGGACAATCTGCTGCGGATCGCCCGGCGCCGGAATACCGGTCTCAGTTGCCTGTGCCTGGGTATCGATCGCTTCAGCCGCCTCAATGACGCCCTCGGCCACAAGGCGGGAGACGAGATCCTGGTCCGGGTCGGGCAGTATCTGCGCGAGGAGTTGCGTGCGAGCGACGTCATTTCCCACGTGCCTGACGGGATCCTGGCCCGCGCCGGCGGCGGCCGCTTCCTGGTGGTGCTGCCCGATACGGGGATCGACGGCGCGCGCCCCCTGGCCGAACGGGCCCTGAAGGGTCTCGACCGGGTGGTCGTGCACTGTGGGGAGGAACGGATCCGGATCGGGGCCCGGGTCGGCATCGTCGGTCTCCCGGAGCACGGCGGCGACGCCGTGCAACTCCTCTCGCAGGCCGAGAACGCCCTGCACCGCGCGCGTGGCGGCGCCGGCGGTCCGGTGCACGTCTACGACGCGAGCGAGGAGAGGGAAGATGCGTTGGCGGCGCGCTGGCTGGATCGGATCCACGCCGCCCTCGACAAGCGCCGGTTCGTGTTGCACTTCCAGCCGATCCTCCATCTCCCGACCGGGGGCGTGCATCACTACGAGGTGCTGGTGCGGATGCGCGAGCCGGACGGCACCCTCGTTCCCCCGACCAAGTTCATACCCATCGCCGAGCGCTTCGGCGTGATCGACCGGATCGACTACCAAGTGCTGGAGATGGCCATCGACTATCTGCGCCGCCTCGGCGGCGCGCGCCCGGATATCCGTCTGGCGGTCAACCTGAGCGGCGTGCACGTCGGGGATACCCGGCTCCTCGCGTGGCTCCGCAAGCGCCTGGAGTCTGCGGCCGTGGACGGTGCCCGGCTGATCTTCGAGATCACCGAAACCGCCGCCGTGGAGGACCTCCAGCAGGCGCGCGTTCTCATGGATTCCCTGCGGGCGTTGGGCTGCCGCTTCGCGCTCGACGACTTCGGTATCGGTTTCACCTCGTTCGTCCATCTGCGCGCACTGCCGGTGGACCTGATCAAGATCGACGGCAGCTTCATCCGCGATCTGGACACCAGCCCCGAGGACCAAGCGCTGGTCCAGGCTATCACCAAGGTCGCGAAGGCCTACCACAAGGAGGTGGTGGCGGAATGTGTCGAAAACGAGCGGGTCCTCGAACTGCTGCGCCGCTACGAAGTCGACTATGTCCAGGGGTTCCACATCGGCCGGCCGGCGGCGATGCCGACGGAACGGGCGACCGGCGGGCGATAGGGCGCCCACTACGAGGTTGGTCGGGAGTCATCCGGATCGGCGCCGGCCTGTGAATTATCGTGTTCCGTTTCCGCGAATCTTCGGGCTATCGGGCCGGAATCGGGAGCGCCGTAACAAAATCTTCCTGGCGAGTCGGCTCCGCGGTTATACTGCGGATTCCGCCCGCTCCCCTTCCGGACGAATGGATTCCCAACCCCCTTCCGCCCTCGTTTCAAGGTCCGACGACACGCAACGCCGGCACATGAATGACGTGTTTCCGGGACTGCTGCTGGTCCTGACGACGCTCCTGCAGGCGTTTGCGCCGCGCACCATATTCGCGCTGCGCTACGATCGCGCGGCGATCGCCGGCGGCGAGTTCTGGCGCCTGATCACCGGCAACCTGGTCCACCTGAATTGGCCGCACCTGCTGCTCAACCTGACGGGGCTGGTCCTGATCTGGGTGCTGCTCGCACGCGGATGGTCCTTCCGGTTCTGGTGCGCTGCGTTTCTGATCTGCGCCCTGGCGGTGGGGGGCGGCCTGTTTGCGTTCGACCCGGCCCTGCAATGGTACGTCGGCTTGTCCGGCGTGTTGCATGGGTTGTTCGTGATCGCACTGCTGACCGAGCCGCACCTGCGGTGGTTCGAACGCGTGGGACTGCTGGCGGCCCTCGCCGCCAAGATCGCCTGGGAGCAATTTCACGGTCCCACGCCGGGGGTGGCCGAACTCATCCACGGCGCCGTCGTGGTCCAGGCGCACCTCTACGGGGCGCTCGGGGGGGCGGTGTTCGGTGTCGGCGCCCGGCTGCGCGCGCGCGCGGGGGGCGGGTGAACCGCCGCGCGTCGAATCGGGGTTGCGGGCGCATCGACCGCCGGCGGCATTGCGGGCCGTCGGATTCCGGGCCGGCGATGGCCCGGGGTCGTCCGATCCGCGATAATGTCCCGATGGACACGAGCGACGGGTGGGTGCGGGAGAGGGGGGCCGTCCGGTCATGTCGGCTATGAGGGTCGCGGTCGTGGGGGGCGGCATCTCCGGGCTTGCAACGGCCTATTTCCTGGCGCGCTCGGGCTGCCGGGTGGCGGTGTTGGAGCGTGAAGCGGGTGCCGGTGGGACGATCCGCAGTACCCGCGAGGCGGGCTTTCTCTGGGAGGGCGGCCCCAACAGCGCGGCCGAGACGACCCCGGTGATCGACGAGTTGCTCGGCGCGCTGGGGATCCGCGGGCAGCGCTTGTACACGGCCGAGGGCGCGAAACGCCGCTACGTGCTGCGCGCGGGCCGGTTGCACGCGCTGCCGACCGGCCCCGCCGGCTTCCTTTCGACGTCGCTGTGGAGCACACGCGCGAAGCTGCGTCTGGCGCTGGAGCCGTTCGTACCGCGTGCGCGGCACGAGGAATCGGTCGCCGAGTTCGTCTCCCGGCGCCTCGGTCGCGAGTTTCTGGACTACGCCATCGACCCGTTCGTGGCCGGGGTGTACGCGGGCAACCCGCGCCGCCTGAGTGTACAGGCGGCCTTTCCGAAGCTCTACGAATTGGAGCAACGCTACGGCAGCCTCATCAAAGGCGCGTTGCTGGGGGCGCGGGACCGGCGCAAGCGCCCGGATCGGGCGCGGCCCGCCGCGCGGCTGTTCTCGTTCCGCGACGGCATGGCGACATTGCCCGATGCGCTGGTCGCCGCCCTCGGCGACGCGGTGCGCGTGGGCGCCCGGGTGCGCGGTGTGGCGGCGACGGACGGCGGTTTTCGCATCGCGTTCGACGAGGCCGCGGCGCACGAGGAGGAGCGCTTCGATGCGGTGGTGTTGTCGGTGCCCGCCTACGTGGCGGCCGACTTGGTCCGCGACTGGCTGCCGACGCTCGCCGGGCGCCTCGCGGACGTGAAATACCCGCCGGTGGCGGTGGCGGCGCTCGGCTACCGGCGCGCCGACTTGCGGCGCGAACTCGACGGCTTCGGCTATCTCGTGCCCGAGGTCGAGCAGCGGCGCATCCTGGGCACTATCTGGAACTCCAGCCTGTTTCCGGGCCGCGCCCCCGAGGGTTGCGTGCTGCTGACGAGCTTTCTCGGCGGGGCGCGCCAGCCCGAATACGCGCTACGCCCGGAAGAGGAGATCCTGCACTTGGCGCACGAGGAGAACGCCGCCGCGATCGGGCTGGGCGCACCGCCGGTGTTCTCGCGTGTGCAGCGATGGCGGCGGGCGATCCCGCAATACAACCTGGGGCATCTCGCCACCGTAGCGGTGGTCGAGGAGGCCGAAGGTGCGCACCCCGGTTTCTACGTGTGCAGCAACTACCGGGGCGGGATCGCGCTCGGGGACTGTCTCGCCGGTGCCAAGCGAACCGCCGAACGGGTGCTGGAACGTACGACGTGAGCGGGGGTGCTGCTTCGAGGCGCGGCGGATACCGAACGCCTCTCCGGCGGGTGGCTTGACCGGCCGCTCGCGCCCGATGTCCTGCATGAGGTGGTGCGAAAAGGCGGCCGGTTGCTCGAGGATCTCCTCCTTGGCACCGCCGGGCGTGTCCTGGCGTTCCACCAAGTAGCCGATGACCGCGGCCCGCGTGCGAACCCGCACCGCCGCGGGTGTAGAATCGGCGATGATGAATCGTTTCAACGTCGTCCCAGCCAGGAGCCCGCATGTCCGCCGTAGAACCCCCGCGCATGGCGCAGACCGTATACCTGAGGGACTATCGCCCGCCGGAGTTTCGGATCGAGACCGCCGAACTCTACTTCGATCTGCGCGAGATCGGTACGATCGTGCGCTCCCGGCTGTTCATCGAGCGCGATGCGCGTACGCCCCCCTCGCACCCCCTGGTCCTGAAGGGCGAGGGGATGGAACTGGTCTCGGTGGCGCTGGACGGGCGGACCCTGACGCCGGGCGAGTATCGCGTGGACGAGGAGGGTCTCGCGGTCCCGGGCGTGCCGGCCCGGTTTGCGCTGGAGATCGAGAATCGCGTCCACCCCGCCGATAACACCGCCCTCGAAGGGCTGTACGTGTCGGGAGGGAATTTCTGCACCCAGTGCGAGGCCGAGGGTTTTCGCCGCATCACCTATTTTCTCGACCGGCCCGACGTAATGGCCCGCTACACGACGACCCTGGTGGCGGATCGCGCCCGCTGCCCGGTCCTGCTCTCCAACGGCAACCCGGTGGCGCACGGCGAGCTCGCGGACGGCCGGCACTGGGTGCGATGGGAGGATCCCTTCCCCAAGCCTTCCTATCTCTTCGCCCTGGTCGGCGGGGACCTCGCGTGGATCGAGGACGAGTTCACCACGCGCTCCGGACGCAAGGTGCGCCTGCGCCTCTACGTGCAACGCCACAACCTCGACAAGTGCGCGCACGCGATGGAGTGCCTCAAGCGGGCGATGCGCTGGGACGAGAGGGCCTACGGGCGCGAATACGATCTCGACTTGTTCATGATCGTTGCGGTCGACGACTTCAACATGGGCGCCATGGAGAACAAGGGGCTCAACATCTTCAACTCGGCCTGTGTGCTGGCGAGCCCCGGGACCGCCACCGACGACGACTTCCAGGCCATCCTCGGGGTCGTCGGCCACGAGTACTTCCACAATTGGTCCGGCAACCGGGTCACCTGCCGGGACTGGTTCCAGTTGAGTCTCAAGGAGGGCTTCACGGTCTTCCGCGACCAGGAGTTCAGCGCGGAGATGGCCTCGCGCGGGGTCGAGCGCATCCGCGACGTGAACGCGCTGCGCAACGCCCAGTTCCGCGAGGACGCGGGGCCCATGGCCCATCCGGTACGCCCCGAGTCCTACCAGGAGATCAGCAATTTCTACACGGCGACCGTGTACCTCAAGGGCGCCGAGGTGGTGCGCATGCTGCACCACCTGCTGGGCGCCGAGGGGTTCCGCAAGGGCGCCGATCTCTACTTCGAGCGCCACGACGGGCGGGCGGTCACTACCGACGACTTCGTGTGTGCGATGGAGGACGCCACCGGCGCGGACCTCGCGCAGTTCCGGTTGTGGTACTCCCAGGCCGGAAGTCCGGAATTGCACGTCGAACGCCGCCATGACCCCGGTGCCGGGACCTGCACGCTCACCGTGCGCCAGGACTGCCCGCCCACCCCCGGTCAGTCCGAGAAGGCCCCGTTCCATATCCCGCTGGCCGTCGGTCTGTTGACGCGGGACGGGCGCGAGTTGCCGCTGTGCCTCGCCGGCGAGGCACACCCGGTCGCGGGCACACGGGTTCTGGAATTGCGCCGCGAGGTCGAGACGTTCGTATTCACCGGGATCACCGAGGAACCCGTCGTCTCGCTGTTGCGCGGCTTCTCGGCCCCGGTCAAGGTGCACATGGAGCGCGACGACGAGGAACTCGCGTTTCTCATGGCGCGCGATACCGACCCCTTCAGCCGCTGGGACGCGGGCCAGGAGTTGGCGGTCAAGGTGCTGTTGCGCCTGGTGGAGGCGCAGCGGAGCGGGGCGGACCTCGTGGCGGACCCGGTCCTGGTCGAGGCCTTCCGTCGCTCGCTGCTCGGCGCCGAAGCGGATCGGGCGTTTCTTGCGAGGTTGCTGACATTGCCGGGCGAGGACTACGTCGCCGAGTCCCTGGATCGGATCGATCCCGCCGCGGTACACGAGGCGCACTGCTTCCTGCGCGGCGCGCTGGCGAAGGCCCTGCACGAACCGCTGCTCGAGACCTACCGTTCATTGGACGAGAGCGGGCCCTACCGGACCGACCCGGACTCGGTGGGACGTCGCAGCCTGCGCAACCTGTGTCTCGGCTACCTGATGCAAGGGGACGACCCGCAGGCGGTGCCCTTGTGCCTGGATCAGTTCCACTCCGGGACGAATATGACCGACGTGCTCGCCGCGCTTTCGGCACTCGCCCGCTCGGAGCGCCCGGAGCGCGAACCGGCGCTGGAGGAGTTCTACGAGCGATGGAAGGACGACCCGCTGGGCGTGGACAAGTGGTTCGCCATCCAGGCGAGCGCGCCGCTGCCGGATGCGCTCGAGCGGGTACGCGCCCTGACCCGGCATCCGGCCTTCAATCCGCGCAACCCTAACAAGGTGCGCGCCCTGCTCGGCGCCTTCTGCCGGGGCAACCCGGCGCGGTTCCACGCCCGCGACGGCGCCGGTTATGCCTTTCTCGGCGATTGGATCCTGGAGCTGGATCCGATCAATCCCCAGGTCGCGGCGCGGTTGGTGGGGATCTTGAGCCGGTGGCGTCGCTACGAGCCCCGGCTCGGCGAGCTCATGCGCGCGCAACTCGAACGGGTGCTCGCCGCGCCCGATCTCTCCCGCGATACCTACGAGATCGCATCCAAGAGCCTCGCCTGAGGATTCGCACGGTGAAGGGGCTTTCGCCCGGTCGTGGCCCCGATCGGCCCGGAATCCGCCGATCCGAGGCGGCGCACCGGGTCAGGCGGGCGGTTCGGCGGACCCGGTGCGTCCGGCTCGTGCGCGCAGCCCGGCCCACAGGGTGCCGAGGGCCTGTCGATAGAGGTGGCCGATGCCGTTCAGGTTGGCGGCGCGCAGGGTGAGCGGGACCCCGAAGAATACCGCCACGAGCAGGGCCAGCGCCGAGGGCAGGATCGTGTTGGGCGGGAGTTCGCCGCGGCGTACCGCCACCTCGAGGTGTGGCATGAATACCGCCTGCAGTCCCTGCTCGGGGACCGACTCGATGTCGTCGAGATCGGGAAACGCCGCGTGCCGTTCGGCACGGCTCAGTGCCGGTAGTTCGACCTTGTTGCGCACCTGCGCCTGGTGGGCGATCACCTCGCCCCAGAGGCCCGGGCGCTCTTGCATCCCGCGTGCGGCGAAGTCGAATAGTGCGTCGATGGCCGCCAGTCCGCTCCGCCCGCTTCGCCGGTCGCGCCACGCCGCCTCCACGCCCCAGAGCTGACCATAGTAGGCGGGCAGGTCGGACTTGGACCGGAAATAGTTGAAGAAGGTGGCCTCCGAGACGAGCGCGCGGTCGCACAACTCCTGTACGGTGAGCTGCGACAAGGATCGCGATTCCAGTGCGTCGATGGCCGCCCGCAGCAGAGCGATGCGCGTCTGCGCGTGCTTCCGCTCCCGCAAGGGTAACGCAGTGCTTCCCATAAAAGTCGATCTCTCCCTAATAACCGTACAATTTCATAATAGTATAGTGGAGTATAAAATAATAGCTTCCTTCGCTGACCGGTCGCCGGCTGCGACGTATCGGCTATGATGGGTGCATGCGCAGTGGGAGCCACATCACTATCCCGTGCCCGACCCGGCTGGGTGTCTGGCTCCCGGTCGTAGTCTGGCTGGCGGGCGGGTTGGTCGCGTGGCCGGTGGCCGCCGCACCGGCCGATCTGCAGGCCGCTGTCGCCGCGTATCGATCCGGGGACTTCCCCGCGGCCGTGCGCGTCCTGCGTCCGCTCGCCGAGCATGGCGATCCCCGTGCCCGGGTGTGGATGGGGGTCCTGTACGATCGCGGGCGCGGAGTGCGTCGGGATCCCGCGACGGCGGTGCGCTGGTACCGACGCGCGGCGGGCGACGGCGACGTAATCGCCGAGTTCGATCTCGGCTGGCACTATGCGCACGGACTCGGGGTCCGGCGCGATCCGCGGATGGCGCTGCGTTGGTATCGCAAGGCCGCCGCGCACGGCGGCGTGCAGGCGATGATCGTGCTCGGCGCGCTCTACGACGGGGGCCGCGGCGTACCCAAGGACCCGGCGAGGGCGCTCGCGTGGTACCGCCGGGCCGCGGGGCGCGGGTCCGCGCTCGGCGTGTTCGATGTCGGGTGGCACTATGACCGCGGCCTCGGCGTCGCGCGCGATGTGCGGTGCGCCATGGGATGGTATCGGCGGGCGGCGCGGGACGGGTCCGCGCTCGCCCAATACACACTCGGCTGGCACTACGATCACGGTGACGGCGTCGTCGCGGACGCGCGTGCCGCCGCACGCTGGTACCGGCGCGCCGCCGAGCGGGGTTTCGTCGCCGCGCAGTTCAACTTGGGCTGGGACTACGAGCACGGGCACGGTGTGGCGCGCGCCGCTACGCAGGCCGCCTATTGGTATCGGAAGGCCGCCGAGGCCGGTGATGCGCACGCCCGGCTCGCGCTCGGACGGCTCTACTACACCGGCCGCGGGGTGCCGGAGGACGTGGTGCAGGCGCGGATGTGGGCGGGACTCGCGGCCGCGCAGGGGGACGCCGCCGCCGAGCGCGCGGTCGTATTCCTGGACCGGAGACTGAGTCCGGAGAAGATCGCCGCGGCGCGCCGCTTGGCGTTGCGTCGGCAGGGCGTCGCGCGGACCGTGCAGGCGATCGATTCCGCACCGCTGCCGCGCGACCTGCGTTGAGAAAGGGTTCTGCGCCGGTCAGGCTACCGGAAGGGACGATTTCTTTCCGAACGCTTCAGTGTGTGCGAGAGAGCAGCCCGAGGTTGGATACCACGAACGGCGTCAGGTAGTTCAGTGCAATTTTCACGGCGGTTCGGATCGTTAGGCCGTGGTGCAGGAGGACGTCGCCCAGGTTGTAGAAGACCAGCCAACTCCCGACGACCAGGGTAATGGTCAGGGTGCGGCGCAGGTGTGTAGGGTGGCAGACCGCCCGCGCCAGGGAGGCGCACTGCTCTCGTGTGCTGCTGCGGGACATCACCGGGGGGCCCTCCACTCCCCGGGATTCCGGGGTCGGCCCCCATGATCCCAGATTTCCCGGCGTTCGGGGACCGGCGTCGGCTGCGTGCGGGCGATGGTGACGGGGGCTGCGGCTGGAGCGGGGGCTGTGGTATCCTATATTTCGTCTCATCGCGCCATGGGCGCCCAAGGGCCGTGCAGAAGCCCCGCGGCCGTCCTCATCGCCCGGGCGCCGCCGTGTCCGTGTCCGCGGTCCCCCGCCGAGTGGCCGATCGGGAGGAAGCCCCGACCGAAGGAAGTCACAGATGCCGTCGAGAAAACAAAACGCCCGTGATCCAACCCTCCGTGCCGCACAGCCGGCCGGCGATGCCGCCGCGACGCCGCCGCGTGTCGGGAGCCGTT
>CAZAQG010000006.1:27648-41684 GCA_964487445.1 uncultured Chromatiales bacterium
GCCGCACAGCCGGCCGGCGATGCCGCCGCGACGCCGCCGCGTGTCGGGAGCCGTTTCCGTGTCGGACGCGTGGAGCGGACGTCCGTGCCCAACGGGGGCGGCGGAGGAGAGGATTGGTGCCGCTACGTCCTGGAGAACGGCCGCAACAGTATCACCGGCCTGCGCCGCGGCAGTCTGCCCCAGGTCACCGAACACGCACAGCGTCTCGCGCAGGACCTCAATGAGCGCCACGACTCCCCGCGCGCCCTGCGCTGGACCGCCGCGTCGCCGGGGCGCAAGAAGTAGCAGGTCCGACGTACATCGCCCGCTCCACCGGGCCCGACGCGGGCATCGTCGGGCGTCGACGGCGCGGCGTCGTCCCCTGATCGATGGCGGCGTGCGCCCCGGAGGATCCCCGTGAAGCTTACCGTCGATGCGTTCAGGGCTTGGCAGAACAAACGGATCACCCTCATGGGCATGTCCGGGGTGGGCAAGACCCGGCTCGCCGACATGCTGCGGCGGTGCAACTGGTTTCACTATTCCGGGGATTACCGGATCGGGACTCGCTACCTGGACGAGCCGATCCTCGACCACATCAAGCAGCAGGCCATGCAGATCCCGTTCCTGCGCGATCTGCTGCGTTCGGATTCGATCTATATCCGTAACAACATCACGATCGATAACCTGCAGCCGGTCTCCAGCTTTCTGGGCAAGCTCGGGGACCCGGAGCGGGGCGGTCTCGGCCTGCGTGAGTTCAAACACCGCCAGGAGTTGCACCGGCAGGCGGAGATCGCGGCCATGAAAGACGTGCCGGAGTTCATCCGCAAGGCCCAGGGGATCTACGGCTACCGGCACTTCGTGAACGACGCCGGCGGCAGCGTCTGCGAACTCGACGACCCGGAGGTCCTCCCGGTCCTGGACCGGCACACCCTGCTTTTGTACATCCGGGCCACGGAGCGGGATGAACAAGAGCTCATCCGGCGCGCCGAGGCGGATCCCAAGCCGCTCTACTACCGGGAATCCTTCCTGGATGAGCAACTCGAGATCTACCTGCACGAGCACGGGTTACCCTACGTCGCCCTGATGGACCCGGACGATTTCGTGCGCTGGATGTTCCCGAGGCTGTTTCATTCGCGCATTCCGCGCTACGCGTCGATCGCGGATCGCTATGGATACATCGTCACCACGGAGGAGCTGGAGGGGGTGAGTGACGAGGCGGGGTTCCTGTCCCTGGTCGAGACCGCGCTGGGACGCCGGGATTCCTAAGCGTTACTCGGAGTGAATCGCAATGCCCCTGGTCGCGAATTCGGATCTGCCGGCGTTCGATCGTCTGCGCGAAGAAGGCGGGACGGTCCTTCCGCGCGACGCCGCGCTGCATCAGGATATCCGTGAGATGCACATCGGTCTGCTCAACATGATGCCGGATGCGGCCCTTGCCGCGACCGAACGGCAGTTCTTCCGGTTGGTGGGCGAGAGCAATCAGATCGCCCAGTTCTACCTGCATCCGTTCACGTTGGATGAATTGAGGCGCGGTCCGGGGGGGGCGGCGCACATCGAACGCTATTACGAGACCTTCGATCAGATCCGGCGCCGGGGTCTCGATGCGCTGATCATCACCGGCGCCAACGTCACCCGACCCGATCTGGCGCAGGAGCCGTTCTGGGATCCGCTGATCCGCGTGATCGACTGGGCCTACGAGAACGTCACATCGACGCTGTGCTCATGCCTCGCCACCCACGCCGTACTGCAGTTTCGCTACGGATGCAAGCGTCGGCGCCTCCCGGCCAAGCGCTGGGGCGTGTTCGCGCACCGCGTATTGGACCGGCAGCATCCGCTGGTGGCCGGGGTCAACACCCGATTCGACGTGCCGCACTCGAGGTTCAACGAGATCTTCCGCGAGCAGTTCCAGGCGGCCGGTCTGCACGTGCTCGTCGAGAGCCCCCGGGCCGGCGTGCATCTGGCGGTCAGCGAGGATTGTTTTCGGCTGGTCTTCTTTCAGGGCCACCCCGAATACGACACCATCAGCCTGCTCAAGGAGTACAAGCGCGAGGTGGTCCGCTTCGTCGCGGGGGGACGCGGCGACTACCCGCCGTTCCCAGAAAACTACTTCCGGCGGCGGATTCAAGCGGTGCTCGATGAGCACCGCGATCAAACGCTCGCCGCCATGGACCGGGGCCGCCCGGTGCCGCCGCTGCCCGAGGTCCTGATCGCGCCGGGACTGGACAACACTTGGCACGACACCGCCGAGGCGGTCATCAACAACTGGATCGGGAAGGTCTACCAGGTCACCCACCACGAGCGCGGTCTGCCGTTCAAGGACGGCGTGAATCCTGCCGATCCCCTCGGACTTAGGATCGTGGCCCGCGCACGGGCTCAGAGGTCCACGGGGAGGTAGAAGAACACGAAGCGCCCGCCGTCGACGTCGACCTTCAGTGTGGCGCCGTGGTGGAGCCCGTAGTCCACGTACCCCGGCACCGCACCGCCTTGGTGGCACTCGCCGGCGTGTTGCGGCGACTCGAAGTCGCGGTCCCGGTCATACCAGGACAACAACATGTACTCGCCGAGCCGCGCGCGCGCCTCGACATCGGCCGACTCCATCGCGCAGCGATAGTCGGGGCAGGGCGGTTGCGGGTGCAACTCGGCTACGGTGAGCCCGGAGAGGTCCGGTGCGACCGGGGCCGGACACTGCGCGCCGCGGCCGCCCTCGTCCGGTGCGGCACCGGTGCGGAATCGATCGGGTCCGGCGTCGTCCGTCATGACTGCGGGCCACCCTCGGCGGTTGCGGCGGGCGCTATGCCGGCCATTCGATCGGGTATGGAGGGGTACCGCCCTGGCGCCTCGACGGTTCCGGTACCCGCGCGGCGTAGCGATCTCGTCGGGACGGGCCGCGTCGAGTGCCGCTACGGGGACTCTCAGTAGTGCAGGAGCGAGTGCACCCGGTGGTGCTCCAGGCGCCCCCGCCCGTGCAGGAAATCCAGCTCCACCACGAAGGCGCAGGCCGCGATCTGCGCGCCGAGCTTTTCGATCAACGCACAGCTCGCCTGCGAGGTGCCGCCGGTGGCGAGCACGTCGTCGACCACCAGGACCCGATCCGCCGCGGTGAGCGCATCGACGTGCACCTCCAGGCTCTCGGATCCGTATTCGAGGTCGTAGGAGATGCTGTGCACGTCATAGGGAAGCTTCCCGGGCTTACGCAGCGGCACGAAGCCGATGCCCAGTTCCCAGGCCGCCAGGGCGCCGAAGATGAACCCGCGGGCCTCCATGCCGACGACGGCCGTGAGACCGTCGCGGAAGAACGGGTGTACCAACTCGTGCACCGCCAGACGCAACGCCGCCGGATCCCGGACCAGGGGGGTGATGTCCCGGTAGACGACACCGGGTTTCGGAAAGTCGGGGATGTCCCGGATCTTCGCTCGTAATCGTTCCACTGCCTGCCTCCACGCGCCTCGGCGATCGCCGCCGTATCGTGCCGCGAAATCCCCGCTTCGTGCCTCGGTACGGATGATGTTCGATACGTGCCGGGGGGCACGGTCGTTACGCGGTGTTGCGCTGCTGTTCGGGGACGAGGCGCGGAGCGAAATACTCGTCGGCGTCATCGAGGGACACCGGTTGGTCGTTGCTGTCCGCGAGGGGCTGCTCATAGTCGTTCCAGCCGCGCAGGCCGGTCTTCAGCGAGCAGGCCTTCTCGTAACCCAGGAGGTGCAGCGTGTGTGCGGCCAGCACGCTGCGTAGGCCGGAGCGGCAGATTACGACGATCTCGCGCTTCCGGGCGGCGGCTAGTTCGGGCACCGTGTCCTCGTAGCCGTACTCGCAGGCCGCCTCCAGGATTCCGCGCGGCACGTTCAGGGAACCGGCGATGCGCATGCGCTCGAACTCGTAGGGTTCGCGCACGTCCAGCAGCAACGGTTCGCCGCCGCCGTCCAGCCATTCGCACAGGTCCCAGGGCAGGATTTCACGCACCGCCGCGCGGCAGGCCTCCACCAGATCCGTAAATCGTTTCATTTGAGAAGTCCCAAGTCCCGATTGGTTTGCCGAACCATTGTAGCCGCCGACGGAGCCCGCGTGAAATGCCGCGCGGCGTATTTGTCTGCACTAGCAGCCTATCGGACTTGGGATGTTCTACTGCGGCGGGCGGCCTTGAGGCGGATCCCGACCAGGTCGGCCGGCAGCCGACTATCGACGGTCGGGGGCCTGAGACGGCGGATCGAACGTGGCCCGATACGGCCGATGACGGGGCGCTATAGGAGGGACGGGGACACCTGCGAGGCCATGAGCGACCCGGCCGGGTCTGCGCCGGGCGTTCATGGCGGCGGGGCACTGTAGTACACTACCCGCGCGGGCCGCCCGAGTGCGCGGGTGTTGCGCGGCGGGATCCGCATGTGCGGTCCCTCGGCGGTCCAGCGTACCCGGGATCCGCATCCCGCGCCCCGGAATCCCCGGAAACGATCTGTTTCGATCCCCATGCGTCCTCCAAGATGGTTGGTTCGTACCTTGATCGCCCTGGCGGCGGCGGGTGCGTTGACCGCGGCCGTCGCGTTCGTCTGGGTCTACCGGGTGGTGCTGCCCGGCCTGCCCACCGCCGCCGAAATCCGCGACATGCACATGCAGGAACCGCTGCGGGTGTACGCTGCGGGCGGCGAACTGATCGCCGAGTACGGCACCAAGCAGCGCATCCCGGTGCCCTACGAGCGGATCCCCAAGCGCGTGCGCGAGGCCTTCCTGGCCGCCGAGGACGCCAACTTCTTCCACGAGCCCGGCGTTTCCTGGAAGGGGCTGATGCGCGCCGCGATTCACCTTGCGCTGACCGGGCGCAAGGACCAGGGCGGCAGTACCATCACGATGCAGGTGGCGCGTAACTTCTTCCTGACCGCGCGCAAGACCTATGCGCGCAAGACGCGCGAAATCCTGGTCGCGATCCGCATCAACCACCTGCTCACAAAACCGCAGATCCTGGACCTCTATCTCAACAAGATCTATCTCGGCAAGGGCGCCTACGGGATCCAGGCCGCGGCGCGCGTCTACTACGGCAAGGATCTCACGCAACTGACGCTCGCGCAGATCGCCATGCTCGCCGGGCTGCCCCAGGCACCTTCGCAGATCAACCCGATCGTCAATCCGGGCGCCGCGCTGCACCGGCGTGCCTATGTGCTGGGGCGCATGCGCGATCTCGGCGATATCACCGAGGCCGAGTACCGTGCCGCGATGGCCGCGCCCATCACCGCCGTACTGCACTCGTTCGCGCCGCAGGTCGACGCGCCTTACGTCGGTGCCATGGCGCGCGATTCCGTCTACCGGCGTTTCGGACCCGCGGCGTTGACCGACGGGTACAAGGTCTATACGACCATCGACACGCACCTGCAGGCCGATGCCAATCGCGCACTGCGCTGGGACCTGCTGCGTTACAGCACCGAACACGGTTACCGGGGGCCCGGGGCGCATCTGGATGCCGCATCGCCGACCACGGCTGCGATGGACCAAGCCATCAAGGGGATGACGGGCATCGCCGGTCTCGTGCCGGGCGTGGTGACCGGCGTGGGTGTGAAGGATCTTCAGGTCTACCTCGGTTCCGGAAAGTACATCACGGTCGGTTGGGGCGGCCTGTCCTGGGCGCGGCCCTACATCGCGCCCGACCGGACCGGACCCGCGCCCGGGAATGCGGCGCAGATCGCCAAGCCGGGTGACGTGGTGCGCGTGCGGCACGTCGCCGACGGCTCCTGGCGCCTGACCCAGATCCCCAAGGTCCAGGGCGCGCTGGTGGCGCTCGCCCCGCGGGACGGTGCGATCCGCGCGTTGGTCGGGGGGTTCTCATTCAAGCGGAGCAAGTTCAATCGTGTGACCCAGGCCTATCGTCAGCCGGGGTCGAGCTTCAAGCCGTTCGTCTACTCGGCGGCGCTCGCCAAGGGATTCACCGCGGCCACCCTGATCAACGACGCCCCGGTCGTGCTCCCCGCGGGCGAGGGTCTCGACTGGCGCCCGGAGGACTACGAGAAGACCTTCCGCGGGCCCGTGCTGTTGCAGACCGGGCTCGCCGAGTCCCTCAATCTGGTTTCCATCCGGCTGTTGCAGGACATCGGCGTCGACTACGCGCGCAGGTACGCGGCGCGCTTCGGGTTCGATCCCAAGCGGATCCCCGACAACCTCACCCTGGTGCTCGGCAGCGGCAGCATCACGCCGCTCGAATCGGCGCGCGCCTACAGCGTGTTCGCCAACGGCGGGTTCCGGATCAAACCCTGGTTCATCAGCCGCATCGTCGACCAGCAGGGCGATGTCGTCTTTCAGGCCGATCCCGGGATCGCCTGCCCCGACTGTTCCATGCCTCCCCGTCTCCGGCCGCCCCGCCCGACGGCGGCCGGCGCAGCCCTGCCCGGTTCGGGACTCGCGGTCCTCGGGCGCGCGTCGGCCGATGTCTCCTCCGGCGTGAGTGCCGTGCCGGCGCCGCGACCGGCGCCGCGTGCCATCAGCGCCCAGAACGACTACCTCATGGTGCAGATGCTGCGCCAAGTCATCTTGCACGGTACCGGGCGTGCGGCGCGCGCCCTCGGCCGCGCCGACCTCGCCGGCAAGACCGGTACCACCAACCGCCAACGCGACGCGTGGTTTGCCGGCTTCAACCCGTCGCTGGTCGCGGTGAGTTGGGTCGGCTTCGATCACGTCGGCCCGCTCGGCAGGGCCGAGACCGGCGCTCGCGCCGCGCTGCCGATGTGGATGGACTTCATGAAGGCGGCCCTCAAGGATGTGCCGGAACAATTCCTCCCCCGCCCGCCCGGCCTCGTGACAGTGCGCATCGACCCGCACACCGGCCAACCCGCCGGGATCGACAACCCGGGCGCCGTGTTCATCACGTTCCGTGCACGCTATGCTCCTACCGTTCAAGGTCCGGGCGGCCCGCCCCCGCCGCCGGTCCCGCATCTGTTCTGAATTCCCGGCGCGCCCCCGGTCGGTTCCTCGGACCGGTATGACTTGGCGCCGTGCTTTTCGGTCGAGGAGCGGACGCCATGGTCTCAGCGCAAGAAGCGCTCGAACGCCTGCGTAAGGGCAACCGTCGCTTTGTGGCGGACCTCGAAGGCTGCGGCGCCGGCGCCGGGCGCACCAATCGCGGCGCCTTGCCGGCGGTCCAGGAGCCGTTCGCCATCATTCTGGGATGTTCGGACTCGCGGGTGCCCGCGGAGATCGTCTTCGACCAGGGATTGGGGGACCTGTTCGTCATCCGCGTCGCCGGAAACATCGTCGCCCCGTCCCAGATCGGCAGCGTCGAATTCGCGGCCGACCGTTTCGGTACCCGCCTGGTCGTGGTCCTCGGCCACTCGATGTGCGGGGCCGTCCTGGCCACGCTGGAAGAACTGGAGCAGCCCTCGGAGCACCGCTCACCGAATCTGCGTTCCATCGTCGACCGCGTGCGGCCGTCGGTGGAAGGACTCCTGGAAACCGATCTGCGCCGGGACCGCGGCGCCCTGATCCGGCACGCCGTGCGGGCCAACATCCGCGCCTCCGCTGAGCACCTGCAACACGGCTCGCGGATCCTGGAACACCTGATACGGAATGACGGGCTCATGATCGTGGGCGCCGAGTACTCGCTGGAGACGGGCACGGTCGATTTCTTCGACGAATAGAGTGGGACCAACCAATTATGGAATGAGGGCGGTGACGAAGCCGAGGCTCGGCGCCGGATTGCAATTTTCAAGGCGGACGGTCGGCCGGTGAACCTCGTTGCAGATAAGCAGATTCAATTCCCCGAGAGGAATGAAAAAAGGCGCCCAATACAACGGGTTATCTATTGGCACGGGTTGTGCAATAACGGTGTTGGTCCCGCACCGCGCAAGTGCGAGGCCCGTGGGATTGGAGTGAGGATACGCCATGCTCGGTTTTCCCGGACGATACCCCAAGCACTCTGCCGCCACCTCCGAGGCGGTGCTGGGAGGTGGATCCATCGTGGGGGGCGGGTCGGCCGCCGCAACGCAAATCGGGCCGATCAAGGCCTTGTTCAGCAAGACCCTGAATCCGGTGATCGCGCTGATGATTATCGCGGTTGCCGACGGGTTCCTGTTCATCATCGTGGGGGCCTGGACGGTCGGCGGCGGCGAGACCGCGATGACCGGCTTTTTGGGCAAGGCGATTTTCGGGGATGCGGTCCTGCACTGGTTCCCGTACTGGGGGAAGGTGTTTCCCTTGGATCCCATGTACTGGAAGATATATATCAGCTTCGGGATGGTCTTCGGCGCCTTCGTCGGGGCGTTGCTGTCGGGGGAGTTTTATCTGCGCCTGCCACGCCATCTCGGTGAGTGGACGATGATTACGATCGGCGGGCTGTTGATGGGGATCGGCATACGACTGGCGTTTATCTGCAACATAAGCACGTTTTTCGCCGTCACCACCGAGATGAACCTGGCCGGTTACCTCGCGGTAAGCGGCATCCTCGCGGGTGCATGGGTCGGCACTCAAATATACAAGAAGGCGCTCGGCGGGTAGCCGCGACTTCGGGGTTTCGGCTATAGAGCAAGAGTTGCCGCATCGCGGGAAAACGGAGGAGGCAAGGCATTATGAGCCCACTTGCAGAAGTAATCGCGGCGTTCATGTTTGGGTCCCTGGTGGGAATCCTGGTCCAGCGGAGCCGATTCTGCAACGTCGCCGCACTGCGTGATGCAATGCTCTTTCGCAGCTACCGCAGCACCAAGGCACTGCTGGTCGGCATGATGATCATGACTTTTCTGTTCACCCTTGGAATGACGTTTGGAATCGGCCATCCGGTGCAGTTCGACGCCGGTCTCAACACGGTCATCGGTCTCTTCCTGTTCGGCATCGGGATGGTCATGGCCGGCGCATGCACCGTTGGAACGTGGGTGCGGGTCGGGGAAGGCAACATCGGCGCGCTCTGGGCCTTGATTTTCACCTTCGTGGGGATGTTCGCCTTCTCCATGCTCTACAGCGTCATCCATTGGCCGCCCGCCTACGGTTTGATGGATCATAAAGTGCATCTGCGGAGTCTTCAGTTCGGGTTCGCCAATGCCCGTACGTTGCAGGACGAGACCGGAATTCCCGCGGTGGTGTTCGGCCTGATCCAAGTCGGCGTGTTGGCGTTGTTCTACCGCACGATCCTACGGCGGGAAGCGCGCCAGAAGGCCGCAGCAGCGGGCGGTTCCGCTTCGGCCGGCGAAGAGGGCGGTTGTCATTAGGGCCCCGCTTCGCCTGCGGGATCGATGGGCAAAGGGCGCGTACGTTGCGAGGTGTTTACGATGGGTTTGTTCGGAAGCGGGAAAAAGAAGCGGCAGGGCGGCGATCAATCCGCCCGGACGAGTACGGTGGATGTGCCCGGCGTGGGTCTGCTGACGATCGTGCGCCAAGTTAATTGTCTGGGCGACAGTTGTCCCCGGCCGCAGCTTCTTGCCAAAAAGGCATTGCGTGAAGTGAATGAGGGCGATGTGGTCGAAGTCCTGGTCGACAACCCGAGTTCGGTAGAGGCGATCCCCCCGATGATGGCGGAATTGCGTTGCACCCACGTTGCGACCGTCAAGGACCCGCGGCAGTGGCGCGTATACGTGCGGAAGGGTGTGGCATGATTTGGCGGATCTACATCTACGGGATGGTCATAGCCCTCGCCATAGCGACCGTGGGAAGCTTCACCTACTTGGTCGTGGACCCGCCTGCGCGGCTGGCACGGACATCGTACGGTCTGGACCGCTTCACGACCCCGCCGGTCCTCCTACCGCAAACCTCCGGGTCGGGCGGCTCGACGGCACCCCGCTCCATATCGATCGACGAACTGATTCGTTTTTACCAAGCGAGCGCCGCCGGGAACGGGGCGACGGCATCGGCCAAGGCGATCAGCGCCCCGACCGGGTGTTGAGCATCGTGCGACTGTCAAAGGGGGAGCACAGACAATGACGACACCGGCCATCCTGCTCTTGGTCTTGTTCGTTACCACGTTTCTTCTGTTTTACGCCATTCTCTTCAAGAGCTAGCGGGGAGTGAACGATGTTCTCGTTTCGGGAAATTCGCATAGCGGTTCTCTACATGCTGTTGACCATGGCCGCGGTGGTCGGGATCCTGGCGATACCGTTTCACTATTGGGCTCAGGATCCCAAGCAGATCGCCGAAGCGGATATCCCGCGGGCGGCCGTCGATTTCCCGAAGGTTCGGGTGCGCGTGGACGGGAAATCGCGGGAAATGACGGTTGAGCAACTGTTGTTTCACTATCTGAAAAGTCAGGGCGCCCCGCAGTCCGGTACATCGGCGAAGGCGATCGGCGCCCCGACCGGATGTTGAGCGGACCTCGGTCGAGCGATGCGCCTTCGACCGGACTGACGGCAGCTTGGGAGCGTGACATGAGACAAAGGCCGGCTGGGCTCGTGGATTACAACGGCAGGATGGCGCGTGCACTTGTCGTGGTCCTTACCTTCGCGTTGATGGCATTGCCTGTATCGGCGGCGGTGGCCGCCGTCGCCGGCTACCCGGACGGCTCGCTGCTGGCGAACTTCGCATGGTTGCGAGCGCATCAGCAGAGCGGGAACGTGCAGATCGTCGACGTGCGAGAGCCCGGCCAGTTCGCTTTGCTCCACATCCCCACGGCCGTCGACATCCCCTTCTCGAGGCTGCGCACCCCGGCCAACGGCCCGCTGAGCGCATCGGCCTATGCGCGCATCTTCGGTGCGCACGGAATCCGGCCGGGGGATTCGATCGTCGTATACGGCGATCCCGGATCGTTCGATATCACGTATACGTTGTGGGCCCTGAACTACATAGGGCTCGACCGCGCGCGGGTATATTTCGGCGGGATCCAGGACTGGATCGGTCACGGCGGCGCGATCGCGCGCGGCTTGAGCGAGCCGACTCCCGTCACACTCCCGTATCGGGTTGTTCCGCAGGTGCGCGAATCGGCCGTCGAACTGGAGCAGGCGCTGTCCCAAAAGACCGTCATACCGCTCGATGCGCGCACGATCGCGGAATTCGACGGCATCGATGTAAGGGCCCTGCGAGGGGGGCATATTCCAGGGGCGGTCAACATCGACTATACGCGGGTGTACCAACACAATAATCCGCAAACCGGGCGACTGAAGAGCGCCGCCGAGCTGGAAAAACTGTTTAAAGGGCTGGATCCGGGCGCTCGTTACGTAACCTATTGCCAGACCGGCGTGCGGGCCAGCATGATGTATTTCACGCTGCGGCTGATGGGATTCCCTCATGTCGCCGTGTATCCCGAGTCCTGGCAGGTTTGGGGCAGCGACCTTGCCCTGCCCACGGCCGACACGACGTACTTGGATATTCCGCGGATTACGGGGGCCGTGGCGGCGACGGCGGGCAGGTTGGATGCGCTGGAGTCGCTTGTCGGACAAATGGTCCAGAAAAACGCCGAGTCCGCCGTATCCGCCGTCAGCCCCGGCCTCGTGTACGGCGCGTATATCCTTGCCGGCCTGGCGCTGTTGTTCGCGGCGGCGGGCACTCTGCGGCGTATCAAGCAATGAGCGCAGACCCGGGGACGTCGGGAGGCCGGCGCTTGGCGCTGATTGTGACCTCCAGCCGTTACGTCGAGGTATTGAAGGGTTTGGTCGCACAGGCAAGGGCCGGAGGAATCGAGCTGGCGTGCTTCCTGACGGGGGAGGGGGTCAGGGTCCTGTCGGATGCGGAGGTTCTGCAGGAGGCGCGCTCCTCGTCGATGCGCTTCGGAGTATGCGAACTGAGTTGGGGGCGCGAGCATATGGGCGCACTCATCGAGGGCGTGAACTACGCAAGCCAGTATCAGAACTCTGAATTCATGTTGTGGGCCGACAAGGTCCTGGTGCTTTGACGCCGATGGAGACAGCCGCATGAGTGGTCGATCCCGCCCCAAGCAAATCGCCGTGCTCGTGCGCAGGCAACAGGCGGAGGCGTTGCGGGTCGCGGCCGGTCTGACGCTGGCCGGGAACGGCGTGGACGTCTATTTGCTGCAACGCCTGCGCCTGGAAGATCCGCAGGTGCAGGAGCAGTTGGAGACGCTGGATCTTGCGGACATTTCCCCGATTGCAGTACTCGCAGAGGGCGAAAGCCCGTCGATGAATGAAGGTTCGTCCATAGGCCTTCCGGCGTTTTCGCGGCGTATCGTGGCATACGACGCCGTGATCAGTATATGAGCGCGGAACGGCGCGGAGATGGAGCGAATCCGATGAAGATTCTGCATGTCGTACAAGAGGCGGAAGACCTGACCGGGACCGTGCAGCGGTTCATCGATCTGATCGACGAGGGCCACGTACAGGAGGTGGTCTGCCTCGCCGAGCGCGATCGGGACGAGGGCTTTGACGCACGGCTGCTCGAGGCCTTGGTCGCATCGGATCGCGTGATCTGCTGGTAGGGCCGTGAATCGACCGCCGGGAGGGTCGTTGTCGTATCTTTCCGAGGGACCCGGCCCCCTCGCGGGCGTTGCGAGCGCTTCATACGCAGATGCCGGTCCCTGTTTCGCTTCCGGTGGCGCTGGGACTGGGCGCGCGGCTGCCTATGCATTACTGAGGCCGCGACTGACGGCCGTCTATGCCGCCTTCGGGTCGCCGTCCCCTGTTCGCGGGACTCCCGGCTCTCGGGGCGCCACCTTGCCGTGGGTATTCTCCCGATTCTTTAGGGCGCTGCTGCGCTGGATCCTGCGGCGTATTCCCGGAACCCGACGGGCGCCTGCTCAGGGGCCGGCACTATGCAAAATGCACCGCCCACCGGTAACGCGGGAGCTATGCAACCGATCGCATTTGCCAACGATCGTTCGGGTACCGCTGTAACTGGCTTTCCACAATGGGAAACCTGTTATTTCGGCACTCTGGCATGGTTGATGCTAATTTGAATACCCGCAGCAGCTGAGATCAGGGAAATCTCGAAAAATCCCGTCAAGCACTCTTTTCAATTTTCTTGGCTAAATAAAAATTACAGTCCATGAAGCTCTCCGATTTCCCGAGCAAGCTGTCAGACGCAGGAGAATACGATATGAAACCGACTAGAATCCGGTCCGATGCCCAGCGGATGCGTGGGCTGATCATCGGCATGCTCGCCGCATTGACGATGCTGGTCGGCGCGTGCCGAGACAATACTACACATGATCTGGTGCTCAATGCCGCGGGTACGGCGGCAACGGTGATCACGGCCGACAGTCCTGCGGAAATTGCTCAGGAGTCCGCCGCTGATTACAACAACAACGTCAACGGCCTGATCACCGCGAAGACGCTGGAGTCCTGGATCGACGACTGGTCGGCCAATCGTCCGGCGGGTATCACCGGTCGCCTGGTCATCCTGCAAATCGATAACGGTCCCGCCGGGAAGGAATACATAACACCCCATCCGGCGGCCGGTGTGGTGACCTACAGTGTTGTAGACAGTACTCGTTTGGTCGAGACCCGCTCCGACGGGGTGATCCAGGTCATCAGCATGGTGCCGGACGGCCCGACGATGGATCGGTTCTTTCACGACTATGGTATCGATCCCACCAAGGACATGCTGGTGTGGGTCATGGGCACAGGCGGCGCGCTCGCGAACATGTGGATGGGCCGGGGCTGGTACATGATGCGCTACTGGGGTGTTCCAAGGACGCACCTCGCTTTTCTCGACGGCGGCGCTTCCTTCGTCATGGCCGCCTCGTACATGGGAAGCACGGCGAGCTGCGATGAGAACGTGAGTACGAGTTGCCTGCCCGGTAACGGAACGTTCTCAGTGCGCAACCTGCCCCAGGACAATACCGCCCTGCAAGCGACGCTCGAGGATATGATGCGCATCGTCACGCCCACCGACGTGAACGACCTTCACAACGGAGTGTTTCTCTGGGACGCGCGCAACATAGGTCAATACAGTGCCGGGCTCACCAGTGAAAGCGGCGTCCCGCCGGCAAACTACATGGCCACCTTTCAGAACAGCGGATCTCAGCAGGGCCATCCCAATGGGGCGCTGGATCTGAATTTCATCAACATGCTGAATCCGGCCGCCGGCTACACCTACAAGCCCAAAAGCGAGCTGCAGGCCTATCTTGATGGCCAAGTGGACGCCAACGGCAAGGGCTTCGAGGATGCAACGCTGCAGCCGGTGGGCGCCGGCAGGGCCTACCAGCCCGGCGATAC